>NZ_JBIBKS010000027.1:0-116143 GCF_042959345.1 Streptomyces sp. NPDC007905 | reverse complement strand
TTGTTCGCCGTCGAGGTCGCCCTGTTCCGGCTTCTCGAATCGTGGGGCATCCGGCCGGACTATGTGGCCGGTCATTCGGTGGGTGAGATTGCGGCTGCTCATGTGGCGGGTGTGTTGTCGCTCGAGGATGCGGCGAAGCTGGTGTCGGCGCGTGCCGCACTGATGCAGGCCCTGCCCGCCGGCGGGGCGATGGTCGCGATCCAGGCCACCGAGGCGGAAGTGCTGCCGCACCTGACCGACGAGGTCGGCATCGCGGCGATCAACGGGCCTCGGTCCGTCGTGCTTTCCGGCTCCGAGGATGCCGTTCTCGACATCGCCGAGGTCTTCGCGCAGCAAGGCCGCAAGACGTCCCGGTTGAAGGTCAGTCACGCCTTCCACTCGCCGTTGATGGACCCGATGCTGGGGGAGTTCGCAGAGGTTGTTCGCGGTCTGACGTTCAGTGAGCCGCGGATCCCGGTGGTCTCGAATCTCACCGGCCGGCCGGCCGAGTCGTACACGTCCGAGTACTGGGTGCGGCACGTCCGCGAGGCGGTGCGCTTCGCCGACGGCGTGCGGACCCTGCACGAGCTGGGCGTGACCACGTTCGTCGAGATCGGCCCCGGCGGCGTCCTCAGCGCCCTCACCCAGGGCTGCTTCGACGACGGCACAGACATCGTCACGGTTCCCGTCCTGCGCGCCGACCGCCCCGAGCCGTACGCGCTCGTCACCGCGATCGGGCGGCTGCACACCCACGGCATCTCCCCCGACTGGCAGGCGCTCTTCCCGGGCGCCCGGCGCGTCGACCTGCCCACGTACGCCTTCCAGCGCGAGCGCTACTGGCTCGACGTTCCCCAAGCGTCCGGTGACGTCCGGGCCGCCGGCCTGGGAGCGGCGGACCATCCGCTGCTCGGTGCCGCGATTGCGACGGCCGACACCGACGGGGTCCTGCTCACCGGGCTGCTCTCCCTCGAAACCCACCCCTGGCTCGCCGACCACGCCGTGAACGGGACCGTTCTGCTGCCCGGCACCGCGTTCGTCGAGTTGGCGATCCGGGCGGGCGACGAGACGGGGTGCGGATGGATCGAAGACCTCATCCTTGAGCTTCCCCTGGTCCTGCCCGAGCGCGGTGGCGTCACCCTTCAGGTGGCTGCCGGCCCGGAGGACGAGTCAGGCCGGCGGCAGCTGAGCGTGCACTCGCGCGTCGACGACGGTTCGTGGCTGCGGCACGCGACGGGTGTGCTGTCCTCGGCAGAGGCACCGCCCGCTGCGGACCTCGGCGCGTGGCCGCCGGCTGGTGGGGAGGCCGTCGACCTCACGGCGTTCTACGACGATATGGCCGCTGCGGGCGTGGACTACGGTCCGGTCTTCCAAGGCCTGCGCTCGGTGTGGCGTGTCGGGGACGACGTCTTCGCCGAGGTCGAGCTGCCGGATGAGTCGGCTGCCGAGGCGGCGGCGTTCGCCCTGCACCCGGCGCTGCTGGACGCCGCCCTGCACGCACTGGCCGCCGGGGGGCTGGTGTCGCTGGACGACGGCCCGGCCCTGCCGTTCGCGTGGTCCGGCGTCTTCGTGCAGGCGGCCCGGGCGGCGATGGTGCGGGTGAAGCTGTCGCGGACGGCCACCGGTTCGGTGACGCTGGCCGTAGTCGATGGCGCCGGTGAGCCGGTGGCCTCGGTCGAGTCGCTGTCGTTGCGGGCTGTCTCGGCACAGCACGTGCGCGGTGCCGGTGGCGGCGATCAGCTGTTCGGGCTGGAGTGGACGCCGTTCACTCTCCCCTCCGCCACCGACGCGCTGATGATCGAGACTGTCGCGGACGTCGACGCGTTGCGGGAGTCGGAAGGGACACCGGACGTCGTCGTCGTTCCGTGCCCGGCGGGGTCCGGTACGGAGACCGCGGACCGCGTGCACGGCATCGCGAGCGAGGTTCTGGCGTTGGTGCAGTGGTGGTTGGCGGAGGAGCGTGCGGGGCGTCTGGTCTTGGTGACGCGTCCGGGCGATCTGGCTCATGCTGCGGTGTGGGGGCTTGTGCGGTCTGCGCAGTCGGAGAACCCGGACCGGATCGTGCTGGTGGAGGCCGAGGACACCGACGAGGCGGTCCGTGTGCTGCCCGCCGCGCTCGCCTCCGGTGAGCCGCAGTTCGCGGTCCGCGACGGGGAGGTGTTCGTGCCGCGCCTGGTGCAGGCCACCGGGACCGCCACCGGCACGCCGGACTTCGGCGCCGGCCCCGTCCTGCTGACCGGTGCGTCCGGTGCGCTGGGCGGGCTCATCGCCCGGCACTTGGTCGCCGAGCACGGCGTGCGCAGCCTGCTGCTGCTCAGCCGGCGCGGCGCGGAGGCCCCCGGCGCGGTCGAGTTGGAGGCCGAACTGGCCGCGTGGGGCGCCGAGGTGCGCTGGGCGGCTTGCGACGCGGCCGACCGGGACGCCCTCGCCGAGGTGCTGTCCGGCACTCCGGTGACGGCCGTGGTGCACACCGCCGGCGTCCTCGACGACGGCGTGATCGCCACGCTCACCCCGGAGCGCATGGAGAAGGTGCTGCGCCCGAAGGTCGACGCCGTGCTCAACCTCCATGAGCTGACGAGCGACCTGTCGGCGTTCGTCGTGTTCTCCTCGGTGTCCGGAATCCTGGGCAGCGCGGGACAGGGCAATTACGCGGCGGCGAACACCTTCCTCGATGCCTTCGCCGAAGCCCGCCGCGCCCAGGGTCTCACCGCCATGTCACTGGCGTGGGGCCTGTGGGAGCAGGGCAGCGGCATGGCCGACCGGCTCGCCCAGGCGGACCTCACCCGGCTCAAGCGGGTGGGCCTCGTCCCGATAGCCGTCGACGAAGGACTGCGGCTGTTCGACGCGGCGCTGGCCCTGGACCGGGCCGCCGTCGCCCCGCTGCGGCTGGACCTGGGCGGGCTGCAGGGCCCGGTGCCGCCGGTCCTGCGCGGGCTGCGCGGTCCCGTACGGGGCACCCCGCGGCGCACGGCGCGGACCGCGCCGAAGGGATCGCTGGGTCAGCGGCTGGCCGGGCTGGCGGAGGCCGAGCGCGAGCAGGTGGTGCTGGACCTGGTGCGTACCGAGGTCGCCGCTGTGCTCGGCCACGCCTCGGCCCGGGCCGTCCAGCCGGAACACGCTTTCCAGGACGCCGGTTTCGACTCGCTCACCTCGGTGGAACTCCGCAACCGGCTGAACGCGGTGACCGGGCTGCGGCTCCCCGCGACCATGGTCTTCGACCACCCCACGCCCGTCGCGCTCTCCCGCTTCCTGCTGGCCGAGACGCTGGGCGTCCAGGAACAGTCGAACGCCCCGGTCGCCGCGGTGCCCGGGACGGACGAGCCGATCGCGATCGTGGGCATGGCCTGCCGGTTCCCCGGTGACGTGCGGTCGCCCGAAGACCTGTGGCGCCTCGTCGCCTCCGGCGGCGACGCGATCTCGGGATTCCCCGAGGACCGCGGCTGGGATGTCGAGAACCTCTACGACCCGGACCCCGAACGCTCCGGCAAGTCCTACGTGCGCCACGGCGGCTTCCTCCACGAGGCTGCCGAGTTCGACCCGGCCTTCTTCGGGATCTCGCCGCGTGAGGCGCTGGCGATGGATCCGCAGCAGCGGTTGCTGCTGGAGACGTCGTGGGAGGCGTTCGAGCGGGCCGGGATCGACCCGGCGACGGTGCGGGGCAGCAGGACCGGTGTCTTCGCCGGCGTGATGTACCACGACTACGGCGGGCGCGTGAAAACGGCTCCGGAGGGCATGGACGCCTACCTGGGCAGCGGCAGCGCGGGCAGCATTGCCTCCGGCCGGGTCTCGTACACGTTCGGGCTCGAGGGGCCGGCGGTCACGGTCGACACGGCGTGTTCGTCCTCGCTGGTGGCGCTGCACCTGGCGACCCAGGCGCTGCGCAGCGGCGAGTGCTCGATGGCGCTGGTCGGCGGCGTCACCGTCATGGCGACTCCCTCGACGTTCGTGGAGTTCAGCCGTCAGCGCGGCTTGTCGGCGGACGGCCGGTGCAAGGCGTTCGCGGCCGGCGCGGATGGTACGGGCTGGGCCGAGGGCGCGGGCATGCTGCTGGTGGAGCGGCTGTCCGACGCCCGGCGCAACGGGCACACGGTGCTGGCGGTGGTCCGCGGCACCGCGGTGAACCAGGACGGCGCGTCGAACGGTCTGACGGCCCCGAACGGGCCCTCGCAGCAGCGGGTGATCCGGCAGGCGCTGGCCAACGCCGGTGTGTCCTCGGATCAGGTCGACGCGGTGGAGGCGCACGGTACGGGGACGAAGCTGGGTGACCCGATCGAGGCGCAGGCGCTGATCGCCACGTATGGTCAGGAGCGGCCTGGGGACCGGCCGTTGTGGCTGGGCTCCCTGAAGTCGAACATCGGCCACGCGCAGGCGGCTGCGGGTGTCGGTGGTGTGATCAAGATGGTCATGGCGATGCGGCACGGTGTGCTGCCGCGGACCCTGCACGTCGACGAGCCGACGCCGCACGTGGACTGGTCGGCCGGTGATGTCCGGCTGCTGACCGAGGCCATGGAGTGGCCGGAGACCGGTCACCCGCGCCGGGCCGCCGTGTCATCCTTCGGCATCAGCGGCACCAACGCCCACGTGATCGTCGAACAGGCTTCCGACACGGCGGAGCCGCCGCCCGTGCCCGACTCCGGCAAGGCCGTGCCGTGGGTGCTGTCGGGCAGGACGGAGGCGGCGCTGCGGGCACAGGCGGAGCGCCTGCTGTCCCTGGTCCCGGAGACGGACCTGCAGCCGGCCGACATCGGCTTCTCGCTCGCCACCACACGCTCGGCCATGGAGCATCGGGCCGCCGTGGTGGGGGAGAGCCGGGACGAACTCCTGGAAGGGCTCCGCGCGCTGGCCGCGGGGTCCCCGTCCACCCGGGTCGTCCTGGGTGATCCGGGCACCGGCGGCAAGTCAGGGTTCTTGTTCTCGGGTCAGGGCTCGCAGAGGATCGGCATGGGGCGCGAACTCTACGATGCTTTCCCGGTGTTCGCTGCGGCGTACGACGAGGTGTGCGCGCTTGTGGACGCGCCCGTCGACGTCGACTCCGAGGAGCTCAACCAGACGGGTTCGACGCAGCCCGCGCTCTTCGCCGTCGAGGTCGCCCTGTTCCGGCTTCTCGAATCGTGGGGCATCCGGCCGGACTACGTGGCCGGTCACTCGGTCGGCGAGATCGCGGCCGCGCACGTGGCGGGGGTGCTGTCGCTCGAGGACGCGGCGAAACTGGTGTCCGCTCGTGCCGCACTGATGCAGGCCCTGCCCGCCGGCGGGGCGATGGTCGCCGTCCAGGCGACCGAGGACGAGGTGCTGCCACATCTCACCGACGGCGTCGGTATCGCGGCGGTCAACGGCCCGCGGTCCGTCGTGGTCTCCGGTGCCGAGGACGTGGTCGTCGCCATCGGCGAGGCCTTCCGGGAGCGGGGTCGTAAGACGTCCCGGCTGAAGGTCAGCCACGCCTTCCACTCGCCGCTGATGGACCCCATGCTGGAGGAGTTCGCTGCGGCTGTTCGCGGTCTGGTCTTCAACGAGCCGCGGATTCCCGTCGTGTCGAACCTCACCGGCCGGCTGGCCGAGCCGTACACCCCCGAGTACTGGGTGCGGCACGTCCGCGAGGCGGTCCGCTTCGCCGACGGCCTGCACACCCTGCACGAGCTGGGCGTGACCACGTTCGTCGAGATCGGCCCCGGCGGCGTGCTCAGCGCCCTCGCCCAGGGCTGCCTCGAGGGCGACATCGTCACCGTCCCCGTCGTACGGACCGACCGCCCCGAGCCGCAGGCCGTCGTCACCGCGCTCGCCGAGCTGCACGCCCATGGCGTCTCCCCCGACTGGCGGGCGCTCTTCCCGGGCGCCCGGCGCGTCGACCTGCCGACCTACGCCTTCCAGTACGAGCGCCTCTGGCTGGAAGCGCCCGAGGAGTACACCGGCACAGCGGCTGCCACCGGGCTCGGACTGGGGGCGGCGGAGCACCCGTTGGCCGGTGCGGCGGTCGCGCTGCCCGGCGCCGGCGGGTACCTGGTCACCGGGCGGCTCTCCCTCAAGACGCACCCCTGGCTCGCCGACCACACGGTCATGGACAGCGTCCTGCTGCCGGGTACCGCGCTCGTGGAGCTGGCGGTGCGTGCGGGCGACGAGGCCGGCTGTGCACAGGTCGAGGACCTGACACTGGAAGAACCGCTGATCGTCCCGGACCGCGGCGGTGTGGCCGTACAGGTGTGGGTCGGGGCCGAGGAGGAGCCGGGCAGGCGCGCGCTGAGCGTGCACTCGCGACGGGAGGACGCCCCGGACGACGCGCCGTGGGTGCGGCACGCGGTCGGCTTCCTGACGGACGCGCTGCCCGAGCCGCCGCACGGCGCGGACCTCGGCGCGTGGCCGCCGGCGGGTGCGGAGGCCGTCGACCTGACCGGGTTCTACGAGGGCCTGGACGGACTCGGCCTGGGCTACGGCCCGGTCTTCCGCGGCCTGCGGTCGGTGTGGCGCAGCGGGGACGATGTCCTCGCCGAGGTGGCCCTGCCCGAGGGCACGGAGGCGGGCGCGTTCGCCGTTCATCCGGCGCTGCTGGACGCGGCGCTCCACGCGATCGGCGCGGGCGGGCTCGTCCCCGTCGTCGACGGGCCGCTGCTGCCCTTCGCCTGGTCCGAAGTGGGTGTGCGGGCCGCGGGGGCGACGGCGCTGCGGGTCAAGGTCTCTCGCACCGGTACGGACGCGGTGTCGCTGACCGTGGCCGACCCCTCGGGTGGTCTGGTGGCCACGGTCGGCTCGCTGTCGCTGCGGCCGGTGTCGCGCGAGCAACTGCTCGCGGCGGGCGGCTCCGGCAGGCGCGCCCACGACTCGCTGTTCGGCCTCGCATGGCAACCCGTGCCCCTTGCGGAGGCTGACACTGCCGCCGGACTCGACGTACGGAGGTACGCGGACCTGGCCGCTCTGTCCGCCGAGCGGGCCCTTCCCGATGTCGCGGTGGTCACGGTCGTTCCGTGCCCGGCGGGGTCCGGTACGGAGACCGCGGACCGCGTGCACGGCATCGCGAGCGAGGTTCTGGCGTTGGTGCAGTGGTGGTTGGCGGAGGAGCGTGCGGGGCGTCTGGTCTTGGTGACGCGTCCGGGCGATCTGGCTCATGCTGCGGTGTGGGGGCTTGTGCGGTCTGCGCAGTCGGAGAACCCGGACCGGATCGTGCTGGTGGAGGCCGAGGACACCGACGAGGCGGTCCGTGTGCTGCCCGCCGCGCTCGCCTCCGGTGAGCCGCAGTTCGCGGTCCGCGACGGGGAGGTGTTCGTGCCGCGCCTGGCGAAGGCCACCGGGACCGCCGACGCCGCCGCCGACCTGCCGGACCTCGCCGACGGCACCGTCCTCGTGACCGGTGCCTCCGGGTCGCTGGGCGCGCTCGTCGCACGGCACCTGGTGTCCGAGCACAAGGTGCGCCGGCTCCTGCTGGCGAGCCGCCGGGGCGCGGAGGCTCCCGGTGCGGCCGAGCTGGAGGCCGAACTGGCCGCAGGGGGAGCCGAGGTCACCTGGGCGGCCTGCGACGTCGCGGACAGGGAGGCCGTCTCCGGAATGCTGGACGGGCTCGGCGAGCATGCGCTGTCGGCCGTCGTGCACACCGCGGGTGTTCTCGACGACGGGATCGTCGCCTCGGTCACACCGGCGAGGATGAGGGAGGTCTTCCGCCCCAAGGTGGACGCCGTGCTGAACCTGCACGAGTGCACCCGGAGAATGGGCCTGGCCGCCTTCGTGATGTTCTCGTCCGTCGCCGGCATGGTCGGCAGCGCCGGTCAGGCGAGTTACGCGGCGGCGAATTCCTTCCTCGACGCCTTCTCGGCGCTCCGGCGCCGAGAAGGGCTGCCCGCCACATCGCTGGCATGGGGTGTGTGGGAGCAGTCCGGTGCGATGACGGACGGCCTCGCCGAGGCCGACCGGGCGCGGATGGCGCGCAGCGGCGTGCTGCCGCTGCCGCCGGAGGAGGGGCTGCGGCTGTTCGACGCGGCACTGGCTTCGCACGAGGCGGTACTCGCCCCGGTCCGCATCGACACCGGCGCGCTGCGCGCCAGTGAGGCACCACCGGTGCTGCGCGCCCTCGTGCCGGCCGCGGCCGCCCGGAGGACCGCGCAGGCCTCCGCCGCTCCCTCCGCGTCCTCGCTGGCCGAGCGCCTGGAGGGGCTGCCGCAGACCGAGCGGGAGAAGACCGTGCTGGACCTGGTCCGGGCCGAGGTGGCCGCGGTCCTGGGGCACGCGTCGGACCGTACGGTCCGGCCGGAACACGCCTTCCAGGACCTGGGGTTCGACTCCCTCACTGCCGTCGAACTGCGCAACCGGCTGAACAAGACCACCGGGCTGCGGTTCCCCGCGACGCTGGTCTTCGACTACCCGACACCCGCTCTCCTGGCCCGGCACGTGCACACGGAGATGGCGGGCGCGGCCGAACCGGCCCTAGTGGATTCCCTACTTGCCGACCTGGACAGGGTTGAACAAGAATTGGTCACGAAGTTGTCGGAGAGTGGAGCTCGCGACCTGATCCTGGCAAAGCTCCAGGCCGTATTGGCGATTGCCGGTGAATCCGGCAAGGCGCTCGCCCAGGAAGGCCCTGGTATGGGCGGCAGCGATCTGGAATCGGCCACGGACGACGAAGTATTCAATCTGCTCGGCAAGGAATTCGGGATTTCCTGACCGCTTCGGCGCGTCCCGGTGACCCCTTGCCGAATTCCGGTAAGTCTTCGCAGGGGTGAGGGACGATTTCGGTGGCGAACGAGGACAAGCTCCGCTATTTCCTGAAGCGAGTCACCGCAGATCTCCAGGAGACCCGGCGGCGCCTTCGTGACTACGAGGACGCCGCCGGCGAACCGGTGGCCATCATCGGCATGAGCTGCCGCTACCCGGGAGGGGTCGACTCGCCCGAGGACCTGTGGGAGTTGGTCGCGGGCGGCCGCGACGCCGTCTCGGAGTTCCCCGCCGACCGCGGCTGGGACCTGGACGCGCTCTACGATCCGGACCCGGAGTCCCGCGGCACCAGCTACGCCCGCGAGGGCGCGTTCCTGGGCGACCTGGCGCGGTTCGACGCCGGCCTCTTCGGGATCTCGCCCCGCGAGGCGCTCGCCATGGACCCCCAGCAGCGGCTGCTTCTGGAAACGTCGTGGGAGCTCTTCGAGCGGGCCGGCATCGATGCCGCCTCGCTGGCGGGGAGCAGGACCGGCGTGTTCGCCGGAGTGATGAACCACGAGTTCCTCGCCGCCCTCCAGAACTCCCCGGAGGACCTGGAGGGTTATCTGGGGACGGGTACCTCGGGCAGTGTCGCCTCGGGCCGGGTGGCCTACACCTTCGGCCTCGAAGGCCCGGCCGTCACGGTCGACACGGCCTGCTCGTCGTCCCTGGTGGCCCTGCACCTGGCCGTCCAGTCGCTGCGCAACGGCGAGTGCTCGCTGGCCGTGGCGGGCGGTGTCACCGCGATGGTCGGCCCCGCCACCTTCGTCGGCTTCAGCCGCCAGCGCGGACTGGCGCCCGACGGCCGCTGCAAGGCGTTCGCGGCCGGCGCCGACGGCACCGGCTGGGGCGAGGGCGCCGGCCTGCTGCTCGTGGAACGCCTCTCGGACGCCCGCCGCAACGGACACGAGGTCCTCGCGGTCGTCCGGGGCTCCGCCGTCAACCAGGACGGCGCGTCCAACGGCCTGACCGCCCCCAACGGCCCGTCCCAGCAGCGAGTGATCCGCCAGGCCCTGGCCGCCGCCCAGCTGACCACCGCACAGGTCGATGCGGTGGAGGCGCACGGCACGGGCACCCGGCTCGGCGACCCGATCGAGGCGCAGGCGCTCCTCGCGACGTACGGACAGGGCCGTCCCGACGACAAGCCACTGCTGCTGGGCTCGATCAAGTCCAACATCGGCCACACCCAGGCCGCGGCCGGTGTGGCGGGCATCATCAAGATGGTCATGGCCATGCGCCACGGCGAACTGCCCCGCACGCTGCACGTCGACGCGCCGTCCCCGCACGTCGACTGGTCGGCGGGCGCCGTACGGCTGCTCACCGAGCGCACGCCCTGGCCGGCGTCGGACCAGCCGCGCCGGGCCGGCATCTCCTCCTTCGGGATCAGCGGCACCAACGCGCACACGATCATCGAGGAAGCCCCGTCGGCCGAAGCGTTCGCACAGGACACCGTGGCCCCGGAAGCGCCGGAGGAAGGCGCGGAGAGCGCCGAGGCCGTCGTCCCGGAGGCCGAGCGCCCGGCCGAGGGCGGACCGGTGCCGTGGGTGCTCTCCGGCAAGACCGAGGAGGCCCTGCGCGCACAGGCCGAACGCCTGCTGTCCCGCACGGACGCCGAAGTCCCCCCGCTCGACGTGGCGTTCTCGCTCGCCACGACGCGCACGGCCTTGGAGCACCGCGCGGTGGTCCAGGGCGAGACGGCGGCAGAACTCGCCGCGGGGCTGCGGGCCGTGGCGTCCGGCTCCCCGGCCCCGGGCGTCGCGCGCGGCCTCGCCGGCGCCGGCGGGCGCGTCGGGTTCCTCTTCTCCGGCCAGGGCTCGCAGCGCCTGGGTATGGGGCGCGAGCTGTACGCGTCCTACCCGGCGTTCGCCGCCGCGTACGACGAGGTCTGCGCGCACCTCGACGCCGCGGTCGACGTCGACTCGGAGGAACTGCACCGCACGGGCGAAGCCCAGCCCGCACTCTTCGCGGTCGAGGTGGCGCTGTTCCGGCTCCTGGAATCGTGGGGCATCCGGCCGGACTACGTGGCCGGTCACTCCGTGGGCGAGATCGCGGCCGCGCACGTGGCCGGGGTGCTGTCGCTCGACGACGCCGCGAAGCTGGTGTCCGCCCGCGCTCGCCTCATGCAGGCGCTGCCCGCCGGCGGTGCAATGATCGCCGTCCAGGCCACCGAGGACGAAATCCTTCCGCACCTCACCGACGGCGTCGGGATCGCGGCGATCAACGGTCCGCGGTCCGTCGTGGTATCCGGAGCCGAGGACGCGGTCGCCGCGATCGCCGAGGTCTTCCGGCAGCAGGGCCGCAAAACCTCCCGGCTGAAGGTCAGCCACGCGTTCCACTCGCCGCTGATGGACCCCATGCTGGAGGAGTTCGCTCAGGTCGTCCGCGGGCTGACCTTCGAGAAGCCGCAGATTCCGGTGGTCTCCCATCTCACCGGCCGCCTGGCCGAGCCGTACACCCCGGAATACTGGGTCCGGCACGTCCGCGAGGCGGTCCGCTTCGCCGACGGCGTCCGGACGCTGAACGACCTGGGTGTGACCACGTTCGTGGAGATCGGCCCGGGCGGCGTGCTGAGCGCCCTCGCCCAGGGCTGCCTGGACGGCGACGTGGTCACCGTGCCCGCCCTGCGCGCCGACCGCCCCGAGCGGGCCGCACTCGTCGCCGCCGTCTCCGAACTGCACGCGCACGGCGTCTCCCCAAACTGGCACGCCTTCTTCCCCGGCGCCCGCCGCGTCGACCTGCCCACCTACGCCTTCCAGTACGCGCGCTACTGGCTCGACACCTCACCGGCCGCTCCTGGTGACGTCCGCGCCGCCGGCCTGGGCTCGGCCGGCCACCCGCTGCTGGGCGCCGCCGTCTCCCTGGCCGGCGGCGACGAGCGGCTGCTGACCGGCCGGCTGTCCCTGCGCACGCACCCGTGGCTGAGCGACCACGCCGTACTCGGAACCGTGCTGCTGCCGGGCACCGCGTTCGTCGAACTGGCCGTGCGCGCCGCCGACGAAGCCGGCTGCGAACTGCTGGAGGACCTCACCCTGGAAGCGCCCCTGGTGGTGTCCGAGCAGGGTGGCGTCGCGGTCCAGGTGTGGGTCGGCGCGGCCGACGGTACCGGCCGCAGGCCGCTGACCGTGCACTCTCGCCCTGAGGACGGTGCCGATCTGCCGTGGGTCCGCCACGCGACCGGCTTCGTCACCGAAGGGACCGAAGAGGCGGGCGCCGCGGCCGCCGACCGGGCGCTCACGGTGTGGCCGCCGACGGGCTCCGAGCCGGTTGACCTCGACGGCTTCTACGACCGGCTGGCCGCCCTCGGCCTGGCCTACGGACCGACGTTCCGTGGACTGCGGCGCGCCTGGCGCGCGGGCGAGGAAGTCTTCGCGGAGGTCGCCCTCCCCGACGGCACGGACACCGGTTCCTTCCTCCTGCACCCGGCGCTGCTGGACGCGGCGCTGCACGCGATCGGCGCGGGCGGCTCCCTCGTCGCCGAGGCGGACGCGCCGCTCCTGCCGTTCGCCTGGTCCGGGGTGTCCGTGCACGCCATGGGCGCGTCCGCCCTACGGGTCAGGGTGGCGCCGGCCGGTACGGACGCGGTGTCCCTGCTGGTGGCCGACGGCGCCGGCGAGCCGGTGGCGTTCGTCGAGTCGCTGACCCTGCGCGCGATGTCGGCCGAGCGGCTCCGCAGGCGCTCCGGTGACGCGATGTTCACCGTCGAGTGGGCGCCGCTGACCCTGCCCTCCGACGACGCGGACGGGACGGCGGTCGCGTACGTCCCGGACATCGCCGCCCTGGCTGACGTCGACGTGGCGTCGCAGCCGGACGTGGTCGTCCTCCCGTGCCCTGACGGCCCGGAAGGGGCGACCCGGGCCGAGCGGGTCCGTGCGGTCATCACCGAGGTGCTTCGGCTGGTTCAGCGCTGGTTCGCCGAGGACCGGACGTCGCGCCTCGTGCTGGTGGCGCGCTGTGACGACCTCGCGCACGCGGCGGCGGGTGGACTGGTGCGCTCGGCCCAGGCGGAGAACCCCGGCCGGATCGTGCTGCTCGAAACCGACCGCCCGGACGAGGCGGCCGCGCTCGTGCCCGGCGTCGTGCTGTCCGGCGAGCCCCACGTCGTCGTCCGCGAAGGGGAGGCCGGCGCACCGCGCCTGGCCCGCGCCGCCTCCCCGGCAAGGGAGGACGCGGCCACCAGCCCCGCGGACGAAGCCGCCTCCGCCCTGGCCGAGGGCACGGCTTCAGCCCTCGCCGAGGGCGCCGCCCCCGGCCTCGGCACCGTGCTGCTCACCGGCGCCTCCGGCGCGCTGGGTGGAACCCTCGCCCGGCACCTGGTGACCGGACACGGCGTGCGCCGGCTGCTGCTCGTCAGCCGCCGCGGCGCGGACGCCCCGGGCGCCGCGGACCTGAAGGCCGAACTCGCGGCGCTCGGCGCCGAAGCGACGTGGGCCGCCTGCGACCTCGCCGACCGTGACGCCCTCGCCCGGCTGCTGGCCGCCACCCCGGTCGACTCCGTCGTGCACACCGCCGGCGTGCTCGACGACGGCGTGGTCGCCGCGCTGACCCCAGAGCGCGTGGACGCCGTCCTCGCGCCCAAGGCCGACGCCGTGCTCAACCTGGACGAGCTCACCGGCCGGAGCACGGCGTTCGTGCTGTTCTCCTCCGCCGCGGGCGTCTTCGGCAACCCCGGTCAGGGCAACTACGCCGCGGCCAACGCCTTCCTCGACGCCTTCGCCCGGCACCGCCGCGCCCAGGGGCGGCCCACCATCTCGCTGGCGTGGGGGCCGTGGGAGCAGGAGGGCGCCATGGCCGACGCCCTCGACGAGGCGGGCAGGTCGCGAATGGCGCGTTCCGGTGTCCTGCCGCTGTCCACCGAGGACGGCCTGCGGCTGTTCGACGCGGCGCTCGCCTCGGACGAGCCGGCGCTCGTGCCGGTCCGCCTCGACACCGCCGCCCTGCGGAACCGGGCGGCAGGAACCGTACCGGCCATGCTGCGCGGACTCGTCCCCGGCTCCATGCGCGGCACCGCCCAGCGCGCCGCCACCGGATCCCTGGCCGAACGCCTCGCCGGGCTGGCCGGTGACGAGCGCGACGAGGCCCTCCTGGAACTGGTCCGGGCCGAGGTCGCCGCGGTGCTCGGGCACTCCTCGCCCCGGGCCGTCCAGCCCGCGCACGCCTTCCAGGACCTGGGCTTCGACTCACTGACGGCCGTGGAGCTGCGCAACCGGCTGTCCACCGCCGCCGGACTGCGCCTGCCCGCCACCCTCGTCTTCGACCACCCCACCCCCGCCGCCCTCGCCCGGCACCTCGGCACCGAACTCCTCGGCGACGCCCCGGCCGCCACGGACGCGACCGCGCGGCGGACCGCGGCCGCCGCCGACGAGCCGATCGCGATCGTCGGCATGAGCTGCCGCCTCCCGGGCGGGGTGCGCTCGCCGGAGGACCTGTGGCGGCTGGTGGCCTCCGGCCGGGACGGCATCTCCCGGTTCCCGGACAACCGCGGCTGGGACGTCGACGGGCTCTACGACCCCGACCCCGAGCACCTCGGCAAGACCTACGCGCGCCACGGCGGGTTCCTGCACGAGGCGGCCGAGTTCGACGCCGGCTTCTTCGGCATCAGCCCCCGCGAGGCGCTGGCGATGGACCCGCAGCAGCGGCTGCTGCTGGAGGCGTCCTGGGAGGCGTTCGAACGCGCCGGGATCGACCCGGCGACCATCCGGGGCAGCCGTACCGGCGTCTTCACCGGCCTGATGTACCACGACTACGGCCAGGGCCCGCGCGAACTGCCCGAGGGCGTCGAGGGCCTGCTCACCACCGGAGGCTCCGGCAGCGTCGCCTCCGGGCGCGTGTCCTACACCTTCGGCCTGGAGGGCCCCGCGGTCACGATCGACACGGCCTGCTCGTCTTCGCTCGTCGCCCTGCACCTGGCCGTCCAGGCACTGCGGAGCGGCGAGTGCACGATGGCGCTGGCCGGCGGCGTCACGGTCATGGCCGGCCCGACGGTCTTCGTGGAGTTCAGCCGGCAGCGCGGGCTGTCGCCCGACGGCCGGTGCAAGGCGTTCGCGGCCGGTGCCGACGGCACGGGCTGGGGCGAGGGTGTCGGTCTGCTGCTGGTGGAACGGTTGTCCGACGCCCGTCGGAACGGGCACCAGGTGCTGGCGTTGGTCCGCGGCAGTGCGGTGAACCAGGACGGTGCGTCCAACGGTCTGACCGCGCCCAACGGCCCCTCGCAGCAGCGGGTGATCCGGCAGGCGCTGGCGTCCGCCGGGCTCACGCCGGCCGACGTGGACGCCGTCGAGGCCCACGGCACGGGCACGCGGCTCGGCGACCCGATCGAGGCGCAGGCGCTCCTCGCCACGTACGGCCAGGAGCGGCCCGAAGGACAGCCGCTGTGGCTGGGCTCGCTGAAGTCCAACATCGGTCACACCCAGGCCGCCGCGGGTGTCGCCGGTGTGATCAAGATGGTCATGGCCATGCGCCACGGCGTCCTCCCGCAGACCCTGCACGTCGACGAACCCACACCGCACGTGGACTGGTCGGCCGGTGACATCCGGCTGCTGACCGAGGCCGTCGACTGGCCCGGGTCGGACCGCCCGCGCCGTGCTGCCGTGTCGTCCTTCGGCGTCAGCGGCACCAACGCCCACACCATCATCGAACAGGCCCCCGCGCCCGAGGCACCGCCGCCGGCCTCCGACTCCGGAGCGGCCGTGCCCTGGGTGCTCTCCGGCAGGACCGAAGCAGCGCTGCGGGCGCAGGCCGCCCGCCTCGCGTCCTTCCTGGACGACAACGACAGTGACAACGACGGCGAGGCCGCCCCGGCGGCCGACGCGGCGTACTCGCTGGCCACGACCAGGGCGGCCTTCGAACACCGCGCCGTGGTGGTCGCGCAGACCCCCGAGGAACTCCGGCAGGGACTGGCCGGTGTCGCCGGCGGCGCCACGCCGCCCGGCGTGCTGACCGGCACCGCACGCGCCGGCGGCAAGACGGTCTTCGTCTTCCCCGGGCAGGGGGCGCAGTGGGTGGGCATGGCCGCCGAACTGCTGGAGACCTCCCCGGCCTTCCGCGACCGGATCGACGCCTGCGAGCGCGCCCTCGCGCCGCACGTGGACTGGTCGCTGACCGCGGTGCTGCGTGGCACGGCCGATGTCGAGCAGGACCGGGTCGACGTGCTGCAGCCCGTGCTGTGGGCGATGACGGTCGCCCTGGCCGAGGTGTGGCGCTCCTTCGGAGTGACCCCCGACGCGGTCGTCGGGCACTCCCAGGGCGAGGTCTCCGCGGCCGTGATCGCCGGAGCGGTCCGTCTGGAGGACGGGGCGCGCATCGTGGCGCAGCGCAGCCTCGCGGTGCGCGAACTGCAGGGCCGCGGCGGTATGGCCTCGGTGACGCTCCCGGACGAGGAGGCGCAGGAACTGATCGGCCGGTGGGCCGGCCGCCTCGGCATCGGCGCGGTGAACGGGCCCGGGACCGTCGTGGTCTCCGGGGACACCGACGCCCTGGAGGAACTCCTCGCACACTGCGAACAGGACGGCGTCCAGGCCCGCAAGGTCGCCGTCGACTACGCCGCGCACTCGCCGCAGATCGAACGCGTCGAAGCGCAGGCGAGTGAGGGGTTCGTCGGTATCAGCCCCCTCCCCGGCTCCGTGCCCTTCTACTCCACGGTGACGGGCGGGAAGCTGGACGCGGACGAGCTCGGCTCCGGCTACTGGTACCGCAACATGCGGCAGACGGTGCGGTTCCACGACGCGATCCGGGCCGCTCTGGCCGACGGGCACGACGTGTTCGTCGAAGTCAGCCCGCACCCCGTGCAGCTGGCGGGCATCCAGGACGCCATCGAGGCCGCCGAGGCGGAGGCCGCGGTCGTACCGACGCTGCGCCGCGGCGACGGCGGACACCACCGGCTGATGCTCTCCCTGGCACAGGCCCACGTGCACGGCGTCGGCATCGACTGGGACGCCGTCCTGCCGGGTGCGCGCCGCGTCGACCTCCCGACCTACGCGTTCCAGCACGAGCGGTACTGGCTGGAGGCGGGCGCTCCGGCCGGTGACGTACGAGCGGCCGGGCTGGAGGCCGCCTGCCACCCGTTCCTGGGCGCGGCGGTGGAGGTGCCGGACGCCGGCGGTCACCTGCTGACCGGGCTGCTGTCCCTGCAGGCCCAGCCCTGGCTGGCCGACCACGCGGTGCTGGGCACGGTGCTGCTGCCGGGCACGGCCTTCGTGGAACTGGCCGCCCACGCCGCGGCCGAGACCGGCTGCGACCTGGTCGAGGAGCTCACCCTGCAGGCACCGCTGGTGCTGCCCGAGCACGGCGGCGTCGCGCTCCAGGTCCTCGTGGGCGCCCAGGACGACTCCGGCCGCCGCCCGCTGAGCGTGCATTCGCGAGCCGGGGACGGCCCCTGGATCCGCAACGCCACCGGCGCCCTCGCCACCGGCGCAGCCCCCTCCGGCACCGACCTGAGCAACTGGCCTCCGGCCGACGCCCAGCCGGTGGACCTGGACGGCTTCTACGACCGCTTGGCGGACCTCGGCCTGAGCTACGGCCCGCTCTTCCAGGGGCTGCGTGCCGCCTGGCGCGGCCACGACGCGGTCTACGCCGAACTCGCCGTCACCGGCGAGGCACGGGCGGACGCGGACGCGTTCGGCGTGCACCCGGCCCTGCTCGACTCCGCGCTGCATGCGCTGGGCGCCGGCGGCCTCGTACCGGCTGCCGACGGGCCCCTGCTGCCCTTCGCGTGGTCCCGTGTCAGGCTGCACGGAACCGGAGCAGCGGGCCTGCGGGTACGGCTCTCCCCGGCCGGCGGGGACACGGTACGGCTGGAGGCCGCCGACGACACGGGCCGTCCCGTCGTATCGGTGGAGTCGCTGACGCTGCGCCCGCTGTCGGCCGAGCAGCTGCGCACGAACTCCCGGGACTCCCTGTTCACCGTGGAGTGGGTACCGCTCACCGCCCCGGCCGACGCGAACGCCCCGGCCGTACGGGTCTACGACGACATCGCCGCTCTCTTCGCCGCCCCCGCGGCGCAGACCGGGGCGCAGGCGGACGCGGACGCCGTCGTCGTCCCCTGCCCGTCCGGGCAGGGCACCGACGCCGGACGGGTCCGGGAAGTCCTCGCCGAGGTGCTCCGGCTGGTGCAGTGGTGGCTGGCCGAGGACCGGACCGCCCGCCTGGTGCTGGTGACCCGGGGCGCGGTCGCCGTCGGGGACGATCCGGCAGAGGGCGACCCGGTGCAGGCGGCCGTGTGGGGCCTGGTCCGGTCGGCACAGTCGGAGAACCCGGACCGCATCGTTCTCCTCGACACCCACGGGCACGCCGACGGGGAGCGGGTCGCGGCGACGGCCGTCCCCCGGCTCGTCGCCTGCGCGGAGCCGCAGGCGGCGCTGCGCGGCGACGCGCTCCTGCTGCCGCGGCTCGCCAGGACCGCCGCCGACGCCCCACAGGCCACCCCGGACTTCGGGACCGGCACAGTGCTCCTGACCGGCGCGTCCGGCGCCCTGGGCGGGCTCGTCGCCCGGCACCTGGTCGCTGGGCACGGCGTGCGCAGACTGCTGCTGATGAGCCGGCGCGGCGCGGACGCCGAGGGTGCGGCGGAGCTCCGGGCGGAATTGACCGCCGCGGGTGCCGAAGTGCGCTGGGCCGCCTGCGACGTGGCCGACCGGGACGCCCTCGCCGAGGTGCTGTCCGGCACTCCGGTGACGGCCGTGGTGCACACGGCCGGCGTCCTCGACGACGGCGTGATCGGTTCGCTCACGCCGGAGCGCCTCGAGACGGTGCTGCGTCCCAAGGTCGACGCGGTGTTGAACCTGCACGAGCTGGCGGGCGACGTGTCGGCGTTCGTCCTCTTCTCCTCGCTCGCGGGTACGCTCGGCACCCCCGGCCAGGCCAACTACGCCGCGGCCAACGCCTTCCTGGACGCCTTCGCCGGGCGCCGCCGGGCCCGGGAGCTGCCCGCGGTGTCGCTGCCGTGGGGCCTGTGGCAGCGCACCGGCACCATGACCGAGGACCTCGGCGGCGCCGACCGGACCCGGCTCGCCCGCGGCGGCGTGCTCCCGCTGTCCGACGAGGACGGCCTGGAACTCCTCGACGCCGCGCTCGCACTGCAGCAGCCCGTGGTGGTGGCGGCACGGCTGGACCTCGCCGCCCTGCGGAACGCGACCGCACCTGTGCCGCCGCTGCTCAGGGCGCTCGTCGGCGGCCGGCCACGGCGTACGGACCGGGCGGCTTCCGTACCGCTGGCGCAGCGGATCGCGGGCCTGCCCGAGAGCGAACGCGAAGAGGCCGTGCTGGACCTCGTCCGGTCCGAGGTCGCCGCCGTCCTCGGACACAGCTCGGCCAAGGCCGTCCAGCCCGACCAGGCCTTCGGCGACCTGGGCTTCGACTCGCTGACCGCGGTGGAGCTCCGCAACCGCATGAACAAGGCCACCGGCCTGCGGCTGCCCGCGACGCTGGTCTTCGACTGTCCGACGCCCGCGGTGCTCGCGCAGCGGGTGCTGAAGGACCTCCCCGGTGGCACGGCCGGTACGGCGCCGGTCTTCGACGAGCTCGACCGCCTCGCCGCCGTCCTCGACGGAGCCGGAGCGGACGGCGTCGACAACGTCACCCGAACCAGGATCAACATGCGTCTCCAGGCGCTGCTCGCCCGCTGGAACGGGAACGAGCCGGCCGATCCGGGAGGCGCCGGCGGAGCCGAGGACGAAGACGACCTCAGCTCGGCGAGCGACGAGGAGCTGTACGAACTCCTCGACGACGAACTCGGCATCTCCTGAACTTGCGCAGGCCAAAGGGGGCGGGCAACACCGATGACGAACGAAGACAGGCTCCGGGAGTACCTCAAGCGGGCCACCACCGACCTGCGCCAGGCCCGGCGGCGCGTGCGCGAGCTGGAGGTCCGCGACCGGGAGCCGATCGCCATTGTGGGCATGGGCTGCCGGTTCCCCGGCGGCGTCGGCTCCCCCGAGGAACTGTGGCGGCTGCTGGCCGAGGGCAAAGACGCCATCTCACAGTTCCCCGAGGACCGTGGCTGGGACGTCGACGCGCTCTACGACCCCGACCCCGAGCAGCCCGGCAAGGTCTACACCCGGCAGGGCGGCTTCCTCCGCGGCGCGGCGGACTTCGACGCGGACTTCTTCGGGATCTCGCCGCGCGAGGCGCTGGCCATGGACCCGCAGCAGCGGCTGCTGCTGGAGACCGCCTGGGAGGCCTTCGAGCATGCGGGCATCGACCCCGCCGGTCTCAAGGGCAGCCGCACCGGCGTCTTCGCCGGCCTGATGTACCACGACTACGGCTTCACGCCCGGCGTCCTCCCCGAAGGGGTCGAGGGGCTGATGAGCACCGGCAACTCCGGCAGCGTCGCCTCCGGGCGCATCGCCTACACCTTCGGTTTCGAGGGCCCCGCGGTCACCGTCGACACCGCCTGCTCGTCCTCGCTCGTCGCCCTGCACCTCGCCGTGCAGGCGCTGCGGGGCGGCGAGTGCTCCATGGCGCTCGCCGGCGGCGTGACGGTGATGGCGGGCCCGAGCGCCTTCGTCGAGTTCAGCCGCCAGCGTGGACTCGCCCCCGACGGCCGCTGCAAGTCCTTCGCGGCGGCGGCGGACGGCGCGTCCTGGTCCGAAGGCGCCGGGCTGTTGCTCGTGGAGCGGCTGCAGGACGCCCGCCGACTCGGCCACAAGGTGCTCGCCGTAGTCCGGAGCAGCGCCGTCAACCAGGACGGCGCGTCCAACGGCCTGACCGCGCCCAACGGCCCCTCGCAGCAGCGCGTGATCCTCGAGGCGCTGGCCGGTGCCGGGCTGTCCGCCGAGGAGGTCGACGCCGTCGAAGCACACGGCACGGGCACGAACCTCGGCGACCCGATCGAGGCGCAGGCGCTGCTCGCGACCTACGGGCAAGGGCGCGAACGGCCGCTCCTGCTCGGCTCGCTGAAGTCCAACCTCGGTCACACGCAGGCCGCGGCGGGCGTTGCCGGCGTGATGAAGATGGTGCTGGCGATGCGGCACGGCGTGCTGCCGAAGACGCTTCACGTGGACCGGCCGACCCCGCAGGTCGACTGGTCGGCCGGCTCGGTCGAGCTGCTGACCGAGGCGATCACGTGGCCGGAGACGGACCACCCCCGCCGAGCCGGGATCTCGTCGTTCGGGATCAGCGGCACCAACGCGCACATCATCCTCGAGCAGGCGCCCGGACCGGAGGTGGAGGACCAGGCCGACGACACGACCGTAGGAGAGGGCGTGCCCGAGGAACTGGCGGGGACCACGGTGGTGCCGTGGGTACTCTCCGCGAAGACCGGGGAGGCGCTGCGGGAGCAGGCACACCGACTGCTGTCGTCCGTGGACCTCGCGGCCGCGTCCCCGGCCGACGTGGGGTTCTCGCTGGCGGTCACCCGCTCGGCGCTCGAGCACCGGGCGGCGGTCGTCGGCGCCGACGGGGAAGAGCTGCGCGCGGGGCTGACCGCCCTCGCAGTGGGCGAGCCCGCAGCACAGGTGGTGACGGGCCGCGCCGAGGCCGACCGGGGCAAGGTCGGGTTCCTGTTCTCGGGTCAGGGGTCGCAGCGGCTGGGAATGGGGCGTGAGCTGTACGAGGCGTACCCGGTGTTCGCTGCGGCGTATGACGAGGTGTGCGCGCTTTTGGACGTGCCGGTCGACGTCGATGCGGAAACGCTTCATCAGACGGGTTGCGCCCAGCCGGCGTTGTTCGCGGTCGAGGTGGCGCTGTTCCGGCTGCTGGAGTCGTGGGGTGTGCGGCCGGATTATGTGGCCGGTCATTCGGTGGGTGAGATTGCGGCCGCTCATGTGGCGGGTGTGTTGTCGCTCGAGGATGCGGCGAAGCTGGTGTCGGCCCGTGCCGCACTGATGCAGGCGCTGCCCGCCGGCGGGGCGATGGTCGCGGTCCAGGCGACGGAGGACGAGGTGCTGCCGCACCTGACCGACGGCGTTGGGATTGCGGCGGTCAACGGTCCTCGGTCAGTTGTGGTTTCCGGCGCTGAGGACGCGGTCACCGCGGTCGGTGAGATCTTCGCCGGTCAGGGTCGTAAGACGTCCCGGCTGAAGGTCAGTCACGCCTTCCACTCGCCGTTGATGGAGCCGATGCTGGGGGAGTTCGCAGAGGTTGTTCGCGGTCTGACGTTCAGTGAGCCGCGGATCCCGGTGGTCTCGAATCTCACCGGCCGGCCGGCCGAGTCGTACACGCCCGAGTACTGGGTGCGGCACGTCCGTGAGGCGGTGCGCTTCGCCGACGGTATCCAGACCCTGCACGGCCTGGGTGTGACCACCTTCGTGGAGATCGGACCCGGTGGCGTGCTGAGCGCTCTCGCACAGGGCTGCGTCGACGACGACGCGGACATCGTCACCGTTCCCGCTCTGCGTACCGACCGCCCCGAACCCCAGGCGCTCACTTGCGCCCTCGGGCAGTTGCACGCGCACGGTGTCTCCCCCGACTGGCAGGCGCTCTTCCCGGGCGCCCGCCGTGTCGACCTGCCCACGTACGCCTTCCAGCGTGAGCGTTACTGGCTCGAAGGCACGCCCGCGCTCGACGTCTCCTCGGCGGGCCTGGACTCCTTTGGCCACGCCCTGCTCGGCGCGGTGGTGGAGACCGCCGGGGCGCAGGACGTGCTGTTCACCGGCCGGCTGTCCCCGGCCGACATGCCCTGGATCGCGGAACACACGGTCGGCGGCGTGCCGGTGCTCCCGGTCGCCGTGTTCGTGGAGCTCGCCCTGTCCGCAGGACGGCAGGCCGGGTTCCCGCACCTGGAACAGCTGGACGTGGACGCCCCGCTGGTTCTCGTCGAACAGGGCGCCGTCCGCATCCAGGTGCAGGTCGGTGCGGGCGACGACCCTGACCGGCGCTCGGTGGGCCTCTTCAGCCGGCCCGCCGCAGGCGACGCCGGAGCGCCGTGGGTCTGCCACGCCACCGGAGAGCTGACCAGGAACGCTCCGGCGTCGGACTTCGACATGATGATCTGGCCGCCGACGGGCGCCGAACCCGTGGACGTCGAGGGCCGTCCGGGCCTGCGCGTCGCCTGGCGCGCCGGGGACGAGCTGTACGCCGAGGCCGCACTGCCTGTGACGGAGCGGGACCGGGCGGACCGCTACGGCCTGCACCCCGTACTGCTGGACGCCGCCCTCGGCATGCTGGCGTCGGACCGCGCCAAAGACCCCGGCGAGGTGCTCATGCCCTACGCCTGGAGCGGCATGTCCGTGCACACTCCGGGGTCCGGGACCGTACGCATACGCATCCGGCCCGCCGGCGACGACGCGGTGGCGGTCGAACTGTCCGACGCCGACGGCTCTCCCGTCGCCTCGGTCGCCTCCGTTCGGACGCGGACGATGTCCCCGCAGCAGGTGCTGGCCGCGCGCGTGGCGCACCAGGACTGGATGTTCGAGGTCGACTGGGTCGAGCACACCGCGGCTTCCGGTCCCGCCACTGCTCCCGAAACCGAGTGGGCGGTCCTCGGCAACGAGGGTCCCTACGCCGACATCGACGCGCTCCGCGAGGCAGTCGACGGCGGTGCGGCCACGCCTGCCCATGTCCTCCTGCCCTGCGCCCCGGGCGAGGGTGATGCCGCCGCAGCGACGCGCGGCCTGCTGGCCGGTGTGCTGTCGGCCGTCCAGGAGTGGGTCGCCGACGAGCGATTCTCCGACGCGCGGCTCGTGGTCATGACGCGCGGTGCCGTCGGCCTGACCGGCGTGGACGGCAAGGCTCCGGACCTCGCGCACGTCGCGGTCTCCGGTCTGGTGAAGTCGGCCCAGATCGAGCACCCGGACCGGCTCCTGCTCCTCGACGCGGACGACTCGGTCACGAACGGCGGCATCGACCCCGGCCTGGCCGCGGCGCTCGCCGCGCTGGACGAGCCGCAGGCCGCGGTGCGCGACGGAAAGCTGTACGTGCCGCGCCTCGCCCGGATCACCCTGCCCGAGGAGCCCACCGGTCACGCGTGGGATCCCGAGGGGACCGTGCTGCTCACCGGCGCGACCGGTGGCCTCGGACTGTCGCTCGCGAGGCACCTCGTCGCCGAACGCGGCGCACGGAGGCTGCTGCTGGCCAGTCGCCGTGGCCCCGCGGCCGAAGGCGTCGGCGAACTCGTCGCCACCCTCTCCGAGCTGGGCGCGCACGTCGACGTGGCCGCCTGTGACATCGCGGACCGGGACGCCCTCGCGGAACTGCTGGCCTCGGTCCCGGCCGAGCACCCGCTCGTGGCCGTGGTGCACGCGGCCGCGGCCCTGGACGACGGCGTGGTCACGACCCTGACCCCGGAGCGCCTGGACACCGTGCTGCGGCCGAAGACCGACGGGGCCCTGCACCTGCACGAGCTGACCCGGGACCTGGACCTCTCCGCGTTCGTGCTCTTCTCCTCCCTGGCCGGAGTCCTGGGCAGCGCCGGCGCGGCGGGCTACGCCGCTGCGAACGCCTTCCTGGACGGGCTGGCGCGGCAGCGCCGGGCCGCGGGCCTGCCCGGCACCTCGCTGGCGTGGGGCCTGTGGACGGACAACGGCGGCATGGGCGACCGGATCGCCGACACCGACCGCAACCGGATGGGGCGGGCCGGAGTGGTGCCGTTCACTCCGGCGGAGGGGCTGGCCCTGTTCGACGCCGCCCTCACCGTGGACCGGCCGGTGATCGTGCCGGTCCGGCTGGACGTTCCGGGACTGCGTGCCATGGCCCGCGCCGGGATGCTGCCCGCCGTCTTCCGCGGCCTCTTGGGCGACACCGGCGCCGCGCCGGGCGAGGCCGCGGCCGCGGGGATCCCCGCCCTGGCCCGCCGCCTCGCCGGGATGCCGGAGGCCGACCAGGAGAAGGTCCTGCTGGATCTGGTGCGCAACCAAGCGGCAGCCGCCCTCGGCCACGCCACCGCCGCCCGCATCGAGCCCACCACGGCCTTCCGGGACATCGGCTTCGACTCCCTGACCGCCGTGGAGCTCCGCAACCGGCTCAAGGCCGCGACCGGGCTCCGGCTCAAGCCCACCCTCGTCTTCGACCACCCCAACCCCGTCGCCATCGCCCGCCTCCTGCACAAGGAGCTCGTGCTCGAGCTGACCGCCGAGGCCCCGCCCGTGCTCGGCGAACTGGACCGGCTGGAGGCGCAGCTGGCCGCGCTGCCACCGCAGGACGCGGTGCGGGACAAGGTCACCGCCCGGCTCAAGGCGCTGCTCTGGAAGTGGACCGACACCCACCAGGACGCCGCGGCGAACCCCGCCGACGCCGGCCCGGGCATCGGCCGCGACGTCCACCTCGACCGGATCGACGCCGCCACCGACGACGAGATGTTCGACCTCATCGACCAAGAGCTCGGGTCTCTCTGACTCTTCTCACGCACTGCTACCGAGGACGTAAAACATGTCGAACGACGACAAGCTCAGGGATTACCTCAAGCGCGTGATGGTGGACCTGCGCCAGACCCGCAGGCAGCTGGGTGAGCTGGAGGCGAAGGACACCGAGCCCATCGCCATCGTCGCAATGGCCTGCCGCTACCCGGGAGGGGTCGACTCGCCCGAGGACCTGTGGCAACTGGTCTCCTCGGGTGGCGACGGCGTGTCCGCGTTTCCCACCGACCGAGGCTGGGACCTGGACACGATCTACGACCCCGAGCCCGGGCGGACGGGCCGCACGTACGTGCGCGAGGGTGGATTCCTCTACGACGCCGGCGGGTTCGACCCCGCGTTCTTCGGGATCTCCCCCCGCGAGGCCCTGGTCATGGACCCGCAGCAGCGGCTGCTGCTGCAGACCTCCTGGGAGGCCTTCGAACGCGCGGGCATCGACCCCGCCACCGCACGCGGCACCCGGGCCGGCGTGTTCGTCGGCACCAACGGCCAGGACCACGCCTACCTCCAGCGGCAGGGCGACAGCGACATCGAGGCCCACCTCGTCACCGCGAACACCGCCGCCGTGGTGTCCGGCCGCATCTCCTACGCCCTCGGCCTCGAGGGCCCGGCGGTCACCGTCGACACGGCCTGCTCGTCCTCGCTCGTGGCACTCCACCTGGCCGCCCAGGCGCTGCGCCGCGGAGAGTGCTCGCTCGCCCTGGCCGGCGGCGTGACCGTGATGGCCACGCCGAACACGTTCATCGCGTTCAGCACGCAGCGCGGTCTGTCGCCCGACGGCCGCTGCCGCGCGTTCTCCTCGACCGCCGACGGCACGGGCATGTCCGAAGGCGTCGGCGTGCTCCTGCTGGAGCGGCTGTCCGACGCCCGCCGGCTCGGCCACGACGTGCTCGCCGTCATCCGCGGCAGCGCCGTCAACCAGGACGGCGCCTCCAACGGCCTCACGGCCCCGAACGGCCCCTCGCAGGAGCGCGTGATCCGGCAGGCGTTGGAGAACGCGCGCCTGACCGCCTCCCAGGTCGACGCGGTCGAGGCACACGGCACGGCCACCACCCTCGGCGACCCGATCGAGGCGGAGGCGCTGCTCGCCACGTACGGCCAGGAGCACTCGGGGGACCGGCCGCTGTGGCTGGGATCCATCAAGTCCAACATCGGTCACACGCAGGCCGCCGCCGGTGTCGCCGGTGTGATCAAGATGGTGATGGCCATCCGCAACGGAGTCCTGCCGCAGACGCTGCACGTGGACGAGCCGACCGCTCAGGTCGACTGGTCGGCGGGCGGCGTCAAGCTGCTGACCGAGGCCGTCCAGTGGCCCGAGTCGGACCACCCCCGCCGCGCCGCGGTCTCGTCCTTCGGCGTCAGCGGCACCAACGCGCACACGATCATCGAGCAGGCCCCGGCCCTCGACGAGGAGCCCGCCGCCGAGCCGGCCGGGGCCCCGGCCGCAGGCGCGCTGCCGTGGGTGCTCTCGGCGAAGAGCGACGCGGCGCTGCGCGCTCAGGCGGAGCGCCTGCTCTCCTTCCTGGAGGAGGGCCGCAGCGGCGGGAGCGGCCCCGGCCGCTCGCCGGCCGACATCGGCTTCTCCCTCGCCACCACGCGCACCGCCTGGGACCGCCGGGCGGCCGTCGTCGGCGAGAGCCTGGAGGAACTCACCGAAGGCGTACGGGCGCTGGCGTCCGGAACCCCGTCCGCGGCCGTCGTCCAGAACACGGCCCGCCTCGGCGACAAGACCGGGTTTCTGTTCTCCGGCCAGGGCTCGCAGCGGGCCGGCATGGGGCGCGAACTCTACGACGCGTTCCCGGCGTTCGCCGCGGCCTATGACGAGATCCGCGCCCACCTCGACGTCACGCTCGACGCGGACGCGGAGCAGCTCAACCGGACCGGTTGCGCCCAGCCGGCGTTGTTCGCCGTCGAGGTGGCGCTGTTCCGGTTGCTGGAGTCGTGGGGTGTGCGGCCGGATTATGTGGCCGGTCATTCGGTGGGTGAGATTGCGGCCGCTCATGTGGCGGGTGTGTTGTCGCTCGAGGATGCGGCGAAGCTGGTGTCGGCCCGTGCCGCACTGATGCAGAAGCTACCCGCGGGTGGGGCGATGGTGGCGGTGCAGGCGACCGAGGACGAGGTGCTGCCGCACCTGACCGACGGCGTCGGTATCGCGGCGGTCAACGGCCCGGCGTCCGTCGTGGTCTCCGGAGCCGAGGATGCCGTGCTGGAGATCGCCGAGGTCTTCGCCCAACGGGGCCGCAAGACCTCCCGGTTGAAGGTCAGTCACGCGTTCCATTCGCCGTTGATGGACCCGATGCTGGAGGAGTTCGCAGAGGTTGTTCGCGGTCTGACGTTCAGTGAGCCGCGGATCCCGGTGGTCTCGAATCTCACCGGCCGCCCGGCCGAGGCGTACACCCCCGAGTACTGGGTGCGGCACGTCCGTGAGGCGGTGCGCTTCGCCGACGGCGTGCGGACCCTGCACGAGCTGGGCGTGACCACGTTCGTGGAGATAGGACCCGGCGGTGTCCTCAGCGGCCTGGCGCAGGGCTGTGTGGACGACATCGTCACCATCCCCGCACTCCGAGCCGACCGCCCCGAGCAGCAGGCCGTCGTCACCGCGCTCGCCCAACTGCACGTGCACGGCGTCTCCCCGGACTGGCGGGCGCTCTTCCCGGGCGCCCGGCGTATCGACCTGCCGACCTACGCCTTTCAGCAGCAGCGCTACTGGCTGGAGGCCCCCGAGGCCGGGACGGCCGCCGTGGACGCGGTCGACGCCGAGTTCTGGGCGAGCGTCGAGCGTGAGGACGCCCAGTCCCTCGCCGGCACGCTGGGGCTGAGCCCCGAGGAACTGGACGTCGTGGTCCCCAAGCTGTCCGCCTGGCGGCGCCAGCGACGCGAGCAGTCCGTCGTGGACGGCTGGCGCTACCAGCTGGCCTGGCAGCCGCTGAACGGCCTGTCCGCCGGCGACCTCTCCGGCAGCACATGGCTGTTCGCCGCACCCGAGGGCGACGAGTGGGCCGGGACGGTCCGCACGGCCCTTGCCGGACGTGGCGCGCACCTGATCCCGCTGACGGTCGGCGCCGACGCCGACCGCGCGTCCCTGGCCGGCGAGCTGACCCGGGCCGCAGCCGACGCCGGATCGCTCCACGGCGTCCTGTCGCTGCTCGCGACCGACGAGACCGCCTCGCCCGAGCACCCCGGGCTCTCTCACGGCCTCGCGCAGACCGTGACCCTGGCCCAGGCGCTGGGCGACGCGGGCGTCGACGCGCCGCTGTGGTGCGCCACCCGCGGCGCGGCCGCCACCGGCCGCTCCGACGACGCACCGCTCAGCGCGGTGCAGAACCAGGTGTGGGGCCTCGGCCGCGCCCTGGCCCTGGAGCACGCCCGGCGCTGGGGCGGCCTGATCGACCTGCCCGCGGTCGTCGACGAGCGCGCCGCGGGCCGTATCGCCGCCGTACTGAGCCAGGGAGCCGGCGCTGCGGACGGCCAGGAGGACCAGGTCGCCGTCCGCGCCTCCGGCGTGTTCACCGCCCGGCTCGCCCACGCCCGAAGCGGCGCCGGCCGGCCGTGGTCGCCGCGCGGCACGGTGCTGATCACCGGTGGTACGGGTGCGCTGGGCGGGCATGTCGCCCGCTGGCTGGCCGGTGCCGGTGCCGAACACCTGGTGCTCACCAGCCGTCGCGGCGCCGACGCGCCCGGCGCGAGCGGGCTCAAGGCCGAACTGGAGGAGCTGGGAGCGCGCGTCAGCCTCGCCGTGTGCGACGTCGCCGACCGCGACGCGGTGGCAGCGCTGCTCGCCGAGCACACCTTCACCTCCGTCTTCCACGCCGCGGGCGTGGAACAGTTCGCCCCTTTCGACGAGATGACGCCGACCGACTTCGCCCGCACGATGGCGGCGAAGGCCCGCGGCGCCGCGCACCTGGACGAACTGCTCGGCGACCGCGAGCTGGACGCCTTCGTCCTCTTCTCCTCGATCGCCGGCGTGTGGGGCAGCGGACTGCAGACCGCCTACGCGGCCGGCAACGCCTTCCTCGACGGGCTCGCCGCCCGGCGCAGGGCCCGGGGCCTGCCCGCCACCGCGATCGCCTGGGGCCCCTGGGCCGACGGCGGCATGGTCACCGACGCCGACGAGGAGCACCTGCGCCGCCGCGGCGTCGTCACCCTGCCCGCCGCACTCGCCGTGACCGCGCTCCAGCGCGCACTGGACTGCGACGACACCGCGGTCGTCGTGGCCGATATCGACTGGGAACGGTTCATCGGACCGTTCACCCTCGGCCGCCCGAGCGCCCTGCTGTCCGAACTGCCCGGGGTGCGCCGCGCCGGCACCGCCGCACCGGCCGGCGCCGCCTCTGGCGCCGCGCCCCTGGCGGCCCGGCTCGCCGGACTGCCGGAGGCCGAGCGCACTCAGACCCTGACGGACCTGGTCCGCGCGCACGTCGCGGCCGCCCTGGGCCACTCCTCGGCGGCGGAGGTCGAGCCCGACCGGGCCTTCAAGGACCTCGGCTTCGACTCCCTGACCGCGCTCGAACTCCGCAACAAGATCAACACGGCGACCGGCCTCGCGCTGCCGCCCACGCTGGTCTTCGACTACCCCAACGCCACGGTGCTCGCCCGCTTCCTGCAGAGCGAGCTGCTCGGATCGCAGGCCGCCGCGCCGCAGGAGCAACACGTTGCCGCCGACGACGAGCCCATCGCCATCGTGGCGATGAGCTGCCACCTGCCCGGCGGCGTCGACTCGCCCGACGCCCTGTGGGACCTGGTGACGTCCGGCGGCGACGCCATTTCCGAGTTCCCGTCGAACCGCGGCTGGGACGTCGAGGCCCTCTACGACCCGGACCCCGATCGCCCCGGCAAGACGTACGCGCGCGACGGCGGATTCCTCTACGGCGCCACCGACTTCGACGCCGGCTTCTTCGGGATCTCGCCGCGCGAGGCCCTGGCGATGGACCCGCAGCAGCGGCTTCTGCTGGAGACCTCGTGGGAGGCCTTCGAACGGGCGGGGATCGCCCCCGCGCAGCTGCGCGGCAGCCGGACCGGCGTCTTCGTCGGCGTGGCCTACCAGGGCTACGGAGCCGATGTGCGCCGTACGCCGGAAGGCGTCGAAGGGCACCGGCTCGTCGGCGGCGCGTCCAGCGTCGTCTCCGGCCGGGTGGCCTACACCTTCGGCCTCGAAGGCCCCGCTGTCACGATCGACACGGCCTGCTCGTCGTCCCTGGTCGCCCTGCACCTGGCCATGCAGTCGCTGCGCAACGGGGAGTGCACGATGGCCCTGGCCGGCGGCGTCACCGTCATGGCCGGCCCGAACGTCTTCGTGGAGTTCAGCCGCCAGCGCGGTCTGTCGCCCGACGGCCGCTGCAGGGCGTTCGGCGCGGACGCGGACGGCACCGGCTGGGCCGAGGGCGTGGGCGTGGTGCTCGTGGAGCGCCTCTCCGACGCCGTGCGCAACGGCCACGAGGTCCTGGCGGTGGTTCGGGGCAGCGCCGTGAACCAGGACGGCGCGTCCAACGGCCTGACCGCGCCCAACGGTCCGGCGCAGCAGCGGGTGATCCGGCAGGCGCTGGCCTCGGCCGGACTCGCTCCGGGCGACGTGGACGCCGTCGAGGCGCACGGTACGGGGACGACGCTGGGCGACCCGATCGAGGCGCAGGCGCTGATCGCCACGTACGGCCAGGAGCGGCCGGAGGACCGGCCGCTGTGGCTGGGCTCGCTGAAGTCCAACATCGGCCACACGCAGGCCGCGGCAGGCGTGGCAGGTTTGATCAAGATGGTCATGGCGATGCGCCACGGCATCCTGCCGCGGACGCTGCACGCGGACGAGCCGACGCCGCACGTGGACTGGTCGGCCGGTGACGTCCGGCTCCTGACCGAGGCTGTCGCATGGCCCGAGTCGGACCGCCCGCGCCGCGCCGCGATCTCGTCCTTCGGGGTCAGCGGCACCAACGCCCACACCATCATCGAGCAGGCCCCAGCCGCGGCGGAGCTGCCCCCCACGCCCGACTCCGGCGGACTCGTGCCGTGGGTGCTGTCGGGCAAGGGCGAGCCGGCGCTGCGCGCACAGGCGGCCCGGCTGGCCGGCCACCTCGACACGAAGGACGGCTGGACGGCTGCCGACATCGGCCTCTCCCTGGCCTCCCGCGAGACGTTCGAGGACCGCGCGGTGCTCCTGGCACAGGGCCCGGACAAGCTCCGGCAAGCCCTCACCGCCCTCGCCGCAGGCGAACCGGCGGCGAACGTGACGCTGGGACGCGCCCGCTCCGGCGGCAAGGTCGGCTTCCTGTTCTCGGGTCAGGGTTCGCAGCGGATCGGCATGGGGCGTGAGCTGTACGAGGTGTTCCCCGTCTTCGCCGATGCGTATGACGAGGTGTGTGCGCGTCTGGACGCGCCGGTCGACGTCGACGCCGAGACCCTGCACCGGACGGGGTGCACTCAGCCCGCGCTGTTCGCGGTCGAGGTGGCGTTGTTCCGGCTGCTGGAGTCGTGGGGTGTGCGGCCGGATTACGTGGCCGGTCACTCGGTGGGGGAGATCGCGGCCGCGCATGTGGCCGGGGTGCTGTCGCTGGACGACGCGGCGAAGCTGGTGTCGGCGCGTGCCGCGTTGATGGAGGCGTTGCCCGCGGGTGGGGCGATGGTCGCGATCCAGGTTACCGAGGCGGAAGTGCTGCCGCACCTGACCGACGAGGTCGGCATCGCGGCGGTCAACGGGCCTGGGTCCGTCGTGCTTTCTGGCTCCGAGGACGCCGTTCTCGACATCGCCGGGGTCTTCGCGCAACAAGGCCGCAAGACGTCCCGGTTGAAGGTCAGTCACGCGTTCCATTCGCCGTTGATGGACCCGATGCTGGAGGAGTTCGCCGAGGTCGTCAGCGGTCTGGTCTTCAACGAGCCGCGGATTCCCGTCGTGTCGAACCTCACCGGCCGGCTGGCCGAGGCGTACACGCCCGAGTACTGGGTGCGGCACGTCCGTGAGGCGGTGCGCTTCGCCGCCGGCCTGCACACCCTGCACGAGCTGGGCGTGACCACGTTCGTGGAGATCGGCCCCGGCGGCGTCCTCAGCGCCCTGGCGCAGGCCTGCGCGGACGACGCGGTTGCGGTACCCGTCCTGCGCGCAGACCGCCCAGAGCAGCAGGCCCTCGGCATGGCGCTCGCCGAACTGCACGTGCACGGCGTCACCCCGGACTGGCAGGCGCTCTTCCCCGGCGCTCACCGGGTCACCCTGCCCACCTACGCCTTCCAGCGCGAGCGCTTCTGGCTGGAAGGGGACGAGGACCTGGCCGCCGTCGGCACCCCGGCCGACGCTGCGGACTCCGGCTTCTGGGACAGCGTGGAGCGCGAGGACGCGGAGTCCCTCGCCGCGACCCTGGGCGTCAGCGCGGACGCCTCGCTCGGCGCGATCCTGCCCCGGCTGTCCGCGTGGCGCCGTCAGCGCCGTGAGCAGTCCGTGGTCGACGGCTGGCGCTACCGCGTCACGTGGAAGCCGCTCGGCGCGCTCCCACCGCCCGACGCCTCCGGGACCTGGCTGCTCGTCGTGGCCGGCGAGAGCGAGTGGACCGCCTCGGTCCGCGCCGCGCTCGGCGAGCGCGGCCTGGAACTGGTGACGCTCGTCGCCGGGCCCGGCACCGATCGTGGGACGCTGGCCCGCGAGCTGGCCGGCGTCGGCCCGGTGAGCGGCGTGCTGTCCCTGCTCGCCGAGGACGAGAGCGCCTCGGCCGGCCACCCCGGCCTGTCGCACGGCCTCGCCGCGACCCTCTGCCTGGTGCAGGCGCTCGGTGACGCGGGCGTCGACGCCCCGATGTGGTGCGCCACGCGCGGCGCGGTGGCCACCGGCCGCTCCGACCGCGTGGACCGCCCGCTGCAGTCGCAGGTGTGGGGCTTCGGCCGGGCGGCGGCACTGGAATACCCGCAGCGCTGGGGCGGACTGCTCGACCTTCCTGATCTGCTGGACGCCCGTACCGCGGCCCGCGTGGCCGCCGTCCTCGGGCAGGCGGCCGAGGACCAGGTTGCGGTCCGCGCCTCGGGTGTCTTCGGGCGCCGGCTCGTCCGGGCCGCCCGCGCCACCGGCCCCGCCCAGGGGTGGTCGCCGCGCGGCACGGTGCTGATCACCGGTGGTACGGGTGCGCTGGGCGGGCACGTCGCCCGCTGGCTCGCCGGTGCGGGTGCGGAGCACCTGGTGCTCACCAGCCGCCGCGGTCTCGACGCCCCCGGCGCCGCGGAGCTCGTCGCGGAACTGGAGGAGCTCGGCGCGGCCGCCACCGTCGTGGCCTGTGACGCGGCCGACCGTGACGCCCTGCGGGCGCTGCTGGCCGAGCACCCCGTCAACGCCGTCGTCCACGCCGCGGGCGTCGGCGACCACGTCATGATCGAGGACTCCGACCCGGCCGCGTTCGCCGGCACGGTGGCGGCCAAGGCCGCAGGTGCCACGCACCTGGACGCATTGCTGGCCGGTCAGGAGCTCGACGCGTTCGTCATGTTCTCCTCCGGCGCCGGCATATGGGGCGGTGCCGGCCAGGGCGCCTACTCGGCGGCCAACGCCTACCTGGACGCCCTCGCCGAGTACCGGCGGGCACGCGGGCGCACCGCGCTCGCCGTCTCCTGGGGCGGCTGGGCCGAGGGCGGCATGGCCGGCGTCGGCGACGGAGAGGAGATGCTGCGCCGCCGCGGCCTGCCCCCCATGCAGCCCGCCCTCGCGATCTCCGCGCTCCGGCAGGCGCTGGCCGACGACGAGACCGCCCTCACCGTCGCGGACTTCGACTGGGAGCGGTTCATCGCCCCGTTCACCGTCACTCGCCCCAGCGCCCTGCTCTCCGACGTGCCCGAGGCGCGCCGCGCCCTGGAGGCCCCGGCCTCCGGCGGCGCCGAAGCCGGCAACGCGCTCGCTGCCAAGCTGACCGCGCTGCCGGCGGGCGAGCAGGATCGCACGCTTGCGGACCTCGTCCGCACGCACGCGGCCGCCGTGCTCGGCCACGACGGTGCCGCGGCGGTGGAGCCCGGCCGGGCGTTCAACGACCTCGGCTTCGATTCGCTCACCGCCGTCGAACTGCGCAACAGGCTCACGGCCGACACCGGCCTGAAACTGCCCACCACGCTGGTCTTCGACTACCCGAACGCCACCGCCCTGGCCCGTTTCCTGCGCGCCGAACTGCTCGGTTCGCAGGGCGCCGCGCAGCAGGAGCAGCGCACGGCCGTCGCCGGCGACGAACCCATCGCGATCGTGGCCATGAGCTGCCGCCTCCCCGGCGGCGTCGGCTCGCCCGAGGACCTGTGGCAGCTCGTGACCTCCGGCGGCGACGCGGTCTCCGGCTTCCCCGAGGACCGCGGCTGGGACATCGGGGACCTCTACGACCCCGACCCGGGCACCCCGGGCAAGACGTACGCGCGCGACGGCGGCTTCCTCTACGACGCGGGCGACTTCGACGCCGCACTGTTCGGGATCTCGCCACGCGAGGCGCTCGCGATGGACCCCCAGCAGCGCCTGCTGCTGGAGGCCTCGTGGGAGGCGTTCGAGCGGGCCGGCATCGACCCGGCCTCGCTGAAGGGCAGCCCCACGGGCGTGTTCGTCGGCATGTCCTACCAGGGCTACGGCGCAGGCCTCCCGCAGGTGCCGGAAGGCGTCGAGGGCCACCTGCTCACCGGCAGCGCCGCGAGCGTCGTCTCCGGGCGCGTGGCCTACTCGTTCGGCCTGGAGGGCCCGGCCGTCACCGTCGACACGGCGTGCTCGTCGTCGCTGGTCGCCCTGCACCTGGCCATCCAGTCGCTGCGCAACGGCGAGAGCACGATGGCCGTCGCGGGCGGTGTGAACGTCATGGCCGTACCCGCCGCGTTCGTGGAGTTCAGCCGGCAGCGCGGGCTGGCCGCCGACGGCCGCTGCAAGGCGTTCGGCGCCGGGGCGGACGGCACCGGCTGGGCGGAGGGCGTGGGCGTGGTGCTCGTGGAGCGTCTCAGCGACGCCGTGCGCAATGGCCACGAGGTCCTCGCGGTCGTGCGGGGCAGTGCCGTCAACCAGGACGGCGCGTCCAACGGCCTGACCGCGCCGAACGGTCCCGCGCAGCAGCGGGTGATCCGGCAGGCGCTGGCCTCCGCCGGGCTCACCGAGGCCGATGTCGACGCGGTGGAGGCGCACGGCACGGGCACTGCTCTGGGTGACCCGATCGAGGCGCAGGCGCTGATCGCCACGTACGGTCAGGAGCGGCCGGAGGACCGGCCGCTGTGGCTGGGCTCGCTGAAGTCCAACATCGGTCACGCCCAGGCCGCGTCCGGCGTGGCAGGTGTGATCAAGATGGTGATGGCGATGCGCCACGGAGTCCTGCCGCGGACCCTGCACGCTGATGAGCCGACGCCGCACGTGGACTGGTCGGCGGGCGCGGTGCGGCTGCTGACGGAGGCCGTCGACTGGCCGGAGACGGACCACCCGCGCCGGGCCGCCGTGTCGTCCTTCGGTGTCAGCGGCACCAACGCCCACACGATCATCGAGCAGGCCCCGGTGGCCGAACCGGCCGCCGTCGCACCGGTCGAGGTCGCCTCGGCGACCGTGCCATGGGTGCTGTCCGGCAAGTCCGAGGCCGCGCTGCGCGCCCAGGCCGAGCGCCTGCTGTCCCTCACGGCCGACGGTGCCGCACCGTCCCTCATCGATGTCGGCTTCTCGCTGGCCACCACCCGGGCCGCCCTGGAGCACCGCGCCGCCGTGGTCGGTGCCGACCGCGGCCGGATCGCCGAGGGCCTGCGCGCCCTGGCCTCGGGGGCTCCCGCTCCCGGCGTCGTCCTCGGCCGCGCCGACGCCGGCCAGGTCGGGTTCCTGTTCTCCGGACAGGGCTCGCAGCGCATCGGCATGGGGCGGGAACTGTACGAGGCGTTCCCGGCCTTCGCGCAGGCGTACGACGAGGCGTGCGCCCACCTCGACCGGCACCTCGACCGGCCGCTGCGGGACGTGGCCTTCGGCGAGAACGGTCACGAGGACGGCGAGGAGCTGAACCGCACCGCCTTCACCCAGCCCGCGCTGTTCGCGCACGAGGTCGCCGTCCACCGGCTGCTGGAGTCGTGGGGCGTGCGGCCGGACTACCTGGCAGGGCACTCCGTGGGCGAGATCGCGGCCGCGCACGTGGCCGGGGCCCTGTCGCTGGAGGACGCGGCCGCACTGGTGACGGCTCGTGCCGCGCTGATGCAGGCCCTGCCCGCCGGCGGTGTCATGATCGCCGTCCAGGCCACCGAGGACGAGGTGCAGCCGCACCTCACCGACGGCGTCGGCATCGCAGCGATCAACGGCCCGGAGTCCGTCGTGGTCTCCGGGGCCGGGGACGCCGTAGCCGCCGTCGCGGACGTCTTCGCCCGGGAGGGCCGCAAGACCTCCCGGCTCACCGTGAGCCACGCGTTCCACTCGCCGTTGATGGACCCCGTGCTGGACGACTTCGCCCGCGTCGTCGGCGGTCTGCGCTTCGAGACGCCCCGGATCCCGGTCGTCTCGAACCTCACCGGTGAACTCATCGACGCGTATACGGCGGACTACTGGGTCCGGCATGTCCGCGAGGCCGTGCGCTTCGCCGACGGCATCCGCACCCTGGGCGAGCTGGGCGTGACCACGTTCGTGGAGACCGGCCCCGGCGCGGTGCTGAGCGCCATGGCCCAGGGCTGCCTGGACGGCGCGGTCGCCGTTGCCGCCGCACGGTCCGGCAGCCCCGAGCCCGAGGCGATCACCGGCGCCGTCGCGCAACTCCACGTGCACGGCGTCCCCGTCGACTGGCGGGCGTTCTTCGCCGGCCGCGGCGCCCGGCGCGCCGACCTGCCCACCTACGCCTTCCAGCACCAGCGGTACTGGCTGGAGACCACCGCGCCCACGGCCGCCGCCGTCGCGGGGACCGACGCCGTGGAGGCCGGGTTCTGGGAGACGGTGGAGCGCGAGGACGCCCAGTCCCTCGCTGCCACCCTCGACCTGCCCGCCGAGCAGCTGGACGCGGTGCTGCCCCGGCTGTCCGCGTGGCGCCGGCAGCAGCGCCGGGAGTCCGCCGTGGAAGGCTGGTCCTATCGCACGGGCTGGAAGCCGCTCAGCGGCCTGCGGGCGCAGGAACTGCCGGGCGACTGGCTGTTCCTGGTCACCGAGGACACCGAGGACACCGAGGACACCGAGGCCGGCGAGTGGACCGCCGCCGTCGCCGAGGGGCTCGCCGCCCGCGGGGCCCGGCTGGTTCGGGTGGCGGTCGACCCGGCCGCCGACCGCGGCGCACTGCTGCGGCAGCTCGGCGACGCCGTCCGCGAGAGCCCGGTCGACGGTGTGATCTCCCTGCTCGGCACCGACGAGCGGCCCCACGCCGGACACCCGGCCCTCTCCGTCGGCACCGCGCTGTCCCTCGCGCTCGTCCAGAGCCTGGGCGACGCGGGCATCGACGCCCCGCTGTGGGCGCTGACCAGGTCCGCCATGTCCACCGGCCGTGCGGACGCGGTGCCGAGCGCCGCCCAGAACGCCGTCTGGGGTCTGGGCCGGGTCGCCGCGCTGGAGCACGCGCCGCGCTGGGGCGGTCTGATCGACCTCCCGGACACGGTCGACGACCAAGTCGCCGGCCGCCTCGCCGCGGTGCTGGGCCAGTCGGCCGAGGACCAGGTCGCGATCCGCGCCCGCGGCGTGTTCGGCCGCAGGTTCTCCCACACCGCCGCCCGCCGGAACACGCGGGCCGGGCAACGGTGGTCGCCGCGCGGCACGGTGCTGATCACCGGTGGTACGGGTGCGCTGGGCGGGCATGTCGCCCGCTGGCTCGCCGGTGCCGGTGCCCAACACCTGGTACTCGCCGGCCGCCGCGGCCTCGACGCGCCGGGTGCGGCGGGTCTTGTCGCAGAGCTGGAGGCGACGGGGGTACGGGTCACCGTCGCCGCGTGCGACGTCGCCGACCGTGAGGCGCTCGCCGCGCTGCTCGCCGAGCATCCGGTGAACGCCGTCGTCCACACGGCGGGCGTGGACCACATGGAGCCGCTGGAGGCCATGACGCCGGGCACCTTCGCTGACGTGCTGTCCGCCAAGGCAGCCGGCGCCCTGCACCTCGACGCGCTCCTCGCCGGCCGGGAAATCGACGCCTTCGTCCTCTTCTCGTCCATCGCCGGCGTGTGGGGCAGCGGCTACCAGGCCGCTTACGCGGCGGCCAACGCCCTGCTCGACGGGCTCGCCGAACGCCGCCGGGCCCAAGGCCTGCCGGCGACCGCCGTGGCCTGGGGCCCGTGGGCCGGCGGCGGCATGGCCGAGGGCGACGGCGCGGACGAACGACTGCGCCGCCGCGGCCTGATCCCGATGCCCGCCGCACTCGCCGTGGCCGGCCTCCGGCAGGCGCTGGAGTCCGGCGAGGCGACCGCCACGGTGGCCGACGTCGACTGGGAGCGGTTCCTGCCCCCGTTCACGGTGGGCCGCCCGAGCGCCCTGCTCGGCGACCTTCCGGAGGCGGAGCGGATCCTCACCGCGGGCAGCACCGCCGGCGGGCCCGGCACGGCCGCCGCCTCGCCCTTGGCCGTCCGCCTCACCGGAATGCCCGAGACCGAGCAGCACGCGCTCCTGGTCGACCTCGTCCGCACGCACGCGGCGGCCGTTCTCGGCCACGGCGGCGCCGGCGAGGTCGAGGCCGACCGGGCCTTCAAGGACCTGGGCTTCGACTCCCTCACCGCCGTCGAACTGCGCAACAAGCTCAACGCCGAGACCGGCCTCGCCCTGCCTCCCACGCTGGTGTTCGACCACCCCAACGCGCAGGCACTCGCCCGGCAGCTGCGCACCGAGCTCACCGGTCTCACCACCGCGGCCGCCCCGGAAGCGGCCATCGCGCCCGCCGAGCACGACGATCCCATCGCGATCGTCGGCATGGCGTGCCGGTATCCGGGCGGGGTGCGCTCGCCCGAGGACCTGTGGCAGTTGGTGGCCGCCGGCGCTGATGCGGTCGGCGAGTTCCCGGCGGACCGGGGCTGGGACGTGGACGGCATCTACGACCCGGACCCGGACGCGTCCGGCAAGACGTACACGCGCAGCGGTGGATTCCTGTACGACGCGGGGGAGTTCGACCCGGGGTTCTTCGGGATCAGCCCGCGTGAGGCCGTGGCGATGGATCCGCAGCAGCGCCTGCTGTTGGAGACCACGTGGGAGACGTTCGAGCGGGCCGGCATCGACGCGGAGTCGGTGCGCGGCAGCCGTACCGGAGTCTTCGTCGGCTCCGGCTACCAGGACTACGCCGCCCAGGCCTTCCACGCGATCGACGACTCCGAGGGCTTCTTCGGTACGGGCAACTCCGCGAGCATCATGTCCGGCCGTATCGCCTACACCCTCGGCCTGGAAGGACCGGCCGTCACCGTCGACACGGCGTGCTCGTCGTCGCTCGTGGCCCTGCACTGGGCGGTCCAGGCCCTCCGCAACGGCGAGTGCTCCATGGCGCTGGCCGGCGGCGTGATGGTCATGTCCACCCCGCGGGCCTTCGTGGAGTTCAGCCGCCAGCGCGGGCTGGCCCCTGACGGCCGGTGCAAGGCGTTCGGCGCCGGCGCCGACGGCACCGGCTGGGCCGAGGGCGTCGGCATGCTCCTGGTGGAGCGGCTGTCCGACGCCCGCCGCAACGGGCACCGGGTGCTGGCCGTCGTCCGCGGCAGCGCCGTCAACCAGGACGGCGCGTCCAACGGCCTGACCGCGCCCAACGGCCCCGCGCAGCAACGGGTCATCCGCCAGGCACTCACCTCCGCGGGCCTCACCGCCGCCGACATCGACGCGGTGGAGGCGCACGGTACGGGGACGACGCTGGGCGACCCGATCGAGGCGCAGGCGCTGATCGCCACGTACGGCCGGGAGCGGCCGGAGGACCGGCCGCTGTGGCTGGGCTCGCTGAAGTCCAACATCGGCCACGCGCAGGCGGCCGCGGGTGTCGGCGGCATCATCAAGATGGTCATGGCCATGCGCCACGGGGTCCTTCCGCGGACCCTGCACGTGGACGAGCCGACGCCGCACGTGGACTGGTCGGCCGGTGACGTCCGCCTGCTGACCGAGGCCGTGGAGTGGCCGCAGACCGGTCACCCGCGCCGGGCCGCCGTGTCGTCCTTCGGTGTCAGCGGCACCAACGCGCACACCATCATCGAACAGGCCCCGCCGGCCCCGGCCGAAGAGGCCACCGCCGCCCCGGCCCCGGCCCTCCTGCCGTGGGTGCTCTCCGCCCGGAGCAGCGCTGCGCTGCGCGACCAGGCACGACGGCTGCTGGCCTGCGTGCAGGACGGCACGTCACCGGCCGACGTCGGCTTCTCGCTGGCCACCACCCGCAGCGCCCTGCGCCACAAGGCGGCCGTCATCGGCGAGAGCTGCGACGACTTCCGCCGCGAACTGGGCTGCCTGGCCGCCGGAACGCCGTCGCCCGGAGTCGTCCAGGGCCGGCCGGGCGGCAAGGTCGGCTTCCTGTTCTCGGGTCAGGGTTCGCAGCGGATCGGCATGGGGTGTGAGCTGTACGAGGTGTTCCCCGTCTTCGCCGATGCGTATGACGAGGTGTGTGCGCGTCTGGACGCGCCGGTCGACGTCGACGCCGAGACCCTGCACCGGACGGGGTGCACTCAGCCCGCGCTGTTCGCGGTCGAGGTGGCGTTGTTCCGGCTGCTGGAGTCGTGGGGTGTGCGGCCGGATTACGTGGCCGGTCACTCGGTGGGGGAGATCGCGGCCGCGCATGTGGCCGGGGTGCTGTCGCTGGACGACGCGGCGAAGCTGGTGTCGGCGCGTGCCGCGTTGATGGAGGCGTTGCCCGCGGGTGGGGCGATGGTCGCGATCCAGGCCACCGAGGCGGAAGTGCTGCCGCACCTGACCGACGAGGTCGGCATCGCGGCGGTCAACGGGCCTGGGTCCGTCGTGCTTTCTGGCTCCGAGGACGCCGTTCTCGACATCGCCGGGGTCTTCGCGCAACAAGGCCGCAAGACGTCCCGGTTGAAGGTCAGTCACGCGTTCCATTCGCCGTTGATGGACCCGATGCTGGAGGAGTTCGCCGAGGTCGTCAGCGGTCTGGTCTTCAACGAGCCGCGGATTCCCGTCGTGTCGAACCTCACCGGCCGGCTGGCCGAGGCGTATACGCCCGAGTACTGGGTGCGGCACGTCCGTGAGGCGGTGCGCTTCGCCGACGGCCTGCACACCCTGCACGAGCTGGGCGTGACCACGTTCGTGGAGATCGGCCCCGGCGGCGTCCTCAGCGCTCTGGCGCAGGCCTGCGCGGACGACGCGGTTGCCGTACCCGTCCTGCGCGCCGACCGCCCCGAACGGCAGGCACTCGTGACGGCCCTGGCCCATCTGCACACGCACGGCGTGTCCGTGGACTGGAATGCGTTCTTCCCCGGTGCGCGGAAGACCGACCTGCCGACCTACGCCTTCCAGCACGAGCGGTACTGGGTCGACGCCCCGGAAACGGCTGCCGCCGCCGCGGTGGCGGACCCGGTGGACGCGGAGTTCTGGGAGACCGTGGAGCGCGAGGACCTGCAGGCCCTCGCGGAGACCCTCGACATCGGGGCGGGGGACGCGTTCAGCGACGTGCTGCCGAGGCTGTCGTCATGGCGGCGGCAGCGCAAGGAGCAGTCCACCGTGGACGGCTGGCGCTACGGCGTCACCTGGAAAGGGATACCCGACCCCGCCCCGGAGGGCCCTGCGCGCAGCGGTATATGGCTGGTCCCGGTCAGCGCCGCGCAACTCGGCGACGACTGGGTCACCGCCTGCCTCCGCGGGCTGACCGAGCAGGGCCTGGCCCCGCTGCCGGTCCCGGTCGAGCCGGCCACCGGCCGTGCGGAGCTGACCGCGCAGCTCGCCCGAGCGGCCGGTGACGAAACCGTGGCGGGCGTCCTGTCGCTGCTCGCCGTCGACGGCGGGGCCGCCCCGGCAGCCGCCGCACTGACCGTCGGCGTCGCGCTGTCCGTCCTGCTCGTCCAGGCCCTCGGCGACGCGGGCATCGGCGCCCCGCTGTGGTGCGCGACCCGGAACGCGGTGGGCGTGAGCACCGCCGACGAGGCGACGGACCCGTACCAGTCCCAGGTCTGGGGTCTGGGCCGGGTGGCGGCGCTGGAGCACGCGCCGCGCTGGGGCGGTCTCGTGGACCTTCCCGGCACGGTCGACGACCGGGTCGCCGGCCGCCTCGTCGCGGTGCTCGGCCAGTCGGCCGAGGACCAGGTCGCGATCCGCGCCCGCGGGGTTTTCGCGCGGCGCCTGTCGCGTCTGCCCGCGGCCAGGAGCGACCGTTCGTGGTCGCCGCGCGGCACGGTGCTGATCACCGGTGGTACGGGTGCGCTGGGCGGGCACGTCGCCCGCTGGCTCGCCGGTGCGGGTGCGGAGCACCTGGTGCTCACCAGCCGCCGCGGTCTCGACGCCCCCGGCGCCGCCGGCCTCAAGGCCGAGCTGGAGGAGGCAGGCGTACGCGTGACCGTCGCCGCCTGTGACGTGGCCGACCGCGAGGCGCTGGCCGCGCTGCTCGCCGAGCACCCGGTGGACGCCGTCGTCCACACGGCCGGCACCGCCGAGGCGGGCATGCTCACCGGGACGAGTCTCGGCGACTTCGCGGCGACGGTCGCCGCGAAGGCCCTCGGGGCCGTACACCTCCACGAACTGCTCGGCGATCAGGAGCTGGACGCCTTCGTCCTCTTCTCCTCCATCTCCGGCGTATGGGGAGGCGGCGGGCAGGCCGCGTACTCGGCCGCGAACGCCTTCCTCGACGGCCTGGCGCAGCACCGGCGGGCCCGGGGCCTCGCCGCGACCGCGATCGCCTGGGGCCCGTGGGGCGAGGGCGGCATGGTCGCCGACGCCGGGGACGAGGAGCGGCTGCGGCAGCGCGGCCTGATCATGCTGCGGCCGGACCGGGCGATCTCCGCGCTGCACGGTGCGCTGAGCGGCAAGGACGGCACGGTCACCGTGGCGGACGTGGACTGGGAGCGGTTCGTCGTCCCGTTCACCGTCAGCAGGCCGAGCGCACTGCTGAGCGACCTGCCCGAGGTCAGGGACGCCCTCGCAGCGGAGCCCGCCGAGCAGGCCGCGGAGCCGTCCGCGCTCAACGCGAAGCTGTCCACGCTGTCCGAAGGCGAACAGCAACGCCTGCTCGTGGACACGGTGTGCGCACACGCGGCGGCCGTACTCGGCCACAGCGGCTCCGCGGCGGTGGAACCGGACCTGGCGTTCCGGGACCTCGGCTTCGACTCCCTGACCGCGGTGGAGCTGCGCAACCTGCTCGCCGCCGACACCGGCCTTACCCTGCCCGCGACGCTGGTCTTCGACCACCCCACGCCCGAGGCGATCGCCCGCTACCTGCGGAGCGAACTCGCCGGCGGGACGGGCCCGGAGGAGGTGTCGGTCTTCAGCGAGCTCGACCGGCTGGAGTCGGTGATCTCGACGGCCGCCTCGGCGGAGGAGACGGTCCGGTCGGGGGTGCGCAGGCGGCTGCAGGAACTGCTGTCCCTGGTCAACTCCGCCGGAGAGCAAGGCGTGGAATCCGCCGATGCGCAGCGACAGCTCCAGGACGCGACGATCGACGACATCTTCGATCTGATCGATCAAGATCTAGAAAATTCCTAGTTCTTGGCGCTCTACCTTTAACGACAGCCGAGGACGGATGAGGCGGATGAGCAGCAACGAAGACAGGCTTCTCGACTATCTCAAGCGCGTCACCGCAGACCTTCGTCAGGTCCGGGAGCGCCTTCGCGAGGTCGAGGAGAAGGACCAGGAACCCATCGCGATCGTCGGCATGGCGTGCCGGTATCCGGGCGGGGTGCGCTCGCCCGAGGACCTGTGGCAGTTGGTGGCCGCCGGCGCTGACGCGGTCGGCGAGTTTCCGGCGGACCGGGGCTGGGACGTGGAGGACATCTACGACGCGGACCCGGAGGCGACGGGGAAGACGTACGCGCGGCACGGCGGATTCCTGTACGACGCGGGGGAGTTCGACCCGGGGTTCTTCGGGATCAGCCCGCGTGAGGCCGTGGCGATGGATCCGCAGCAGCGCCTGCTGTTGGAGACCACGTGGGAGACGTTCGAGCGGGCCGGCATCGACGCGGAGTCGGTGCGCGGCAGCCGTACCGGAGTCTTCGTCGGCTCCGGCTACCAGGACTACGTCAACCTCCTGGTCGGGGTGGGCGGCGAGTCCGACGGTCATCTCGGGACCGGCAACTCCGCCAGTGTGATGTCCGGCCGTATCGCCTACACCTTCGGCCTGGAGGGCCCGGCGGTCACCGTCGACACGGCGTGCTCGTCGTCGCTCGTGGCCCTGCACTGGGCGGTCCAGGCCCTCCGCAACGGCGAGTGCTCCATGGCGCTGGCCGGCGGCGTGCAGGTGATGACCACGCCTACCGCGTTCGTGGAGTTCAGCCGCCAGCGCGGGCTGGCCCCTGACGGCCGGTGCAAGGCGTTCGGCGCCGGCGCCGACGGCACCGGCTGGGCCGAGGGCGTCGGCATGCTCCTGGTGGAGCGGCTGTCCGACGCCCGCCGCAACGGGCACCGGGTGCTGGCCGTCGTCCGCGGAAGCGCCGTCAACCAGGACGGCGCGTCCAACGGCCTGACCGCGCCCAACGGCCCCGCGCAGCAACGGGTCATCCGCCAGGCCCTGGCATCGGCCGGCCTGTCTCCCGCCCAGATCGACGTCGTGGAGGCGCACGGTACGGGGACGACGCTGGGCGACCCGATCGAGGCGCAGGCGCTGATCGCCACGTACGGCCGGGAGCGGCCGGAGGACCGGCCGCTGTGGCTGGGCTCGCTGAAGTCCAACATCGGCCACGCGCAGGCGGCCGCGGGTGTCGGCGGCATCATCAAGATGGTCATGGCCATGCGCCACGGGGTCCTTCCGCGGACCCTGCACGTGGACGAGCCGACGCCGCATGTGGACTGGTCGGCCGGTGACGTCCGCCTGCTGACCGAGGCCGTGGAGTGGCCGCAGACCGGTCACCCGCGCCGGGCCGCCGTGTCCTCCTTCGGTGTCAGCGGCACCAACGCGCACACCATCATCGAACAGGCCCCGCCGGTCCAGGACGAGCAGCCCGCGGGGACCGACCCCGACGGCCCCCTGGCATGGGTGCTCTCCGCCAGGAGCGACGCTGCCCTGCAGGCCCAGGCGGCCCGGCTGCTGCCCTGCGTAAGGGGCGAGGTCCGGCCGCAGGACGTGGGGCTGTCGCTGGCCACGACCCGCGCGGCCATGCGTCACCGGGCCGCGGTCGTGGGGGAGAACCGTGCGGAACTGCTCCTCGGGCTGCAGGACCTGGCCGCCGGGACCCCTTCGGCCCGTGTGCTGCTGGGGCGCCCGGCCGGCGGCAAGACCGGCTTCCTCTTCTCCGGGCAGGGATCGCAGCGCATCGGCATGGGGCGCGAGCTGTACGAGGCGTTCCCCGTCTTCGCCGCCGCCTACGACGAGGTGTGCGCGCGTCTGGACGCCCCGGTCGACGTCGACGCCGAAACGCTTCACCGGACCGGGTGCACCCAACCCGCGCTCTTCGCGGTCGAGGTGGCCCTGTTCCGGCTCCTCGAATCCCTGGGCGTCCGGCCCGACTTCGTCGTGGGCCACTCCGTGGGCGAGATCGCCGCCGCCCACGTGGCCGGTGCGCTGTCCCTCGACGACGCGGCGAAGCTGGTGTCCGCCCGCGCCGCGCTGATGCAGGCTCTGCCCGCGGGCGGCGCGATGGTCGCCGTGCAGGCCACCGAAGAGGAAGTCCTGCCCCACCTCACCGACGGGGTGAGCATCGCCGCGCTCAACGGCCCCGCGTCGGTGGTGGTTTCCGGTGACGAGACGGCGGCCCTGGCGATTGCCGCGGCCTTCGCGGAGCAGGGCCGCAAGACGTCCCGGCTGAAGGTCAGCCACGCCTTCCACTCGCCTCTGATGGACCCGATGCTGAAGGAGTTCGCACACGTCGTCCGTGGCCTGGCCTTCGAGAAGCCGCAGCTCCCCGTCGTCTCCAACCTCACGGGTCAGCTCGTCGAGTCCTACACCCCCGACTACTGGGTCCGGCACGTCCGCGATGCCGTCCGCTTCGCCGACGGCATCGAGACCCTCGGCGACCTGGGTGTGAAGACCTTCATCGAGATCGGCCCCGGTGGCGTCCTCAGCGCCCTGGCGCAGGCCTGCGCGGACGACGCGGTCGCCGTGCCCGTCCTGCGCGCCGACCGCCCCGAACGGCAGGCCCTCGTCACGGCTCTCGCGCACCTGCACACCCACGGCGTCGCGGTGGACTGGAGCGTCTTCTTCGCCGGTGCGCGGAAGACCGACCTGCCGACCTACGCCTTCCAGCACGAGCGGTACTGGGTGCAGACCCCCGAGCCCGCCGCTGCCGCCGCGGCGGTGGACCCGGTGGACGCGGAGTTCTGGGAGACCGTGGAGCGCGAGGACCTGCAGGCCCTCGCGGAGACCCTCGACATCGGGGCGGGAGACGCGTTCAGCGACGTGCTGCCGAGGCTGTCGTTATGGCGGCGGCAGCGCAAGGAGCAGCCCGCCGTGGACGACCGGCGCTACCGCGAGTCGTGGAAGCGGCTGGGCGAGCTCGCTCCGGCCGGCATCGGCGGCACCTGGCTGTGCGTCGTGCCGGAGGAGGAGAACGAGCAGACCGCCGCGGTCCGCACCGCGCTCACCGCCCGCGGCGCCACGCTGAAGACGCTGGTCGTCGGCGCGGCGAACGACCGCGCCGGCCTGGCCGCGGAGCTCGCCGGGATCGGGCCGGTCGACGGCGTGCTGTCCCTGCTCGTCACCGGCGACCCCGTGCTGCCCACCCTGCTGCTCGTCCAGGCCCTGGGCGACGCGGGCGTCGACGCACCGCTGTGGTGCCTCACCTCGGGCGCGGTGGCCGTGAGCGGCTCCGACGCCGTACGCGACGCCCGGCACGCCCAGGTCTGGGGGCTGGGCCGCACCGTGGCCCTGGAGCTGCCCCGGCGCTGGGGCGGCCTGATCGACCTGCCGGAGTCCGTCGACAACCAGGCCGCCGCACGCCTGGCCGGCGTGCTGGGACAGGCACTGACGGGCCCGTGGGAGGAGGACCAGCTCGCCGTCCGCGCCTCCGGCGTCTTCGCCCGGCGGCTCGCCCACGCACCGGCACGGGCGGCCACCCGCCGCTGGCAGCCCCGCGGCACCGTCCTCATCACCGGTGGTACGGGCGCGCTGGGCGGCCACGTCGCCCGCTGGCTGGCGCACGGCGGCGCCGAACACCTCGTCCTCGCCGGCCGCCGGGGCGCGGACGCCCCGGGCGCCGCCGCCCTGCGGGACGAGCTGGAGGCCCTCGGCGCCCACGTCACGCTCGCCGCCTGCGACGTGGCCGACCGCGACGCCGTGGCGGCCCTGCTCGCCGAGCACGCCTTCACCGCCGTCGTGCACGCCGCCGGGATCGCCGGCGCCGGCATGGTGGACGCCACCACGCCGGCCGCCTTCGCCGCCGCGCTCGCCGCCAAGGCCGGCGGCGCGGCGCACCTGGACGAGCTCCTGGGTGACCAGGAGCTCGACGCTTTCGTCCTCTTCTCCTCCATCGCCGGCGTCTGGGGCAGCGGCGGCCAGGCCGCCTACGCCGCCGGCAACGCCTTCCTCGACGGCCTCGCCCGGCAGCGCCGCGACCGCGGCCTCACCGCGACCGCCGTCTCCTGGGGCCCCTGGGCCGACGGCGGCATGGTCGAGGACGGCGACGACGAGGAGCGGCTGCGCCGCCGCGGCCTCCACGCGATGACCCCCGCATCGGCGATCACCTCCCTGCAGCGCGCGCTCGACCGCGACGAGACCCTGCTGACCGTGGCCGACGTGGACTGGTCACGCTTCATCGAGCCGTTCACCCTCGGCCGGCCCAGCCCGCTGCTCGGCGACCTCCCCGAGGTACGCGCGACGCTCGCTCAGGACGCCCCCGAGTCGGGCCACGGCTCCGGGGCGCTCGCCGAGAGCCTGGCCGGGCTGTCGCACGAAGACCGCGCACGCGCCCTCGTGGACCTCGTGCGCACGCACGCCGCCGCCGTCCTCGGCCACCGCCAAGTGGGCGCCGTCGAAGCCGACCGGCCCTTCAGGGACCTCGGCTTCGACTCCCTGACCGCGGTGGAACTCCGCAACCGGATCAACGAGGCCACCGGCCTCGCCCTGCCCACGACGCTGGTCTTCGACCACCCCACGGCCGCGGACCTCGCCGCCCACCTGCTCGCCGAACTCACCGGCGGCCAGGACGCGCAGGCCACGACCGCGGCGGCCGCCGCGGTGCTGGACGAGCCGATCGCCATCATCGGGATGGCCTGCCGCTACCCCGGCGGCGTGCGCTCGCCCGAAGACCTGTGGGAACTGGTCGCCTCCGGCCGCGACGCGATCTCCCGATTCCCCGGCAACCGCGGCTGGGACGTCGAGGCGCTCTACCACCCGGACCCCGACCACCCCGGCACCACGTACACCACCCAAGGCGGATTCCTGCACGACGCGGACGAATTCGACCCCGCCGTCTTCGGAATCAGCCCGCGCGAGGCCGTCGCCATGGACCCGCAGCAGCGCCTGCTGCTGGAGACCACCTGGGAGGCCTTCGAGCGCGCCGGGATCGCCCCCGACGCGATGCGCTCCACCGCCACGGGCGTCTTCGTCGGCTCCGGCTACCAGGACTACACCGGCCGCCCGCTCAAGGTGCCCGACGGCGTCGAGGGCTACCTCCCCAGCGGCAACGCGGCCAGCGTCATCTCCGGCCGGCTCTCCTACACCTTCGGCCTGCAGGGGCCGTCGGTCACCGTCGACACCGCGTGCTCATCGTCGCTGACCGCCCTCCACCTCGCCGTGCAGGCGCTGCGGGGCGGCGAGTGCTCCATGGCACTGGCCGGCGGCGTGATGGTGATGGCCGGGCCGTCCGCGTTCACGATGTCGAGCCGGCAGCGCGCGCTGTCCGCCGACGGCCGTTGCAAGGCGTTCTCCTCGTCCGCCGACGGCACCGGCTTCGCCGAGGGCGTGGGCCTGCTCCTGGTGGAGCGGCTCTCCGACGCCCGCCGCAACGGGCACGAGGTCCTCGCCGTCGTGCGGGGCAGCGCGGTCAACCAGGACGGCGCCTCCAACGGGCTGACCGCGCCCAGCGGCAAGGCCCAGCAGCAGGTCATCCTGCAGGCACTCGCCAACGCCCGGCTCGACCCGGATGGGATCGACGCCGTGGAGGCCCACGGCACCGGAACCCGGCTCGGCGACCCGATCGAGGCGCAGGCGCTGCTGGCCACGTACGGCAAGGAGCGTGCCGAGGGCCGGCCGCTGTGGCTGGGCTCGCTGAAGTCCAACATCGGCCACGCGCAGGCGGCCGCGGGCGTCGGCGGCGTCATCAAGATGGTGATGGCCATCCGCAACGGCATCCTGCCGCAGACGCTGCACGTCGACGAGCCGACCCCGGACGTCGACTGGGCCGGCGGGAACGTACGCCTGCTGACGGAGCCGACCGCCTGGCCCGACCACGCCAGGCCCCGGCGCGCGGCTGTCTCCTCGTTCGGGATGAGCGGCACCAACGTGCACACCATCATCGAGCAGGCCCCGCAGACCAGGGCCGACGAGGACGAGCAGATCCCCGAAACACAGGACGCCACCACCGCCCTGCCCGTGGACGTGTTCCCGTGGGCGCTGTCCGCGAAGACCGCGCGGTCCCTGCGCGAGCAGGCACACCGGCTGCTGGACCACCTCGACCGCACAGAAGGGCTCTCCCTGCCCGACGTCGGCCGCGCTCTCGTCACCACGCGGACGCGGCTGGAGCAGCGGGCCGTGGTCGTCGGCGGTGACCGGCACGAGCTGCGGGCCGGGCTCGCGGCTCTCGCCGCCGGCAAACCCGCGGACACCGTGGTCCAGGGCACCGCCGCAGCCTCCGGCAGGGTCGTCTTCGTCTTCCCCGGTCACGGCTCGCAGTGGACGGAGATGGCCCGCGAACTGCTGGACACTTCCCCGGTCTTCGCCGAGCAGGCGAAGGCCTGCGCCGAGGCGTTCGCCCCCTACGTCGGCCGGCCGCTGCTCGAGGTCCTGCGCGCCGAGCCCGGCGCACCGAGCATGGCCGAGGTGGAGGTCGCCCAACCCGCGCTGTTCACGGTGATGGTGTCGCTGGCCGCCCTGTGGCGCTCCTACGGTGTGACGCCTGCCGCCGTCGTCGGCCACTCGCAGGGCGAGGTCGCGGCCGCGTACGTCGCGGGCGCGCTGACGCTGGACGACGCGGCCCGGATCGTGGCCCTGCGCAGCCGCTCGCTGGCCAAGCTCATGGGCAAGGGCGCGATGCTCGCGGTCGCCATGCCCGCCGACCGGGCCCGCGCGAGACTGGAGAAGTACGGGGACCGGCTGTCGGTTGCCGCCGTAAACGGACCCGCCGCCCTGACCGTCTCCGGAGAGCCCGACGCGGTCGACGAACTCCTGGCGGAACTCGCGGACGAGGGCGTGCGCGTGCGCAAGGTCCGCGGCGCCACCGGCGCCGGGCACTCCGCCCAGGTCGAGAGCCTGCGCCCCGAACTGCTCGAGCTGCTGGCCCCGGTCGTGCCGGGCGCGGCGGACGTCCCCTTCTACTCCACGGTGACCGGCACGGCGCTGGACACCACCGCCCTGGATGCCGAGTACTGGTACCGCAATGCGCGGCACACGGTGGAGTTCGAGCGGACCGTACGGACGCTGCTGGCGGACGGGCACGGGGTGTTCGTCGAGTGCAGCCCGCACCCGCTGCTGGCCGGCGCCGTGCAGGAGATCGCGGAGGAGGCCGGTGCCGACGCCGTGACCGGCGCCTCGCTGCGCAGAGACCAGGGCGGCATGGACCGCTTCCTGCGCTCCGTGTCCGAACTGCACGTGAGCGGCGTACACGTGGACTTGACGGTGCCCTTCGCCGGGCGTCCGGTACGGCGCGTGGACCTGCCGACGTACGCGTTCCAGCGGCAGCGGTACTGGCTGGAGAGCGCCGACCCGGTGCCTGCGGGCGCCGATCCGGCCGAAGCCGGGTTCTGGGAGCTGGTGGAGAACACGGACCTGTCCGGGCTCGCCGCTGAACTGGGGGCGGACGACGCCGCCCTCGTCGGCCCGGCGCTGCCGGTGCTGTCCGCATGGCGTCGGCGCAGCCGCGAGAAGTCCACGGTGGACGGCTGGCGCTACCGCGTCTCCTTCCGGCGGCTGACCGACCACCCGGCCCCCCGCCTGGACGGCCTGTGGCTCGCCGTCCTCCCCGCCGGACTGGCGGACGAGCAGTGGGCGCCCTGCGTGGTCGGCGTGCTCGGTGCCCACGGTGCCAAGGTGCGGGTCGTCGAACTCCCCGTCGACTGCGACCGCGCGCAGGCCGCGAGCCGACTCGCCGAGGAACTCGGCGGCGAACAGCCCACCGGTGTCCTGTCGATGCTCGGCCTCGCCCCCGGCTGCCACCCGGCCCACCCGACGTTGTCCGCGAGCCTCGCCACGACCGTCACCCTGGTCCAGGCGCTGGGCGACGTGGACGTCCAGGCACCGCTGTGGTGCGCCACCCGCGGAGCCGTGTCCACCGGAGCCACCGACCCGCTGCGCGACGCCGGCCAGGCACAGCTCTGGGGCCTGGGCATCGTCGCCGCACTGGAACTGCCCCGGCGCTGGGGCGGTCTCGTCGACCTGCCCGAGAAGCTGGACGAGCACGCACTGCGCCGCCTGGCAGGAGTGCTGGCCCAGCACGACGAGGATCAGCTCGCCGTACGTGTCGACGGCGTGTACGGCCGACGCATGGTCCGGGCGCGGCCCGCCGACGCGGAGCCCGCGACACCGTGGCAGCCTCGTGGCACCGTCCTGGTCACCGGCGGAACCGGCGGCGTGGGCCGGCACCTCGCCCGTTGGCTGGCCGGCGCGGGCGCGCAGCACGTGGTGCTCACCAGCAGGAGCGGGCCCGACGCCCCCGGTGCCCAGGAACTGCACGCGGAGCTGACCGCCCTGGGCGCCGAAGTCACCATCGCCGCCTGCGACATCGCCGACCGCGATGCGGTCGCGCGGCTACTCGCCGGCATCGAGTCCCGGCACCCGCTCACCGCGGTGCTGCACGCCGCGGGCACGGCACGGTCGTCCATGCTGGCCGACGCCGGTCTCGACGAGTTCGCCGAAGCCGCGGCCTCCAAGGTCACCGGCGCCCTTCACCTCGACGAGTTGCTCGACGGCCGTGAGCTGGACGCGTTCGTCCTCTTCGCCTCCGGTGCCGGCGTCTGGGGCAGCGGTGGGCAGGCCTCCTACGCCTCCGCCAACGCCTTCCTCGACGCCCTGGCACTGCGGCGGCGGGCCCGCGGCCTGACCGCGACCTCGATCGCCTGGGGCGGCTGGGCGGGCGGCGGCATGGTCGACGACGCGGTCCAGGAGCGCGGCGAGAGGCGGGGCCTGGGCGCCATGGCTCCCGAGCTCGCGATCTGCGCCCTGCGCCGGGCCGTCGAGCACCACGAGGCGGCCCTCACCGTCGCCCCGATCGACTGGGAGAAATTCCTGCCCGCCTTCACCGTGGGACGGCCCAGCCCGCTGCTGGCCGACCTGCCTGACGTGCAGCGGCTCCTGGAGGCCGAACAGGCCGTCGGCGAGGAGACCGGCGCGGGGACGGAGCTGGCGACCGAGCTCGCCGGACTCGCCCCGGCCGAGCGGGAGGAACGGCTGCTGGAGCACGTCCGCTCCCACAGCGCCGTGGTCCTCGGTCACGCGTCGGCCGAGGACGTGCTGCCCACCGCGCACTTCCTGGAGCTCGGCTTCGACTCGCTCACCGCGATCGACCTGCGCCGGCGCCTGTCGGCGGCGACCGGTCTCCACCTGCCCGCCGGACTGGCCTTCGACCATCCCACGCCCGCCAGGCTCGCCAAGCACCTGTTGACCCGCCTCCAGGATTCCGGCCGCGGCGCGGCGCAGGAGCGGCCCGCCGACATGCTGGTGCAGCTCTACCGGCACGCGAGCGAGAACGGGACGGCCGCCGAGGCCATGGGGATGCTGATGGAGGCGGCCCGCTTCCGGCCTTCGTTCGAGCGGCCCGAGGAACTGGCCCAGCGGCCCGCCCCGGTACGGTTGTCGCAAGGCGACCGTCCCCTCGCGCTGATGTGCTTCTCGCCGTACGTCGTACCGGCCGGGGCGCACCAGTACGCGCGGTTCGCCACACCCTTCCGCGACCGGCTGGACATGTGGGCGCTGGTCCACCCCGGTTACGAGGAGGGGGAGCCGGTCCCGTCCGATCTGGACGTCGTGCTCCGGCTGCACGCGCAGACCGTACGGGAGTGCGCCGGCGGAAAGCGGGTCGTCCTGCTCGGCTACTCCTCGGGCGGCTGGATCGCCCACGGCGTGGCGGCACAGCTGGAGGCCATGGGCGAGCAGCCGGCGGCCGTGGTGATGGTCGACAGCTTCAGCCGAGAGGTCCCCTTCGACCACCAGGTGCTCAACGCGATGGCCCAGGCGCAGTCGCAGCGCCTGGACTTCATGAGGTCCGGCGGCGAACAGCTCACCGCGATGGGCCGCTACATGCGCCTGTTCGACGACTGGGCCGCGCCGCAGATCGCCGCGCCGACCCTGCTCGTACGGGCGAGCGAGCCCGTGCCGGCCGGCGGATCGGACGGCGACGGGCGGGCGGCACCCCCCGAGCACGTGGACACGATCCTCGAAGTGGCCGGAAACCACTACTCGATGTTGGAGGACCACGCCGGCACCACCGCGGCGGCAGTGGCTTCCTGGCTGGGGGATGTCGTCACCGATGCGCCCGGCCCCGCCGCACCTTGAGGACGCAACGACCGCATGACCGGCCCGCGACCACCCCGGACCGGACAGAGCAGATAGAGGAGAGAAATCATGACGAAGGCTCTCTACGAGATCGGCGAGACCCCGCCGCTCGGTGAGGTCCCGCGGCGGATGTACGCCTCGGTGATCCGCCAGAACCGCTTCGGAGAGCCGAAGCAGGCGTTCCGCACCGAGGTCGTCGACACACCCGCGGTGGGCCGGGGCCAGGTGCTGGTCTACGTGATGGCCGCCGGCATCAACTACAACAACGTGTGGTCCTCGCTGGGCAAGCCGGTCGACGTCATCGGGATGCGGCAACGCCAGGGCATGCCCGAGGACTTCCACATCGGAGGCTCGGAGGCCTCCGGCGTGGTGTGGGCCGTCGGCGAAGGCGTCCACAGCGTCAAGGTGGGTGACCACGTGCTGCTCACCAGCGGCCAGTGGGACGAGGCCGCCGAGGACATCCGGATGGGCACGGACCCTCTGGTCTCGGAGAGCATCAAGGCCTGGGGGTACGAGACCAACTACGGCTCGTTCGCTCAGTTCTGCCGCGTCGACGAGTACCAGTGCCACCCCAAGCCCGCCCATCTGTCGTGGGAGGAGTCGGCGGCCTTCCTGCTCACCGGGCCCACCGCCTACCGGCAGCTGTTCGGCTGGCAGGGCAACACGGTCCGCCCCGGCGACCCCGTCCTGATCTGGGGTGGCGCGGGCGGCCTCGGCTCGATGGCCATCCAACTCGTCAGGCTGGTCGGCGGCATCCCGATCGCCGTGGTCTCCAGCGAGGACCGCTCCGAGTACTGTCGCCGCCTCGGGGCGGAGGGCACCATCAATCGCCGCGACTTCGACCATTGGGGCCGGCTGCCCGATGTCGGGGACGCCGAGGCGTCGGCACGGTTCCTGCGCGGGGCTCGCGGGGTCGGCAAGAAGATCTGGGAGATCCTCGGTGAGCGCAAGTCCCCGCGGATCGTGCTGGAGCACAGCGGCCAGGACACGCTGCCGACCTCGATGTACCTGTGCGACAACGCCGGCATGGTGGTCATCTGCGGTGGCACCTCCGGCTACAACGGAGACGTCGACCTGCGCCACCTGTGGATGCGCTCCAAGCGACTCCAGGGCTCGCACTACGCCGACACCCGCGAGTGCCGCGAGGTCATCAACCTCGTCGGTGCCGGCATGCTCGACCCCTGCCTGTCCGCCTGCGACGGCTTCCAGGACATCGGGCGCATGCACCAGATGATGCACGACAACGTGCACCCGGCCGGGAACATGGCCGTCCTCGTGAACGCGCCTCGGCGCGGCGAGACCGCGCTCGAACTCGCCGCCGCCTGACCGTCACCGGCGTACGAACCCTTCCCCTCCCACAAGCACAAGGAGAGTCATGCCCGAGCCCACCGCCGACGCGCCCGCCGTCCCCAAGGCCCGCAGCTGCCCGTTCCTGCCGCCGGACGGCATCGCCGACATCCGGGCGGCCGCCCCGGTGACCCGTGCCACCTTCACCAGCGGCCACGAGGCGTGGCTGGTGACCGGCTACGAGGAGGTGCGCGCCCTGCTGCGCGACCCCTCGTTCAGCGTCCAGGTGCCCCACGCGCTGCACACCCAGGACGGCGTCGTCACCCAGAAGCCCGGCCGCGGCAGCCTGCTGTGGCAGGACGAGCCGGAGCACACGTCGGACCGCAAGCTGCTCGCCAAGGAGTTCACCGTCCGGCGCATGCAGGCGCTCCGGCCGAACATCCAGCGCATCGTCGACGAGCACCTCGACGCCATCGAGGCGCTGGGCGGCCCGGTCGACCTGGTGAAGACCTTCGCGAACCCGGTGCCTTCCATGGTGATTTCCGACCTGTTCGGTGTCCCGGTCGAGCGCCGGGCGGAGTTCCAGGAAATCGCCGAGGCGATGATGCGGGTCGACCAGGACGCCGCCGCCACCGAGGCCGCCGGCATGCGCCTGGGCGGGCTGCTCTACCAGCTCGTCCAGGAGCGCCGGGCCAACCCCGGGGACGACCTGATCTCGGCGTTGATCACCACCGAGGACCCCGATGGCGTCGTCGACGACATGTTCCTCATGAACGCGGCCGGCACCCTGCTGATAGCGGCCCACGACACCACCGCCTGCATGATCGGCCTCGGTGCGGCGCTGCTCCTCGACCGCCCCGACCAGTTGGCCCTGCTCCGCGAGGACCCGTCACTGGTCGGCAACGCGGTCGAGGAGCTGCTGCGGTACCTCACCATCGGCCAGTTCGGCGGCGAGCGCGTCGCCACCCGGGACGTGGAGCTCGGTGGCGTGCGCATCGCCAAGGGCGAGCAGGTCGTCGCGCACGTCCTCGCCGCCGACTTCGACCCCGCCTTCGTGGCGGAACCGGAGCGCTTCGACATCACCCGCCGCCCCGCCCCGCATCTGGCCTTCGGCTTCGGTGCACACCAGTGCATAGGCCAGCAACTCGCCCGGATCGAGCTGCAAATCGTCTTCGAGACCCTGTTCCGCCGCTTCCCGACCCTGCGCCTGGCCAAGCCCGTCGAGGAGCTCCGCTTCCGCCACGACATGGTCTTCTACGGCGTGCACGAGCTGCCCGTCACCTGGTGACCTCCGCACCACGGCCCACTCCTCAGGAGATCGGCGCAGGCTGACCGCGTGGGCCGATCGCGCCTTCCGTCGCCCGTCGCGCCGGGGCGGCGGCCACGGCCGCCGTGAACATCAGGGGTTGCCCTGCTTCGGGGCGCACAGCCGCCGGTCGTGGAGATTCCGCATGACGGTCTTCGTGCCGCCGCGACTCTCCAGCCGCTGCCGCTGCCGCTGCCCTGGCGCTGACCGCTCCTGCGGCGCTTGCCGCACCGCCACAGCCCGACGCGACGGCGGTTGCGTCCCCGAGCGGCCCGGCGCGCAGTCCTGACCGGACCGGCCAAGGCACTGCTGACGGACAGAAACCTGTTTCCCGTGGCCGAACACGTATCGATGAACGACCGCACTGCCGATTGTTTGAAAGGCACGACATGACCGAGACCGAAATCCGCCGCACCGGGTCGTCGGCTCCGTCCTTCCCCCAGGACAGGACCTGCCCGTACCAGCCGCCGAAGGCCTACGCGCAATGGCGGGGCGAGAGCCCGCTGACGCAGGTCACGCTGTTCGACGGCCGACCGGCGTGGCTGATCACCGGGCACGCCGAGGGTCGGGCGCTGCTCGTCGATCCCCGGCTGTCCTCCGACTGGGGTCACCCGGTCTTCCCCGTCGTCGTCCAGCGCACCGAGGGCCGCGGCGGGCTCGCGTTCCCGCTGATCGGCGTCGACGACCCCCTGCACGCCCGGCAGCGTCGCATGCTGATCCCCAGCTTCGGCGTCAAGCGCATGAACGCCATCCGCCCCAGGCTGCAGAGTCTCGTCGACCGGCTCTTGGACGACATGCTGGCGAAGGGGCCGGTCGCAGACCTGGTGTCGGCCTTCGCCCTGCCCGTGCCCTCCATGGCGATCTGCGAGCTCCTCGGCGTCCCGTACGGCGACCACGACTTCTTCGAGGAGTGCTCCCGCAACTTCGTGGGCGCCGCGACGTCGGCGGAGGCCGACGCGGCCTTCGCCGAACTGTACGCGTACCTCCACGGCCTGGTCGGGAAGAAGCAGGCCGAGCCTGAGGACGGCCTGCTGGACGAGCTGATCGCACGTCAGTTGGAGGAGGGCGAGCTGGACCACAACGAGGTGGTCATGATCGCGCTGGTCCTGCTGGTGGCCGGCCACGAGACCACCGTCAACGCGATCGCCCTCGGAGCCCTCACGCTCATCCAGCACCCCGAGCAGATCGACGTGCTGCTGCGCGACCCCGGTGCGGTCTCGACAGTGGTCGAGGAGCTGCTGCGGTTCACCTCGGTCTCCGACTACCTGGTCCGGATGGCCAAGGAGGACATCGAGGTCGGCGGCGAGACCATCAAGGCCGGGGACGCGGTGCTGGTTTCCATCACGCTGATGAACCGCGACGCCAAGGCGTACGAGAACCCCGACGTCTTCGACGCCCGGCGCAACACGCGTCACCACGTCGGTTTCGGCCACGGCATCCATCAGTGCCTGGGCCAGAATCTCGCCCGCGCCGAGCTCGAGATCGCCCTGGGTACCCTCTTCGCCCGGATCCCGGGCCTGCGGCTGGCCGTACCCCTGGACGAGGTGCCCATCAAGGCCGGGCACGACGCCCAGGGCCCGATCGAGCTCCCCGTCACCTGGTGAGGACCCGGGCGGAGTGAACCGGAAGGAAGGAAGGCGGGTCACGCCATGCGCATCACCATCGACCGCGACCGGTGCATCGGCTCCGGTCAGTGCGTCATGACCGCACCCGGTGTTTTCACGCAGGACGACGACGCGCTGGTCGCCCTGGTCCCGGGACATGAGGACGGCGCGGGGGACCCGCGCGTGCACGACGTCCCCACGGCCTGTCCGGTACAGGCGGTCGCGGTCTTCGAGGACTGAGCGGCATCGGCCGCAAGGCGTGGGGTCCGCAACCGTGCGAGCGGTGGCTCTCCGGGAGCCGGGCGGCCAGAGCCACCGCGTGCCGGGATCCCGCAGCGGCGCATTACGGGGACGGGGGACGGCCCAGCAGTTCGTGGAGCAGCGGCGTCGCGGGCAGTGCCGGGTGGAGGTACACGCGCTCGCGGCGCTGTTCGACGGCGGCCAGGAGCATCCGGAAGGTGGACCTCGCCTCCTCGATCCGCCCGCCGTGATGTTGTGCCTGGCCCAGCAGGCCCAGATGGAGCGGGTGGCGTAAGTACGTCCTGGACTGGCCCAGCTCGGCGAGCGAGGTGTGCATGAGGGCGAGGCCGTCGTCGTGATCTCCTGCGTGCGCCAGACCCCACCCTTTGACGACGCCCAGCATTGCCTTCCAGTAGACAAGCCCGTGCTCGCCCGCAACGCGGACGCCCTCGTCGCTCGAGGCGAGTGCGGTGCGGGTGTCGCCCTCCCAAGCCGCCACGACCCCGTCCACGTAGAGCGCGAAGGAGCGGTCGGACGGCCTGCTGTCGTACTCGGTGAGGCTCAACAGCTCACGTCGGCGCGAGCCGGCGGTCTGCCGGTGTCCAAGGAGCCAGTGGGTGAAGGTGTCGTAGGAGCGGCAGGAGACGCGTGGGTCGTGCTGGAAGGTACGCGCCAGCGAGTGACCCTCGTTGGCGAAACGATCCGCCATGCCGACGCCGCGCTCCAGTTCGGCGAGCGCCTGCGGCAGCATTCCGCGCACATGCAGCACGATGCCTTCGCCGTACGCCGCACCGAGCGCCGCCACGGGCTCCCGGGTCTGCCGCGAGATGTCCCGGAGCAGGCCGGAGAACTGCCGCGAGGCGTCGTAGCGGCCGGTGACCAGGTTTGCCGTGCACAGCGCCCAGAGCACCGACGGGTCCTCGGGGGCATGAGTGACCGTGCTGAGGGTGCGACCGCGCGTCAGTGCCGTCTCGGCCTCGGGGTGGCCGTAGCCGCGAGTGGTGGCGAGTACCTGGCCGAGTTGGATGTGCAGCTTCTGTTCCAACCTCACCGTGGCGGAATCGTCGGGCGGTAGGAAGCCGACCAGGTGCACTGCGCGGCGCAGCCAGATCTCCACCTGCTCGTACGCCATGGACTGCTCGGCGTGTTCCGCGGCGAGCAGCAGCCGGGGCAGCACCTCGGCGGCGGGCAGTGCACTCTTGGCGTGCCAGCTGTGATGTGCCACCCGCTCGATCTCCTCGTCCCCCACTTGCCCGCGCCTGCGCGCGCGCAGCGCGTCGGCGGTCCTGGCGTGCAGGCGGTGGCGGTCCTCACGGGGGAGTTCGTCAACGAGCGTCTCCTGGACCAGGGCGTGCGCGAAGTGCAGCCGCCCCGGATGGTGCGGATCCTCCGCGAGCAGGCCGGCACGGATGGCCGACTCAAGACCCGGGATGACCGGTTCGTCGCGCGTGGCGGTCCGCTGCAACAGGTCGGTGTCCACCTCGGCGCCGATGACGGCGCACAGTCGAAGCACCCGCAGGACCGGCTCGGGCAGCGCGGCGAACCGCTGGTGCAGCGCCTCGCGTACGCCGGTGGGAATGTGGGCCAGGAGCGCGTCAACCGCATCCGGGCGATGGAGTTTACGCGCATCGCCCACGAGGGAGAGAAGCTGCATCACGAAATACGGGTTGCCTTCGCTGCGCCGGTGCAGCACCTCGACAACCTTTGGGTCCACGCCGGACCCTGCATGTGCCTCGACGAGGGCGCCGACGGCCCGCAGGGAGAGCCCGCAGAGCCGCAGCGTGTCGGTCCTGGGGCCGCGTAGCACGTCGGAGACCATCCGGCGCAGCGTTGCGTCCGACTCGGCCTCGAACTCCCGGGCCGTGAGCACGATGCCGAGCGGATGGCCCTGGCAGCGGGTGCTCAGTAGCCTGAGCAGGTCGAGGGAGGCGGTGTCCGCCCATTGCAGATCTTCGAGGAGCAGCACGAGCGGGTGTTGCCCGGCGAGGGCGAGTAACACCTCGCAGACCGCGTCGTGGGCGAGGAAGCGGGCCTGGCACCAGTCGGAGGCCCATCTCGGGCCTGCGGCCCGGGCCGCCGACCGCTCGGGCATCAGTGGGGCGAGCAGGGCGCCGTACGGTTCCGTCGCCTCGCGAAAGGCATCCGGCCGGGTGGCGGACAGCCGCCGCAGGATCTGGGTCCACAGCCAGTAGGCGGGGACGCCTTCGCCGCGAAAGCAGTGGCTCCAGACCACCTCCACCCTGGAGCCCTTCTCCTGCGCGTCCATGCTCTCCAGACGTGCCGCAAGTTCGAGCAGCAGGCGGGTCTTTCCGACTCCTGGGGGGCCGAGGACGCCGGCCACATGGCCGTGGCCCACGACCGCGCTCGCGGCGGCGGTCGTCAGGCGGTCGAGCTCCTGGCTGCGGCCGGTGAACGGAGAAGGGGCAGCCGTCCAACCCGGCGCGAAATCCGTGGATCCGCCGGCCCCCGGGGCGGTTGCCGGCTCGCGCTCCGGCCCGGGTACAGGCTGCCACTGGGCTGTCCCGGCTTGCGTGCCGGCGGCATCCGCCCGCGCACCCGGCGGCACATTGGCCGGCGCCTCCGGGCGCGCGTCGGTCCCCGTGATCCCCTCGCGCTCGACGGCCGCGACGGAGTCGTCTGTCCCATGGGCGTCGCCGGTTGCCCTCGGCCGGCCGTGCCCCAGGGTCGTGACGGCCGTCCTACCGTCCCCGGAGCCCTCGAAGCCCTCGAAGCCCTCGAAGCCCTCGGAGCCCTCGAAGGCCTCGAAGGCCGCGGAGTCCGGTGCTCTGTCGTCACCGATCTCGTTCCGCACCAGCGGGATGTGTGACGCTCCGGTGGACTTGAGGGGTACGGGATACGGCTTCTTCGAGGGGGCGCTCGCTCCCGGCTCCTGGCGCAGGATCGCGTTTCTGACCCGGCGCAGTTCGGCCGCGGTGTCCACACCGAACTCCTCGACCAGATGGCTGCGCGTCCGCTCGTACACCTCAAGCGCCTCGGCCTGCCGCCCGAGCCGGGACAGTGCCGTCATGAGGTGGCCGACCAGCCGCTCCCGCGTGGGATGACGGCGCGCCTCTCCGTCCAGATCGGCGGCGACCTCTTCGGCCGCGCCGAGAGCCAGCCGCGCCTCCGCGCAGGACTCCACGGCGGTGAGCCGGATCTGTTCGAGTCGGGTGCACTCGTCGCTGAGCGGCGGATGGCTGTCGAACTCCGCGTATGGTGAGCCGCGCCACAGTTCCAAGGCCTCGGTGAGCCGGGCGTGCGCGGTGCGCGGATCGCGCTGCTCCAGCAGCCGCCGTCCGTCGGTGACCAGACGCTCGAAGCGGCAGGCATCGACCTGTTCGGGATCGAGATCGAGGACATAACCGCGCGTCCGATGACGCAGCACCGAAAGTTGGCCCGTTCCCGCCCCTGCGTGCAGGGCCCTGCGCAGATGAGAGATGTGGCTTTGGAGTGTGGCGATGGCGTGACGGGGCGCTGCGTCACCCCACAGTTCCTCGACGAGCAGTTCGGTGGGCACCACGCGGCCAAGGCGGATGAGCAGCAGGGCGAGCAGTGTTCGCCGGCGTGGCGGTCCGAGCGGCAGGTCATGCCCGTCGCGTCGCGCCGACATGGGCCCCAGAACGCTCACTAACAGCTCAGCCTGGCCGGTTGTGGTGGGTGACACGTTTGCGGTCGGAGGTGCGGGCATGACGGTCCCCATCGTTCTCGCGGTACGGCTGGCTGACGGACGGTTTCGAGCCGGCTGGTCTCACACCGTCTCCTGCGGATCCTGGCATAGGGAAAGCGCCTTCCAAGCCGGAGGTCCATCGATTGGCAAGAAAGCGGCAGGTATCCGGCAAGGATTTCGACAGGGGGTCCGGAAAACGATGGCGGGTGACGGAAAGGGACCGCCAGCGGCTCGACCCGGACGCCGCAAGCGCGGTGACGCACGATGTTCGGCATCTGGTGATACCGCTGGTAGCAGGGTCGACGGCGCCCCTGCGACGGCCTTCGCGGCCGCTCCCGGTTTCCCATTGATTTCGCCCTCATTAAGTACTGTGACAGGGAGCACCCTCTTGCTGAGTCCAGCACCTGCAACCCCAGGCCTGTGCATGGCGAGCCTCGATAAAACCCTGACCATCCAGCAGGCGAACCAGGAGTTCTTCCGGCAGTTCAACGGCTCGTCCGAAGACATATGCGGTCGCAATTTCCGTGACGTGGTGCACCCGAGCGTGCAGCAGCCGCTGGTGCGTCAATTCTCCAATTTGCTGGAAGGGAGGCACCAGCGATTCGTCACGCCGGTCATTGCCGTGGGGCCTGGCGAGGAGTCCGCCTTCACCGTTCCCCTCACCGCGGTCGCGGTGCGCGGTGGCCTGCCCGACACGACCGCGATCCTGGTCATGATGCCCACGGCCGGGGACGCCGAGGGGACACGGGTGGTGCCCAAACGCAAGAAGATCCTCTCCGCGATGGACGCGCGCATCCTCGAAGGCATCGCCGCCGGCGTCTCCACCGTCCCCTTGGCGGCAAGCCTCTACCTCAGCCGGCAGGGCGTCGAATACCACGTGACCTGCCTGCTGCGGAAGCTGAAGGTGCCCAACCGCGCCGCGCTGGTCTCCCGCGCCTACTCCATGGGCGTGCTCAAGGTCGGCACCTGGCCACCCGAGGTCGTGGACGACTTCGTGAAGTGAGCGGGCACGGGGCCCACGCCGGGCGCCCCCTCGCGCCGGTGGCTGTGGCAGCGTTCACCCTGGCCGACCGCAGGGGCGCCGCACGCGCCGCTCACCAAGTGACCGCAAGCACATGGCGGAAACGGCTCGAGTGGGTTCGCGCGCCGTGGCGAAGCACCTCACCAGCGCCTGCCGCAAGCTCCCGGTTGCCGGAGGGTCCCAACCGGCCGCGTCCTGCCCTTGGCTGCCCTGCCCGGCGGACACCTGAAGGCACGCGTGAGCGCTGTCCGCGCCCGGGAGCGGGCCGTACGTAATCCCTCTTCCGTACCCGGGGTGACCGAACCTCCGGGCCCGGCCTCCACGGGGTCAGCCCGCCCGATCCGGATGTCGTCGGCGGTCTTTGCGCGGTCTCCCCACGGTCCGGTCCGCCCCAGGCCGCGCAGCTTCGGCCGGCCTTCCGATTCATCTTCCTTCTCCCCCCAAGCTCAGGAGACACAGCGTGATTGCACACCAGCCTCTGTCGCGCCGCCGCCTGCTCGGCCTGACGGCCTTGGGCGCCGCCGCACTCGCGGGGCAGACCACGATCACCGCCGCCCCTCGGGCGGCCGCTGCCACCGCAACCAGTGGTTCCGGCGGCACGTTCGTCCCTGCCGTCGTGGTCGGCACCGGTTACGGCGCGGCCGTCTCCGCCCTGCGTCTCGGCGAGGCAGGGGTCCCCACTCTGATGCTGGAGATGGGCCGGCTGTGGAACCAGCCCGGCCCGGACGGCAACGTGTTCTGCGGGATGCTCACACCCGACAAGCGCTCCAGCTGGTTCAAGACCCGCACCGAGGCCCCGCTCGGCTCGTTCCTGTGGCTCGACCTCGCCAACCGGGACATCGAGCCCTACGCGGGTGTCCTGGACCGGGTCAACTTCGACCAGATGTCCGTGTACGTGGGACGCGGTGTCGGCGGCGGTTCGCTCGTCAACGGCGGCATGGCGGTCACGCCCCGGCGCTCGTACTTCGAGGAGGTGCTGCCCCAGGTCGACGCCGACGAGATGTACACCAAGTACTTTCCGCGCGCGAACTCGACCCTCCGGGTCAACAACATCGACAAGAGCTGGTTCGAGCAGACCGAGTGGTACACGTTCGCGCGGGTCTCGCGCCGACAGGCCTCGAATGCGGGCCTGACCACCACCTTCGTGCCCAACGTCTACGACTGGGACCACATGCGCCGTGAGGCGGACGGCACGGTACCCAAGTCCGCGCTGGCCGCCGAGGTCATCTACGGCAACAATCACGGCAAGGTCTCACTCGACAAGAGCTACCTGGCGGCCGCCCTGGGCACCGGCAAGGTCACCATCGAGACCTTGCACCAGGTCAAGACGATCCGTCAGCAGAACGACGGCACATACCTGCTGACCGTCGAGCAGCGGGACACCGACGGCAAGCTGCTCGCGACCAAGGAGGTCTCCTGCCGCCACCTCTTCCTCGGCGCCGGCAGCCTGGGCTCGACCGAACTGCTGCTGCGTGCCCGCGAGACCGGCACTCTCCCGAACCTCAGCTCCGAGGTCGGCGGAGGCTGGGGGCCCAACGGCAACGTCATGACCGCCCGCGCCAACCACATGTGGAACCCCACGGGCACTAAGCAGTCGTCGATCCCCGCCCTCGGCATCGACGACTGGGACAACCCGAACACTCCCGTCTTCGCCGAGATCGCCCCGCTGCCGGCGGGTGTCGAGACCTGGGCCAGCCTCTACCTGGCCATCACCAAGAACCCGGAGCGCGGCACCTTCGTCTACGACGCCGCCAAGGACCGGGCGGACCTGCGCTGGACCCGGGACCAGAACGCGCCCGCGGTCGCGGCAGCGAAGTCGCTGTTCGACCGCATCAACAAGGTCAACGCCACCATCTACCGGTACGACCTCTTCGGCAAGCAGATCAAGGCCTTCGCCGACGACTTCTGTTACCACCCGCTCGGCGGCTGCGTCCTCGGCAAGGCCACCGACGGCTACGGCCGCGTCGGCGGATACAAGAACCTCTACGTCACCGACGGCTCGCTCATCCCCGGCAGCATCGGCGTCAACCCGTTCGTGACCATCACGGCGCTGGCGGAGCGGAATGTCGAGCGCATCATCAAGGAGGACGTCACGGCTTCCTGACGAGCGGTGGGCGGGCCCCGCCCCGCCCCTTCTCCTCCCGGCGAACGCCCCGCCACGGTGGGCGGTCCAACCGAAACCGAAGAGGAACGATTCCGTGAACTCCCCGCTCACCGAGGACAACGGCCTGTGGATCCGCAGGTTCCACCCGCGCCCCGACAGCCGCGTCCGGCTGGTCTGCCTGCCCCACGCGGGCGGCTCCGCCAGCTTCTACTTCCCCGTGTCCCGGTCCATGCCCGACAGCGTCGACGTGCTGTGCGTGCAGTACCCCGGCCGTCAGGACCGCCGCGGCGAACCGCTCCTGGACTCCGTGCCGGCGCTCGCCGACAAGGTCTACGAGGCCCTCCTGCCCTGGACCGACCGGCCCATCGCCCTGTTCGGCCACAGCATGGGCGCCTCCCTCGCCTACGAGGTCGCCCGACGGCTGGAGCAGGAGCGGGGCATCGTACCCGCCGCCCTCATCGCCTCCGGCCGCCGCTCCCCGTCCACGCACCGCGACGAGACCGTCCACCTGCGCGACGACGACGGCCTCGTCGCCGAGATGCGCGGCCTCAGCGGCACCAACCCCCAACTGCTGGGCGACGAGGAAGTCCTGCGCATGATCCTGCCGGCCATCCGGGCGGACTACCGCGCAGCCGAAACCTATACCTGGGAACCCGGGCCGCCCCTGCGCTGCCCCGTGACCTGCCTCGTCGGTGACGACGACCCGAAGGTCACCGTGGAGGAGGCCGCCGCCTGGTCCGGGCACACCGACGGCCCCTTCATGCTGAAGGTCTTCCCCGGCGGCCACTTCTTCCTGGCCCAGCACCAGACGGCAATCGTCCGCCTCATGGCCACCCAGCTGGAGGTGCCCGACCGGGCATGAGGACCGGCCCGCCCGTCGCACCGTGAGGCCCCGCACAGCGCGCGGATCCGGCCGCCGGACGTTGCCTGCCGGCGGCAGGTCGTCCCGTGCTGCGTAGCACTCTGCCGCTGGGACAGGGGGCGTCCGGGGGGTGAGCCGCGTCGCATCGGAGCGGTCGAGGCTTGCTATGCAACGAGTTGCATAGAAGGATCGGTGTCATGGCGCTCGAACACGCGATTTTGGTGTCGCTTTTGGAGAAGCCCGGATCCGGCTATGAGCTGGCGCGGCGTTTCGAACGGTCCATCGGCTACTTCTGGACCGCGACCCACCAACAGATCTATCGCGTGCTCAAGCGTATGGAGAACGACGGTTGGATCGACGTCCGGGACGTCCCGCAGCAGGGCCGGCCGGACAAGAAGGAGTACAGCGTCGCCGACCTCGGCCGGGCCGCGCTGTCCTCCTGGTTGCACGATCCGATCGAGCCGGAGAGCGTCCGCCACGACCTGGCCGTCAAGATCCGGGGCGCCGCCTTCGACGACCCGACCGCCCTGATCCGCGAGGTGGAGCGGCACCGGCAGGCGCACCGGGACCGGCTGGCGCACTATCTCGCAGGACAGGCGCGGGACTTCACGGGGCCCGAGGCGAACGCGGCCGGTCCGCAGGCACCGCTCGACGCGGAGCGGGAGCTCCAGCACGTCGTGCTGCGCGGCGGCATCGCGTACGAGCGGATGATGATCGGCTGGCTTGACGACGTGCTCGCCACGCTGGTCCGGCTCGGTGGGGGCTGCTGATCGCCGCCGCATCCTCCGCCGTTCCTCCCGATCCGGCCAGTCCAGTCGTCACACCTCTCGATTGCCACCCGTCCACCAGCGAAAAGGCGTCCTCACCATGGCTGACCAGCTGCTGTTCAACCCGCGCACTTACGATCCCGCACACTTCGACCCCGAAACGCGGCGCTTGCTGCGTGCCACCGTCGACTGGTTCGAGGAGCGCGGGAAGAGGCGGCTGATCGAGGACTACCGGACCCGCGCGTGGCTCGGCGACTTCCTCGCCTTCGCCGCGAAGGAGAACCTGTTCGCCACCTTCCTGACGCCGTCGTCCGCCGCCGGGGAGGGGGAAGCGCACAAGCGGTGGGACACCGCCCGGATCGCAGCGCTCAACGAGATCCTGGGCTTCTACGGCCTGGACTACTGGTACATCTGGCAGGTCACGATCCTCGGCCTCGGCCCGGTCTGGCAGAGCGACAACGCCGCCGCCCGCTCCCGCGCCGCGGAACTCCTCACCCAGGGCGAGGTGTTCGCGTTCGGCCTGTCCGAGAAGGCCCACGGCGCCGACATCTACTCCACCGACATGTTGCTCGAGCCCGACGGCGACGGTGGCTTCCGGGCCACCGGCTCCAAGTACTACATCGGCAACGGCAACGCCGCCGGACTCGTCTCCGTCTTCGGCCGTCGTAGCGACGTCGAGGGCCCCGACGGCTACGTGTTCTTCGCGGCCGACAGCCGTCACTCGGCCTACCACCTGGTCAAGAACGTCGTCGACTCCTCGAAGTTCGTCAGCGAGTTCCGCCTGGAGGACTACCCCGTAGCAGCCGAGGACGTCCTGCACACCGGCCGCGCCGCCTTCGACGCCGCCCTCAACACCGTGAACGTCGGCAAGTTCAACCTGTGCACCGCCTCGATAGGCATCTGCGAGCACGCGATGTACGAGGCCGTCACCCATGCCCACAACCGCATCCTCTACGGCCGTCCGGTCACCGGCTTCCCGCACGTGCGGCGCGAGTTGACCGACGCCTACGTCAGGCTCGTCGGCATGAAGTTGTTCAGCGACCGCGCTGTCGACTACTTCCGCTCCGCCGGCCCGGACGACCGCCGCTACCTGCTCTTCAACCCGATGACGAAGATGAAGGTGACCACGGAGGGCGAGAAGGTCATCGACCTGATGTGGGACGTCATCGCAGCCAAGGGCTTCGAGAAGGACAACTACTTCGGCCAGGCGGCCGTGGAGATCCGCGGTCTGCCCAAGCTGGAGGGGACGGTCCACGTCAACCTGGCGCTGATCCTGAAGTTCATGCGCAGCCACCTCCTCGACCCGGTCGACTACCCCGGGGTGCCGACCCGCCTCGACGCGGCCGACGACGACTTCCTGTTCCGGCAGGGACCGGCCCGCGGCCTCGGCTCGGTGCGCTTCCACGACTGGCGGCCCGCTTTCGACGCGTACGCGCACCTGCCCAACGTGACCCGCTTGCGCGAACAGGCCGACGCGCTCTGCGCGTTCGTCGCCACGGCCGGCCCCGACGCGGAGAAGAGCCGCGACCTCGATCTCCTCCTCGCCGTCGGTCAGCTCTTCGCCCTCGTCGTGCACGGGCAGCTCGTCCTGGAACAGGCCGCCCTGACCCGACTCGACGAGGACGTGCTCGACGAACTCTTCGCCGTTCTCGTGCGGGACTTCTCCGCGCACGCCGTCGAACTGCACGGCAAGGACTCGGCGACCGAACAGCAGCAGGACTGGGCGCTGGATTCGGTCCGGCGGCCGGTCGTCGACGAGGCACGTACGAAGCGGGTCTGGCAGCGGGTCGAGGCGTTGTCCGGAGCGTACGAGATGGCCCCGTAGACGCGCCGTACGCGTCACCGCTGGCTGGGGCACGCGGTGCCCCGCCACCGGTCGGTCAGGGTTCAGCTCCGAGTGCCGTGCGTGCCGTGCGTGCCGTGACGGCAACCAGAAGGCCCCCGCCATCTGGTACCGGGCGCCGACCGCCTGCATGACCGCCATCACGGACCACAGGGGCGTCCGCACCGCGACTCCGAACGCGGCCAAGGACCTGCTGCGCGCCATCAACCCCGAGTACGCCAACCCGAGTGCGCCACCGTGGCCGCGGCCCGGAGCGCGGCCAACGTCCGCTGACGCGCCGACGCGCTGCCTGGTCCGCGGGAGCATGGCCGCCACGGGGACCGCCGCCTCCCAGGAGGCGGCGGTCCTGATGGTGTTTCACCGCCGCGGGTCGGCTTTGTGTGAAGCCCGCCCCGCGGTCAGTTCCAGATGCCGGTGATGTCGGAGGCACCGGCCGCGGCCCCGGCGTGGGTCGTCAGCCCGGCCAGGTCCTCAAGGGTGCGCAGCGTGTCGTAGTGGCTGTAGTGCGTCGAGGTGGTGCTGCCCGGCGCGACGTGCGCACCGTAGAACACCGTGGCGACGTGGTTGCTGTGCGCGCTGTCGTCCTCGTCGAAGGTCACGGCCAGGATGCTGTTGTGCGTCTGGGCCCAGGCGGCGTAGGCACTGAGGTTGTTCTTCAGCCACGTGTCGCCGGTCGTGATGGAGCAGTCGTGCATGTCGTTGCACAGGTTCGGGATGACGAACGAGACCCTCGGCAGGGTCGTGTAGTCCGTCGGGAACTGCGCGAACGTGTGCGCCGTGTTCAGCGGAACGTTGCTGAAGGCGAACCACGGGTTGTGCTTCCGGGCGTACTTGGTGGCGGAGTTGGTGCACACAGTGGAGCCCTCGGAGGGCAGACCCTCGTTGTAGCTGCCCCAGGTCTTGCTGGCGGTGATGAGCTCGGAGCCGAGGTTCGCGGCGCTGCTGAACTGCGGGGTGTAGCAGTTGTCGTTGGTGATGCCCTGGTTGTTGCCGGAGAACAGGTCCAGGTAGTTCGGCTGGCTGGGGTGGGTGAGGGCGAACGAGTTGGTGAGATTGCCGCCGCCGGCCTTCAGCGTGTTGTTCAGGTACGGGGCGCTCGTGCTGCCGATGACCTGCTCGTAGGAGTGGTTCTCGAACACCACCACGACCACGTGGTCGGGAGCGGGAAGAGCGGCGGCCTGCGCAGCCGGGGCGGCGACCCACACCCCGACCAGGGCGGCGGGGAGGGCGGTGACAACGGCGAGCGCCCGGCGCGAGCGCTTGATGCGGGACAGCAAGGACACGGTGGACCTCCTGTGTGAGCGGAGAGCGGGGAGGTTGTCCACTGATCAGGTCCTTTCTGATCAGGCGGTAGGAGAGTAGAGCGGCGCAGCCAGGGCCTTCAGGTCATGTGCGATGAAAACCCGTCAAACAGCCGTTGGCTGCCGGGGGCTCATCCATCTCCTGTATTCACCTTCCGGAGGGTTGCCCCGGACAGCCATGGCTCCCATCGGAGCCGATCCCCGAGCGCGGATGGCGCAGCAGGTTGGTGTGTTCCGTAGGCGGTCCAGGCGAGGCGTGTCCGCCGCTCCATGCCCAACGCCGTGGCCCCAATGCCGAGTTCAGGGGCCGAGGGCGCAGCAGCGCAGCACGTCGAGATCGGCGGTTCCGGACGTCGGACCGACGTGTGGCTGGGTGCGAAGTCGATGCCGGTGGTGCGGTAACCGAGCTGGTGGAGGCGACGGGTGAGGGCGCCGTCGCCGGTGCCGATGTCGAGAGCCGGGCGCCCGTGGCCGGGCCCGGAACAGGGCGGTGAGCAGCGCCGGACGCGAGGTGCCGGTCGGCACTGGTGGTCACACGGGTGTGCCCGCCTCTCCGCCGGTGCGCTGTTGCACCAGCGGCGGCAGCCGCCGCGCCATCGTGCCGGTCGTCATCCGCGCGTGCCGGGCGAGGTGTCGGACGCAGCGCAGCTGCGGCGGAGACCCCCGTCAGGCTGCCGACCTGTGGTGTGGAGACGTTACGTCAAGGTCGGCACGGGATGGCGGTCATGCGGGGTCCGCCATGGTGGGCGGGGTCGGGTGCGGGATGGCGGGCGCCGGCGCGTACTGGGCGGCCTGGGCGTCGAACATCGCGGCGTAGCGGCCCTGGGCAGCCATCAGCTCTTCATGAGTGCCCTGTTCGGCCAGTCGGCCCTGGTGCAGGACATAGATGCGGTCGGCGTGCCGGACGCCGGACATGCGATGGGTGACCAGGACGACGGCCCGGTTCGGGGCGGCGAGCCGGCGGATGCGGTCGAAGGCGGCGATCTCCGCTTCTGGGTCGAGGGCGGACGTGGGCTCGTCCACGATGAGGACGCCGTCGGCCGCTGAGGTGGAGCTGCGCCAGTGGGTGCGGGCCAGGCCGATCTTCTGCCACTCGCCGCCGCACAGTTCGCTTGCGCCGCGGAACATCCGGGCCAGCAGGCTCTGCAGGCCGTCGGGGAGTTTAGCGATGACGGGTCTGGCCCCGGCGTGGTCGACGGACGGCTGCAGATCCTCGGGGCCGGCTTCATGGGCGGGCCGGCCGATCCGGATGTTCATCGCTGCCGTGACGGGCCGGCGTTGAAAGTCCTGGGTGAGCAGTGCGACGCGGTCGAAGAGGTGGGAGCGGTCCAGGGACGCCACGTCGGCATCACCCCATCGAACGGTCCCGCTCTGCGGCAGCAGGAGGCCCGACAGCACCTTCATCAGAGTGCTCTTGCCGGAACCGTTCTCGCCGACCACCGCGGTGACCGAGCCCATGGGCAGCGTGAGCGACACGCCGTCCAGGGCAGGGGTCCGGCGGTCCGGGTAGTGGTAGGTGACCTGGTCGAGGACCGCGTGCTTCACCCGTGTGGGAACGGGGTGGCCTCCGCGAGGGATGGCCCGGTGTGTGGCCTCCTTCAGGAAGCGGGAGTGATCGCGGACGTAGAGGGATTCCTCGTGCAGCTGGTTCACGTTCATCACCAGTGCGCCCAGGCTCGCCGAGCCGGAGCGGACGGCGATGACCGCGGTCCCGGCCACGGCCGGACTCATGTGCCCGCTCATGATCAGCAAGAACATGGTCCCGTATGTCGCCGCCATGGCCAGACCGGACATGGCGGCAGCGAGCCACTCCGTGGCTGCCTTGCTGGAGGCCAGCCGCTCCTGTTCGGCCTCGGCGCTCTCGGCCATGCGCTGGTATCGGCTGAGTGAGCCCAGCGGAAGGCGCCTGACAAGCAAAAGCCCAGGTCAGGCGCCTTTTCTCGTGGGTGTTAGAAGAAGCCGAGCTTCTTCGGCGAGTACGAGACCAGCAGGTTCTTCGTCTGCTGGTAGTGCTCCAGCATCATCTTGTGTGTCTCACGGCCGATTCCGGACTGCTTGTAGCCGCCGAACGCCGCGTGCGCGGGGTAGGCGTGGTAGCAGTTCGTCCAGACGCGGCCCGCCTGGATCGCGCGACCCGCACGGTAGGCGGTGTTGATGTCCCGGGTCCACACGCCTGCTCCGAGGCCGTACAGCGTGTCGTTCGCGATCTTGATGGCGTCGTCGAAGTCGTCGAAGGACGCCACCGACACGACCGGGCCGAAGATCTCCTCCTGGAAGACGCGCATGCGGTTGTCGCCCTCGAAGATGGTCGGCTGGACGTAGTAACCGCCCTTCAGCTCGCCGTCGTACTCGACGCGTTCGCCGCCGGTGAGGACCTTGGCGCCTTCCTGCCGGCCGATGTCCAGGTAGGAGAGGATCTTCTCCAGCTGGTCGTTGGAGGCCTGGGCGCCGATCATCGTGTCGGTGTCGAGGGGGTGCCCCGGCGTGATCAGTCGGGTGCGGGCCACGGCCGCCTCGAGGAACTCCGCGTAGTTGCCGCGCTGGACGAGCGCCCGGGAGGGGCACGTGCACACCTCGCCCTGGTTGAGAGCGAACATCGTGAAGCCCTCGAGCGCCTTGTCCCGGAAGTCGTCGTCGTGTGCCCAGACGTCGTCGAAGAAGATGTTCGGCGACTTGCCGCCCAGTTCCAGCGTGACCGGCTTGATGTTCTCCGAGGCGTACTGCATGATCAGCCGCCCGGTCGTGGTCTCTCCGGTGAACGCGACCTTCGCCACACGCGGGCTGGAGGCCAGCGGCTTGCCGGCCTCCACGCCGAAGCCGTTGACGACGTTGATCACGCCCGGCGGCAGCAGGTCCGCGATCAGGCTCATCCAGTAGTGGATGGACGCGGGCGTCTGCTCCGCCGGCTTGAGGACGACCGCGTTGCCCGCGGCGATCGCCGGCGCGAGCTTCCAGGCGGCCATCAGGATCGGGAAGTTCCACGGGATGATCTGCGCGACCACGCCGAGCGGCTCGTGGAAGTGGTACGCCACCGTGTCGTCGTCGATCTCGCCGAGCGAGCCCTCCTGCGCACGGATCGCGCCCGCGAAGTAGCGGAAGTGGTCTATGGCGAGCGGAATGTCGGCCGCTAGCGTCTCGCGCACCGGCTTGCCGTTCTCCCAGCTCTCGGCCACCGCGAGGGGTTCGAGGTGGGCCTCCATGCGGTCGGCGATCTTCAGCAGGATGTCGGAGCGCTCCGCCACCGACGTACGTCCCCAGCCGGGCGCGGCCTCGTGCGCCGCGTCCAGCGCCCGCTCGACGTCCTCCGCGGTACCGCGCGCGATCTCGGTGAACGGCTGCCCGTTGACCGGCGAAGGATTCTCGAAGTACTGCCCCCGCGACGGCGGCACGTACGCACCGCCGATGAAGTGGTCGTAGCGCGCCTGGTAGGAGACGATCGCGCCCTCGGTGCCGGGCGCCGCGTAACGGGTCATGCTGCTCTGCCTCCCGGTGAAGCGCTGCCCGCCGTTGGGCAGCTCTCGGCGCGAGGCTAGGCGGGCGGACGTTGCAAGTACGTTGCGCCGCGGGTCGGCACGGGGGCCCGGCAGGCCGGCACGGCCAGCTCGGCCTCCAGCGCCGCGAGCCGCGCCCGTACCGGCGCCGTGGGCCGTACTGCCGCGAGGGCCCGCCACACGTCGAGATCGTCCTCACCCCATGGCGCGTGCGCCCAGTCGGCGAGCAGATCGGGGTCGCGGTGGGCGATCAGCGCCGTTCGCAGAGCGTCGGCCAGACGCCGCCGGAGCCGTACGACCGCCGGGGCGTGAGAAGCCGGCAGCAGCGGGCCGGAGTACGCCTCCACCGCCGACGTGAGCGCGCCCGCCTCCAGCCGCCGCTCCACGACGGTGGCATCGGACTCGACCGCCGCTGTCAGCCGGTACGGCCGGGAGGCGAGCAGCCCCGGCCCCACCAGCCGCCTCAGCCGGGTCAGTTCCGCACGCAGGGTCACCGGCGTCACCGACTCGTCCGCGTACAGCGCGCACAGCAGCTCGTCGCCGGTCAGCCCCTCGGGATGGCGCGTGAGCAGGACGAGGATCTCGCTGTGCCGGCGGCTGAGCCTGATCCGGTGGCCGTCCAGGCGGAGTTCTGCCTCGTCGCGGCCGAGCGCGCTCAGCAAGGCGCCGTCCCCGGCAGGCCGGGGCGGTGCGAGCAGCGCGAGCTGCGACTCGGCGGCCCGCGCCACCGCCTGGACGAAGCCGAGACTGTGCGGATGCGCCAGTCCGTTGCCCCCGGTGATGTCGACGGCGCCGAGCACCCGGCCGGTGTGCGGATCGTGCACCGGAGCGGCCGCGCACGTCCACGGCTGCACCCGCCGTATGAAGTGCTCCGCCGCGAACACCTGCACGGGCCGGTCCAGGGCGACCGCGGTACCCGGCGCGTTGGTGCCCACCGCCGTCTCCGACCAGCGTGCCCCCGGCACGAAGTTCATCCGGTCCGCCCGGCGCCGGGTCGCCGGATGCCCCTCGACCCACAACAGCCTGCCGTTCGCGTCGCACACCGCGAGCAGATGCTCGCCGTCGGCGGCGAACGTGCCCATCAGTTCCCGGAACAACGGCATCACCCGGGCCAGCGGATGCTCGGTTCGGTAGACGCCGAGGTCGCCGTCGGTCAGCTCCACGCTCGCGGTGCCGTCCGGCCCCACACCGGCCCGTGCGCTGCGCCGCCACGACTCGGCCACCACCGAACGCACCGGGCGCGGCACCGTGCCCGCCGTGGTGAACGTCTCGTGCGCGCGGCGCAGCACCCGGACGCGCTCGGCGGGGTCGGCCCCCGGCTCCAGGGCCACCCACGGATCGGTCAACTCACCCTCCCGGACGGTGAAACGGCTGGGACCATCGTCACGCGCCGTGTTCGCGTGGACAACCGGTTCGACGTCCGCCTAGGCGAAATTGACCAGTCTGAGATAGCGGACCCAGTCCCAGCCCGGTCCCGGATCGATGTGGTCCGTGCCCGGCACCTGGTAGTGGCCGATGATGTGCTCCCTGTCCTTGGGGATGCCGTACTGGGTACAGATCGCCGCGGTCAGCAAAGCGGACTGCTCGTAGAGGGAATCGGTGAAGTAACCGGGCTGGTCCTCCCAGCCCTCGTGCTCGATGCCGATGCTGCGGGTGTTGTAGTCCCAGTTGCCCGCGTGCCAGGCGATGTCGGCCTCCCGCACGCACTGGGCCACGTGCCCGTCCGCCGACCGGACCAGATAGTGCGCGGACACCTTCTTCTCCGGGTTCTGGAAGATGGCCAGGGTGTCCGGGTAGGTCTCCTCTGTGACATGGATGATCACCCGGTCGACATCGTAGGATCCGGGGCGGTCTGACGAGGTGTAGTTGCCGGCGCTCGCCGGCTGCCATTCGGCCCGCGGATAGTCGACGGCTTTCCGCGCACCCGCCTGAGCGTCGGGAAGCAGTGCGTAGGGGACGGCGGCGAGGGCCGCGCCCTTCAGGATCCGTCGCCTGCTGAGCTGTCGTCCGGGCCGGTTGGTGTCCATCGTCGGCTGCCTTTCAGGAGCGGGTGTGGGGCTCACGTGCGTGTGCGGCTGATGCGGTGTCAGATGCGAAGTGTCCGGGCCGTCTCCCGCAGCCACGCGTGCAGGCCGCGGTAGGTCTCCCGCGCGGGCAACCACTCCTTGCGGAGCTTGGCCACGCACGTGTAGTCGGTGTCGCACACGATGGCCGACGGCGATTCGACCGCCTGGGTCGCGAACTGGTATGCGTCCAGTTCGCTGAACCCGTAGCCGCGCACCAGCCACTGCACCAGGTCAAGCTGCGATATCCGGAACGCGTCCTCCAGTGGGCGCGCCGATCCGGTCGAAATGAGATGTGCGTCCGACTCCATTCGGCGCCAGGGAGTGACGACGTCCTTGAGCAGGTCGACGATCACCACGGTGTTCATCGCGCACTCCACGGCCACGCCGCGGGTCTCACCCTCGCCCTGCCGCGCGTGCCCGTCACCGAGGCTGAGCAGGGCGCCCTCGACATTGACCCCAGATAGCAAGTGACCCCGGCTCACATTTCAGGCGTGTCCATGTTCCCGCCGTGCGCGTCCGGCACCAGGGCCGAGCGCACCTCCAGTTGGCGGGGGCCACGCCCACCGTGCCGTGCATGGGGTCGAGGGACAGCTCCAGCTCGATGTCGCTGTCCCGAGCCCGGAGAGGGCGGTGCGCCGGGTGCGGTCGAGCTGCCAGATCCGGACCCGCTCCGGGAGCGGGGGCTGCAGCGCGGCCATAGAGGGGGTCGGGGTGAGCGCCCCGAAGAGGGGACGGTGGTTGACGCCGAACAGCGGGAACAGCAGATGTCGCACCGGCTTGAGCGACTGACGGCCGCCTCGCAGGAAGTAACCCGCGCGGGCCGGGTTCACGACGATGTAGACGCCGACTACGACCGTGACGATCACCCTGGCCAGGAGCAGGAACGCGGTCACCGGGTCGTAGGCGAAACCGAGCCCGAGCACCGCGTCGATCGCGACGACGGTCTGGACCGCGATGCCCGCCCCGGGGGAGCGGGGCCGGGGATGCAGGGTGGCGAGCAGGCGGGGCAGGACCCGGATGCGGGCCAGGGCGAAGACCGTGCGGGTCGAGACGTTGGCGAACCCGCGGCGGGTAACTCGCGGGCCAGGTCGCCCACGCAGGCCGCGGTGAACATGCACGCCACCAGGGCGATCAGCAAGGCCAGTGGCGGGCTGCCGCCGGCGAATGCGGCTCCCGACGGAATCGAGGCGGCCACCGCGGCGGCCGGCGCCATCGCCGTGATGCTGTGGAACAGAACCTCGCGCAGCCCGATGGCGTCCCGCCGCAGCGCCCCGGCCTTCTCCCCGTGCATGTGTCCCCCGATGTGTGTCAGCCGACTCTGACTCGACGCGTCGTTCCCTCGTCCTGCGAGCGCTCCGCCGCGAAGCCCCGGCGGCCGCGCCTCGTGTGAATCACGGTACGGCGCGGGCGAGTTGGGCAGAAGAGTGCGCCGCGGTTCCGTGGACAACCCGCGAACTGTGGACAATTCGGCCACCCGATCGAGTGAGGCCAGGCAGTGAGGGTCGAGCAGGCAGTCAGGACCGAGACCAGGCAGTCAGGGCCGTTCCGCCACCGCCGCCGGATCGTCGAGCACGGCCCGGACGACCGAGTGGGCGGCGCCGAGCAGCGGACCCTCGGGACCCAGCCCGGACACCGACACCGGGCAGGCCGGTCCCGCAGTACGGCCTGTCAGCTCCTCCTCGAGCGACGGCAGCAGCCAGGGGGAGAGGCCGGCGAGGGCGCCGCCCAGAACGACCGTCTCGGGGTCGAGCAGATTGACCGCACCGGTCAGGGCGATGCCGAGCGCCGTGCCGGCGTCCCGCAGGGCCCGCCGTACGGCCTCGTCGCCCGCCTCGGCACGTCCCGCGAGTAGACCGACCAGGTCCTCGTGCGGCTCCAGCCCGGCCGCGCGCAGCACCGCCTCCTCACCGGCGTACTGCTCCAGGCACCCGCGCCCGCCGCATGGGCAGGGAGGTCCGTCGGGGTGGACGGGCACGTGTCCCAGCTCGCCCGCGAAACCCCTCGTGCCGCGCAGCAACAGCCCGTCCACGACGACCGCGGCACCGATGCCGATCTCGGCCGACACGTGCAGGAAGTCGCGCGGGGTGCCGGCACCGAGCCACAGCTCGGCCAGTGCGCCGAAGTTGGCCTCGTTGTCCACGGTCACGGGCAGGCCGCCGGGCAGCAGGCGGCCGAGGTCCGTGCCGTTCCAGTCGAGGTTCGGTGCGCGCACGACCGTACGGCCGTCCCGCGCCACCAGTCCCGGCACGGCGACCGCGAGACCGGCGGGCCACAGCCCCTCGCGGTCCGCCTCGGCCACGACCCGGCGGACCAGAGCCGTCAGCTCCTCGATGACCGGCTCCGGGGCACGGCCCCGGTTCGCCCTGTGCCGCACGGCCCTGGCGCGGACCGTGCCGCGCAGGTCCACCGCGCACACCGCGAGGTGGTCGACACCGACCTCCGCCCCGATGCCGGCGGGACCGCGCGCGCTCACCGCGAGCGCCGATCCGGGGCGGCCCACCCGGCCCGGCCGTTCGGGACCCAGTTCCTCCAGCAGCCCCGAGCGGATCAGCTCGTCGACGAGGGTCGACACCGCGGCACGTGTCAGGCCGATGTGCGAGGCGACCGCGGCCCGTGACAGCGGGCCTTCCGCGCTGACGGCGTGCATCACCCGGGCCAGGTTGCGTCGGCGCATGCCCTGTTGGGTGTCGGGAAGGGCGCGCCCGGTACCGGGCGGGCGGCCCTCGTGCAGCGGTGCGGTCATGCCTCCGTCGATTCTCGTTCTGCGAGCGGGCTCAGCTGCTGCGGCTGGGCTCAGTGCGCTTGCGTCCCCCGCCCCAGAAGCGGGGCCGCGTCGGAGAGTACCCCGCTGATCCGGGCCAGCGTCGCCTCGTCCCGCTCCACGGCCTCCAGCACCGGGCCTGCGGCCGTTCTCCAGCGGCGAGCCACTGCGGCCGGGTCCTCGCCGGTCAGCAGGCCCGCGGCCTGCGCCGCGGCCCCGAGGGCGACCAGTTCCCTGGCCTCCGGGACCTGGACCGGCCGCCCCGACAGCCGCCGTACCGTCTGCTGCCAGGCGGTGCCCCGGGCTCCGCCGCCGATCAGCAGGAGCGGGGCGGTTCGGTCCGCGTCCTCATCGAGTACCAGATCGAGTGCGCCGAGCAGCGCGTGCACCGCGCCGTCGTAGGCCGCCTGCAGCAGCTGGCCCGGGGTCGTGTCGTGCCGCAGCCCGTGCAGCAGGCCGGAGGCGTTCGGCAGGTTCGGAGTCCGCTCGCCGTCCAGGTACGGCAACAGGGTGACGGTGGTGCCCGCCTCGACGGCCTCTCGGTCCAGGCCCAGCAGGGCCGCGACACGGTCCACCGCCAGCGTGCAGTTCAGGGTGCAGGCCAGCGGCAGCCAGTCCCCGTGGGCGTCGGCGAAGCCGGCCACCGTGCCCGTGGGATCGGCGGGGCGGTGCTTGGAGACGGCGTACACGGTGCCCGAGGTGCCGAGACTCAGCACCGGTGTGCCCGGCCGCAGGCCGAGGCCCAGCGCGGCGGCCGCGTTGTCGCCGGTGCCGGGCGCCACCAGGGTCCCTTTGGAGAACGGCAGGTCGTGGCTGTCGCGCACGGTGCCGGCCACCTCACCGGGCCGTACCACCCGGGGCAGCAGCGCCGGGTCGAGCCCCACGTGCGCCAGCGTCTCCTCGTCGTACGCCTCCGTCCCGGACGCCCACCAGCCGGTGCCGGAGGCGTCGCCGCGGTCCGTGGTGCCCTGCCCGGTCAGACGCTCGGTGAGGTAGTCGTGGGGGAGCCGCACCCCCCGCGTGGCACGGACCGCCGCCGGCTCGTGCTCGGCCAGCCACGCCCACTTCGTGACCGTGAACGACGCCCCGGGCACGCTGCCGGTGCGCTCCGCCCAGGCCTTCGGGCCGCCCAGCTCCTCGACGAGCCGGCGGGCCTGCGGCGCCGAGCGGACGTCGTTCCACAACAGCGCCGGGCGTACCGGCTCGCCCCGCTCGTCCAGGGTGACCAGGCCGTGCTGCTGCCCGCCGATCGACACCGCTGCCGCCTCGTGCGCGGCCTCACCGCACTGCTGCAGCGCCTCGCACAGGGCGTCCCACCACTGGCGCGGATCACTCTCCCGGCCCCCGCCCGGGGAAACGGTGTGCGGCGCCTGGCCGCTCGCCACGATCTCCCCGGTGGCCGCGTCGACGACCAGCGCCTTCGTGGACTGGGTGGACGTGTCCACACCGACGACGAGCGGACCCTCGGCTGCTGACATCGGGCTCTCCCTCTTCCGCGGCTCAGCGGGATGTGCTGTGAGCTGGCTAAGACATCTGCCGACGGCATCTGTCGACATTGTCGAAGACACCGTGTCGTCAAAGACACCCTGTGTCTTCCCAGAGGTGCGCCCGCATACTAATTTGTAAACGGCCATGACGAAATAGTCGTACCCAGCAAGGAGCCGCTCATGAGCTACCAGCCCACCCCCGAGGACAGGTTCACCTTCGGCCTGTGGACCGTCGGCTGGCAGGGGAGGGACCCGTTCGGCGACGCCACCCGCCGCGCCCTCGACCCGGTCGAGACGGTGCGGCGCCTGGCCGAGCTCGGCGCCCACGGGGTGACCTTCCACGACGACGACCTGATCCCCTTCGGGGCCTCCGACACCGAGCGCGAGTCGCACATCAAGCGGTTCCGTCAGGCCCTGGACGCGACCGGCATGACCGTCCCGATGGCCACCACGAACCTCTTCACGCACCCCGTCTTCAAGGACGGCGCGTTCACCGCGAACGACCGCGACATCCGCCGCTACGCGCTGCGCAAGACGATCCGGAACATCGATCTCGCCGTCGAACTGGGCGCGAAGACGTACGTCGCCTGGGGCGGCCGTGAGGGCGCCGAGTCCGGCGCCGCCAAGGACGTGCGCGCCGCCCTCGACCGCATGAAGGAGGCCTTCGACCTCCTCGGCGAGTACGTCACCTCCCAGGGCTACGACATCCGCTTCGCCATCGAGCCCAAGCCGAACGAGCCACGCGGCGACATCCTGCTGCCCACCGTCGGCCACGCGCTGGCCTTCATCGAGCGCCTGGAGCGCCCGGAGCTGTACGGCGTCAATCCCGAGGTGGGCCACGAGCAGATGGCCGGGCTCAACTTCCCGCACGGCATCGCGCAGGCGCTGTGGGCGGGCAAGCTCTTCCACATCGACCTCAACGGGCAGTCCGGCATCAAGTACGACCAGGACCTGCGGTTCGGCGCGGGCGACCTGCGGGCCGCCTTCTGGCTCGTCGACCTTCTGGAGAGCGCCGGTTACGAAGGGCCCCGCCACTTCGACTTCAAGCCGCCGCGGACCGAGGACCTCGACGGCGTGTGGGCGTCGGCGGCCGGCTGCATGCGCAACTACCTCATCCTGAAGGAGCGTGCGGCAGCCTTCCGTGCCGACCCGGAGGTTCAGGACGCGCTGCGTGCCTCGCGCCTGGACCAGCTGGCGCAGCCGACCGCGGCGGACGGCCTGCAGGCCCTGCTCGGCGACCGCACGGCTTTCGAGGCCTTCGACGTGGAGGCGGCCGCCGCGCGCGGGATGGCCTTCGAACGGCTCGACCAGCTGGCAATGGACCACCTGCTGGGTGCGCGGGGCTGAGTGCGCACGCGCGCGCGGGCGGCACTTTCCGAGCCGCACGCACGCGCGCGCGTGCCTGCCCCTTTCGGACGCTTCGCCGGGGTGGCCGTCCTGCTGATCGCTCACCGCGCGGGTACCGCGGAACCGTGCGCTCCACGGTGTGAGCCGGTATCAGCTTCCGCGCGCGGGTGGTCCCGTCACCGGGCGGCGGGGACTCTGGACGGTATGTCCCTGCCGCCCGTACCTCCTCCGCCCCCCGAACCGCCGGGCGGCGGTGTCCCGCCACCGCCTGATGGCTTCGGCCCACCGCACACTGGCTACAGCCCGCCCCCGCCTGCCGAGCCGCCCCGGTCACTGCCTTCGGAGCGGGCGCGACCAAGCCGTGGCCCTTGGTTGGCCGTGGCGGCCGTCCTGGTGGCCGCCACGGCCGTCCTGACCGTGGTCCTGAGGGCCTCCGGACATCACGGCTCGGGGGACGAGAAGGGTCCGCACGGGAGCGGCACGAGCACGAACCGCTCGCCCCGGCCCTCCTTCAGTCTCCCCACCGAGCTGCCCAGCCGGCTGCCGTCGCGGCTGCCGAGCGGGCTGCCCTCAGGGTTTCCGAGCACACTCCCGAGCGACCTCAAGACCCTTCTTCCCTCGCTCCCGGACGAAGTCCCCTGAAGCCGCCTCACCGGCCCTCGGGCAGTCGGACGTACGTCACGGTCGTCTTGATGCCGCTGTCGATCAGGCGGCCCCGCGCGTCGAACGCGCCCGCGCCGTCGGTCATCCCGAAGTCGTTGTCGTTGACGAGGGCGAGCGTGTCGTCGTCCACGCGCGCGACGCCCTCGACCTTCCCCGGCACACCGCTCACCTTTCCGAGGTCGACCACGAGCCGCTTGGCCGGCACCGGGACGCCCTCGGCGGCCGGGTCGTCCAGCTGCTCGAGCGACGGAGACGTCGTGTCGTCGTCCCAGGGACCGCCGAGGATGTCGGCCTGGTGCCCCAGCCTGACCAGCTGCAGCCGGGCCGCCTTGTCCGTGCGCTCCTCCACCAGCAGCCGGTCACCGCCGACGGCCACCACGGAGGAGATCTTCAGCTCGGAGGTGTCGTCCTCGCCGGGGTCGACGACGCCGACCGGGTCGAAGCGGTAGGCGTACTCGGCGGTGACGGCCTTCTTGCGCGGCGAGAAGCGCAGCAGACGGGTCGTCCGCGAGGCCTCTCCGGCCTCCGTGTCCGGCAGCGAGAGCGGGCTCTGCAGAGCCATCACCAGGTCGCCACCGGGAAGCTGCGCCAGCCCCTCGAAGCCGCGGTTGACCTTCCGGTGCAACAGGATGGACGGCAGGGCCTCGACCACCGGGTAGTCGGCACCGGTGAGGCCCAGCCCCTTGGGCACATAGCGGGTGAGCACCTTTCCGTGCGCGGAGACGTGGACGAGCGAGGGGCCGTACTCGTCCACGAGCCAGAAGCTCTTGTCCCGGGCCCGGACGATGCCCTCGGTGTCCAGACCGCTCGGGTTGTACGACAGTGCGGTCATGGCGTCGTAGGTGTACGGAGCCTCGTCGCGGCTCTTCTGGTTCGGCAACCCGGTGACGGCCTTCCCGGAGGACGTGGTGAGCGGGATCGCGTCGATCACCTCGGCCGTGTCCCCGCAGACCCGGATCTTCACGATCGCCGGGTCGAATCCCGGCACCGGGAACGTCCGGCGCTTCTTGCCGTCCACCTTGATCTGGCCGTTGGGGCCGCGGTCGGTCACCGTCCAGTACTCGCCCCTGCGGCCCGCCGGGTAGATGTCGCTGCCGATGCCGCCGAGATGCACTCCGTGGTCGTCGTCCACGCTGCCGGGCAGCAGTGCGTTGCTGAACGCGCCGAGAGGGGTCTCCCCGAGGGTCGCCGTGCGGATGACACGGGCGTCCCCGGACGGCGTCGCCATGGCCGTTCCAGCGGCCACGAGAGCGGCGGCCAGGGTCAGGGGCAGGCCCATGACGGCGGAACGGCGGACACGGCGCCGGCCGGTGGAGTGCGGGGACATCGGGCCTCCTGGGAGCAAGTTCGTTGACCTGGGCCACATTTGGTCCCCAGGGGGAACACCGCACGACCCAGGAGTGAACATGTGGCGTCCACCGCTCGGCGGGTCGTTCCCACCGCCAGCCAGGTGTCCTTGCCGACCGGTCCAGGGAGTGTGGCCGCTGCCGCTGCCGCTGCCGCTGCCGCTGCCGCTGCCGCTGCCGTGGCCGGCGCCGTCGCCGGCACGGGCTGGCGACGCCCGTCCGCGCGGCGGCGCGGACGGGCACCTCCGATTCGCCAGGCGGGTCCGCCCATGCTCCTCGAATGTGGCTACTCATCTCGCGGTCTCCGTCGGCAAGCACACCGCAGGCTCACCCCGAGGGCTTACGCTGTGACCTGGACCACTAGGGGGCGCGTCTCAGGGATGTCTCAGGGGCGGGGTTCGGAACCGCCGGGAGCGCGGGGCCGTTTTCAGAGCAGAGAGCGGCAGTGGCCGCGAAGGAGGCGACGCTCATGTCCAAGAACGCGAAGATCGCCGCAGGGGGTGTGGCGGTCGGTCTCATCCTGCTGATATGGCTGCCCTGGTGGGTGGCGTTCCTCATCGTGGTGGGTGTTCCTGCCGCCGCGTACCTGACGCTGGACCCCTCGCAGCGGCGCAGGCTCCGCCGGGTGGCGCGCAAGGAAGTCGGCCGTTGAGGTACGGGCCGGTGAGCCAGGCCGGTTCGCGGGGGCCGCAGGTGTGCTCCGGGCCGTCGGGGACCGCGCTGGTGTGGACGACGCGGCCCCCGCGGGTTCAACTCGGCCGCACGGCCATCTTGTCGAGCGCTTCCAGGAGGCTGGGCAGTTCGGGGCCCCGGCCCACCGGCAGGACCTCCCCGGGCTCCTCGTCGAGCAGGACGAACGCGATGTCGTCGGTGCGGGCCACCATCGACCAACCGGGACCGTCGGCGCGCAGCGTACGGGCGTCGCCCGGGGCGAACGACGAGCGCACGCGGCCGAGCGGCGGTGGTGAGTCGAGGTAGGCACGCGCCTCCGCCATCACGCGCCGGATGCCCTGGTGCCCGGCCTTCCGCGTGTTCTCCTTGCCGTCCCCGGCGGCCTGCGCCGTCTTCGCCTGCTCACCGGTCGTGGGGAAGTAGTCGTCGCCGATCTGCTCCCGCCAGGCCGCCCACTGCAGCGCGATCTCGTCGGCGCCCAAGCGCCGCTGCGCCGGCCCCCAGGAACTGGTGTCCGGCGGAGTCAAGGCGGGCCCGTCCGCGATCTCGGGTGCCGGGTCGTGCGGCGCGGGCACACCGGGCGCGGCGACGGCGACCGCCAGTGGCCAGCCCGGCAGGGCGGCCACGACGGTGCGCTCGTCCGGTGACAGGTCGTACTCCATCCCGCAGTCCCAGGACGCGATCGCTACCGCGACCAGCGAGACGTCGTCGATGACGACCGTCCAGCGGGCGCCACCACCGTCCTGGCCGAGCACCAGGCCGTACCCGTCGGCGCGCGGCGCGAGGCCCAGCGCCGCACAAGCCTCCGGGTAGTCGTCGCCCAGCACGCTCGGAAACTGTGCCGGCGTCAGCAGCACCGCCGTGAGCACATACAGCGCCTCGTCCGTGGCGGTGACGGCCTCATCGCCCGTTCCGGCCATCCCTGCCTCCCAGTGGTTCGTCCATCGGCGCGCACCCTAGTGCGAGCGGAAGGCGCTTGTCACGACTCCGCACACCACGCGGAGCTGCAGGTTTCCACCTGGACGGGGGCGAAACGACCGCCGGTCACAAGGTTTCGTCTCAGGCCGCCGGCAGCCCGAGGAGGTCGCGGGCCACCGCTCGGGGCGACTCGTCGCGCTCCCGGGCGAGCGCGATGACGGCCCGGCACGCCAGCTCACTCACTCCGAACGACAGCGCCTCCGGCGACACCCAGTCCGCCGCCTCCTCCATCCGGTCCTGATCGTCCTCGGCGCAGGCCGCCACATAGGCGGCAGCGGCTTCGAACAAATTGTGTGGGCGCCGGTCCCGGGTGCCCTCGGCCTCGGCGTGCGAGGCGGTACGGAATCTGGCGGTGTACTTGCGTATCGCGTCGAACACGTGCCCCACCTTCCCTTGAACGAGGTCGCCAGTGATCGTTCATCTGCTGCAGTCAAACGTAGAGTTGTCGCTCCGGCGACAGAAGGGGGGCGGTGCGATGAAGAGCTTCGAGCGACTCGATGGGATCCGTCGGCGGCACCCGGTGGGGACGCTGCGGAGGGCCACGGGCTCAGCGCGGCGTTCGAATTCCGTCGGGCTGACCACGGAGAATTTTCGAGTCCTCGGGCGACTGAGCCGCACCGGAGGAGCGCGCCGGGGCAGTGTGTCGTCGGCGACCGGGCGCCCCACTGGATGACCGGACCGTCCTGAAGGGCGTCACCCACGCCGTATCGCCACCCGGCACTACAAGACAGCCGGTGGGCGGCTGTCCGGTACCGCACCTGAACACTTCAGCGGCCGGCGCCCTCGAGTGAAGCGAGGGTGTCACGGAGCCAGGCGAGTTCGGCCCGGCTCGTGGCACGCGCGATGGCGAGGACACCGCTTCGGAACGGGTCGTCCAGATCCTCGGCGGCCAGCGGCCGGTCGCCGTCGTAGAAGAAGCTCGCCGGCTCCTGCAGGAAGGCCAGCCGGCGCCGCAGCACGGCCGCCTGGGCCGCGGGGTCGTCCAGGTGCCGCAGGAACGCGAGCAGGGTGAACCACTGGTTCTCGTCGGTGACCTCGCGCTGCCCCGGGTCGGCGAGGCGACGCAGCAGTTCCTGTCTCCCCTCCTCGGTGAGCGTCAGGACGTGACGCGGCGCGGCCACGGCACCGGGTTCGGTGGCCCGTGCCAGCAGCCCCGCCTTCTCCAGCCGCTTGATCGCCGGGTACAGCGTGCTCTCGGCGACGGGACGCACGTGCCCGGTGAGCGCGGCGATGTGCCGACGCAGGACGTAGCCGTGCAGCGGGGCCTCGTACAGGAAGCCGAGGATGGCGAGTTCCAGCATGGGCACATTCTCTCCCAGACCCGCTGTACAACGGTGACGGAGTATTTCGGCAGCGCTATACATCGAATCCGATGTATTGTGCGTGCCCATCGTCGCAGTCATCGGGGAGGGGCACGGTGAAGCAGGCCGCATTCGACAGCAAGGGGAACCGGATCCGTTGGACGGAGGTGCCCGGAGAGGAGCCCGCGCGCGTGTACCTGCACGGACTCGGATCGGTCTCCGCCGTGTATCACGCGCACATCGCGGCCCACCCCGAACTCTCGGGCAGGCGCAGTCTGTTCGTGGACCTGCCCGGAAACGGCATCAGCGACCGGCCCGAGCACTTCGGCTACACCCTGGAGGAGAACGCCGACGCCGTGGCGGCCGCACTGGACCAGGCCGGCGTCACAGGCGCCGAACTGATCGCGCACAGCATGGGTGGCGCCGTCGCCATCGTGCTCGCCCACCGACGGCCCGGCCTCGTCTCCCGGCTGGTCCTCACCGAGGCCAATCTGGACGCCTTCCCGCCTCGGACGGCCGCCAGCAGTGAAATCGCCGCCTACGGAGAGGACGAGTTCGTCGAAGAGCAGTACGCGCGCGTGCTGGAGGCCGTCGGCCCGCTGTGGGCGGCCACCATGCGGCTCGCCGATCCCCGTGCGCTGCACCGCAGTGCCGTCGGTCTCCGGCGCGGCTCGGATCCCGTGATGCGCACGCTCCTGGAAGGCCTGGCCGTCGACCGTGTCTACCTCCAGGGCGAACACAGCGGTGAACTCCCGGGCAGGCAGGACCTGGAGGCCGCCGGGGTCCGCGTGGTGACGGTGCCGGGCGCGGGGCACAACATCATGTTCGACAACCCCGACGCCTTCGTGGCGACCGTGGCGGGACGGAACTGACCCGTCCCGGCCTCAGCTCTCGCGCCCTTCCGCCCTCAGCCCTCGCGCACCGCCAGCGCGAGGAAGCGGGCGTCCTCGTCGACGTACGAGGTCATGCGCCATCCCGAACGGATCAGGAGAGGGCCCAGATTCGTCTCGGCCCTGAGGTCGTCGGGGGTGATGCGCCGCCCCTGACGCGCTGCCAGGGCCGCCCGGCCGATGGGGTGGAACAACGCGAGCCTGCCGCCCGACCGCACCACACGGGCCAGTTCCCGCAGGTTCTCGGCGGGGTGCGGCAGGTGCGCGATCAGGCCCGCCGCGAACACGGCGTCCAAGGACCCCGACCGCAACGGCAGCGCGGCGGCATCCGCCAGCATCAGCCGCCCGTCCCGGTCCCTGCCTGCCCGTACGGCGGCCTGGAGCATCGCCGGGGTCAGATCGGCCCCGGCCACCACCCCGGAGGGGCCCACGGCGGCACGCAAGGGCGACAGAGCCCGGCCGGTGCCGCAGCCCGCGTCGAGCACCCGGTCGCCCGGGCGCAGGCCCACGCTCGCGACGGCGGCCGCGTAGGCGGGGCCGTCGTCGGGGAACCTGGTGTCCCAGTCGGCCGCGCGGGCGGTGAAGAACTCCTGGACATGTGTGTGGACGTCGCTCATGTTCGGCATGATCCCTCACCAACACGAGGGACACTCCTGTGCGCATGTTCGAGCGGGACGCGATCGTTCCATCGCCTTGCTGTGTCATATTCCAGCACCTTTCGAAATGCGCCCCCTGTGTGCGCCCGTGCCCCGGCTAGCGTCCCGGGGCCATGGGACACCTGGACCACGCAGCCTTCGGCTGGCTGACCCCCGCGCTGTCTTACGTGATGGCCTGCATAGGCGCTGCACTGGGGCTGCGCTGCACCGTGCGCGCGCTCGCCACCACCGGCCGGTCGCGCCGCAACTGGCTCCTCACCGCCGCCTCCGCGATCGGGACGGGCATCTGGACCATGCACTTCGTGGCCATGCTCGGCTTCCGGGTCAGCGGCACCGACATCCGATACGACGTGCCACTGACCATCCTCAGCCTCGTCGTCGCCATGGTCGTCGTCTGCGGCGGCGTCTTCGCCGTCGGCTACAGCCGGGACCGCAACCGGGCCCTCCTCATCGGAGGGCTCACCACCGGGCTGGGCGTCGCCAGCATGCACTACCTGGGCATGGCGGCGGTTCGGCTGCACGGCGACGTGATCTACGACCCCGTGCTCGTCGGGCTCTCGGTCCTGATCGCCGTCGTGGCGGCCACCGCGGCCCTGTGGGCGGGGCTCAACATCAAGTCGCCGCTTGCGGTCACCCTCGCCTCCCTCGTCATGGGGGCGGCCGTCAGCAGCATGCACTACACCGGGATGTTCGCGGTGAGCGTGCGTGTCACCCCCTCCGGCGAGGCCCTGCCCGGGGCCACGGCGATGCAGTTCATCTTCCCCCTCGCCGTCGGCCTCGGGTCCTATCTGTTCCTCACCTCGGCCTTCGTCGCCCTCTCGCCCACGGCCGACGAGCGGGAGGCGTCCGCCTCGGCCCAGCGGCCCGTCCGGAGCACCGCCCGCTAGCGGAGCCCGCCCCCGGAGCCCCCGACCCCAAGTTCCGAGCGAGGAGGCCATGCGCCCACCCCGTAGCACACCCGAAGCCGGAACCCCGGCGCAGTCCCCACCCGCGCCGCGCGGCCGCCGCGCGCACGCCGGACCCCCGGCCGACGAGGGCGCGGACCGGCCCCTCGACACGTTGCCTGACAACGCCCCTCCTCGCGCGGGCCGTTGGCGCATGCGCCCCCGTACGGTGCGCGCCAAGGTGATCTGCCTGCTGATGGTGCCCGTCGTCTCCCTGCTCGCCCTGTGGGCGTACGCCACCGTCAGCACCGCCCAGGACGTCGCCCGGCTGCGCCAGTCGCAGCAGGTCGAGGCCGACCTGCGTGCCCCGGTGGCCGCCGCCGTCACCGCACTGCAGACCGAACGGGCCGCCGCCGTGCGCTACGCCGCCGTCCCGGGTGCGGGAAGCGGTGACGACCTCGAAGGCCTCGCCGCCCGCACCGACCGCGCGGTGGCCCAGCTGCGACTCGGCGACGACAACACCGTCGCCGACAGCCAGGAACTGCCGGCAGGGGTTGCCGGACGCCTGGAGGCCTTCGTCACCGGTGCCGAGCACCTGCGCGCGGTGCGGACCGCCGTACGCCACCACAAGGCCGGCTGGGGCGAGGTGTACGCGCAGTACACGAAGACCATCGGTACGGCCCTCACCGTTGACGGTGCACTCACCGGCATCCAGCAGGCCGACGTCGGCGCCGACGCGCGCGTGCTGCTCGAGTTCTCCCGTGCCGCCGAGGCGCTCGCCCAGGAGGACGCCGTCCTCGGCAGCGCGCGCCCGGCCGTCGCCCTCCAGAGCGACCGGCTGCGGTTGTTCGGTGCAGCCGTTGCCACGCGACGCACCTTCACAGAGGCAGCCGTCGCCGACCTGCCCGGCACCCAGCGCGCCGCCTGGCGTGACCTGGCGGGCGGCGGCGCCTACGCTTCGCTCGCCTCCACCGAGGACAAGATCCTCGCCGCCGGTCCCGGCGCGAAGGCGGTCGACACGGCGCCGGCGAGTGCCTGGGACACCGCCCACGCGCGCGTGCAGGACGGCATGCGGGCCATTGCGACGGACACGGGCCGTGCCGTCGCGGGCCGCGCCGACCCGTTCGCCCGCGGCCTGCTGAGCCCGGCGGGCGCCGCTGTGCTCTTCGGTCTCGCCGCCGTCGCCGCCTCGCTCGTCATCTCCGTCCGCATCGGGCGGGCCCTCGTGGTCGAGCTGGTGAGCCTGCGCAATGACGCGCTGGAGATCGCGCGCCGCAAACTCCCCTCGGCGATGCGGAAACTGCGCGTCGGCGAGGAGATCGACATCCAGGCCGAGGCGCCTGCCGGACCGCCCGCGGAGGACGAGGCAGGCCAGGTCGCCGAAGCCCTGACCACCGTGCACCGCGCCGCTCTGCGCGCAGCGGTGGAGCGCGCCGAACTCGCCAGCGGCATCTCCGGGGTGTTCGTCAACCTGGCCCGCCGCAGCCAGGTGCTGGTCCACCGCCAGCTCAGCCTCCTGGACAGCATGGAACGACGCTCCGACGACCCCAACGAGCTGAGCGACCTGTTCCGTCTCGACCACCTCACCACCCGGATGCGTCGCCACGCCGAGAGCCTGATCATTCTCTCCGGAGCCGCACCCGGCCGAGCCTGGCGCATGCCCGTGTCGCTGACGAACGTCGTACGCGCGGCCGTCTCCGAAGTCGAGGACTACGCGCGCGTGGAGGTGCGCCAGCTCCCGGGGGCGTCCGTCATCGGCGCGGCGGTGGCCGACCTCACCCACCTGCTCGCCGAACTCGTCGAGAACGCCGCCCAGTTCTCTCCGCCCCACACGCGCGTGCGCGTCACCGGCGAACCCGTCGGCAACGGCTACGCCCTCGAAGTCGAGGACCGGGGCCTCGGCATGGGCGCAGACACCCTCGCTGACGCCAACCGGCGCATCGAGCAGTCCGAGGCGCTGGACCTGTTCGACAGCGACCGCCTCGGACTGTTCGTGGTCAGCAGGCTCGCCTCCCGGCACGGCATCAAGGTGCACCTGCGCACCTCACCCTACGGAGGCACCACCGCGGTCGTGTTGCTGCCCACCGCCCTGCTGCACACCAACTCCGCGGAACGCCCGGACCACGCAGAGACAGCGGCCCGGCCGGAGCAGCCGCGCGAGTACGCGCGCGTGCCCGACGCGCCCCCACCCCCCACCGCCGTCACCGCACAGAACGGCCGGCCGGCCCTCGCAGCCACCGCCTCGGCCCCCTCGGCCCCCGCGCACGAACCCCCGCCCCCCGGAGTCACCGCCTTGAGGCTGCACCGCCCACCGAACGACTCCGGACCCTCCGACGACCTCCCGCGCCGCGTGCGGCAGGCGAGCCTCGCCCCCCAACTCCGCCATCAGCGCCGTGAAGAGCCGGCGTCGGAAGCCGCGCCGCGCGGCGACGACCGGCGCACCCCCGAACTCGTGCGGGACCGCATGGCGGCCTATCGCGACGGCTGGGCCCGCGGTGGCGGCAGGCAGCCCGGCCGCGGCGCCGCCAGGGAATTCGGAACGGGCAGTGACACCACTGAAGGAGATCCGGCATGATCCAGGACCCGAACATGAGGGCCGCCCAGCGATCCGGCGAACTCGACTGGCTGCTGGACGACCTGGTGATGCGGGTGAGCGAGGTACGGCACGCCGTCGTGCTGTCCAACGACGGCCTGGCCGTCGGTGCCTCCACCGGCCTCGCGCGCGAGGACGCGGAACATCTGGCCGCAGTCGCCTCGGGCTTCAACAGCCTCGCCAAGGGCGCGGGACGGCACTTCGGAGCGGGCGGCGTACGCCAGACCATGGTGGAGATGGATGACGCCTTCCTCTTCGTGGCGGCCGCCGGCGAAGGCTCCTGCCTAGCCGTGCTCACCGCCGTCACCGCCGACATCGGCCTCGTCGCCTACGAGATGGCACGACTGGTCAAGCGCGTGGGCGAGCACCTCTACACAGCGCCGCGCGTTGCCGCTCAGCCGCCCGCCGCCGGATGAGCCGGAAAGACGGCACCCATGACCGAGAACCCGACCGGCGGCCCGCGCGAGCAGGGCAGCCAGTGGTACGACGGCGAGGCCGGGCCCCTGGTCCGCCCCTACGCCATGACCGGCGGGCGCACCCAGTCCGGCCCCACCGGCGTGCGTTTCGACCTGATCGCCCTCGTCACCCTCGACCCCGCCGCACCGGCGGTGGACGACGACACCCCGCTCGGCCCCGAACACCGGTCCCTGATCGACCTGTGCCGTAGCGAGACACAGTCCGTCGCGGAACTCGCGGCCGACGCGGACCTCCCCGTTGGCGTGATCAGAGTGCTTCTCGGTGACCTTCTGGAACTGGGCTGGGTCACCATCAGCCGCCCGGTGCCCCCGGCCCACCTGCCGGACGAACGCATTCTGCGAGAGGTGATCGAAGGGCTGCGGGCGCTGTAAATGAACGCTCCCCACCCGACGGGCGCCTCGCCGCATCCCGTTTCGTGCGCGCTCCGGAACCAACCGGTCGCGAGCCGTTCACATCAGGCGCATTTCGGTCCGATCCCCCGGAGAGGCGCCGGAGTTGTCATGATGCTGACTTCCTGTTCCGAGTACCTCGACATCGACCGCAGCCGGCCCACCCGAGAGAAGTGATCATGGTCTCCGAGCACCCCGACGCCGCCGGCGACATCTCCGCCCTGGCACTGAAGATACTGGTCGCCGGCGGCTTCGGTGTCGGCAAGACGACCCTGGTCGGGGCCGTCAGCGAGATCCGCCCGCTGCGCACCGAGGAACTGCTCAGCGAAGCCGGCCAGTTGGTGGACGACACCGACGGCGTGGACCACAAGGTCACCACGACCGTCGCCATGGATTTCGGGCGCATCACCATCCGCACCGGGCTCTCCCTGTACCTCTTCGGTACGCCGGGGCAGGACCGCTTCTGGTTCCTGTGGGACGAACTCTCCCAGGGGGCGCTCGGTGCCGTGGTCCTCGCCGACACCCGCCGCCTGGAGGACTGTTTTCCGGCGGTCGACTACTTCGAGCACCGGCGCATCCCGTTCGTGGTGGCCGTCAACTGCTTCGGCGGAGCGCGCAGTTACGGCGCCACCGACGTCTCCCGGGCGCTTGACCTCGACCGGGGCACCCCGGTGGTCCTGTGTGACGCGCGCGACCGCGACTCGGGCAAGGAGGTGCTGATCCGCCTCGTCGAGTACGCCGGGCGGATGCACACCGCCCGGCTCCTCGACTCGGTGGGCTGAGCCTCAGGCGGCCAGGTCCTTCACTGCCACCACCCTGTCCACGGCGATCCGGACCAGCAGCTCGCCCGGGACACCGTTGCGGGCGCCGTACTCCTGCGCGCGCTCCTGGCCCATGTACCGGCCGGCGATGCGGGTGGCCCAAAGACGCACCTCGTCCAGCTCTTCCGACAGCCGGGCGCGCCCGCTCAGGACCACGAAGTGGAACGGGGGCCGGTCGTCGTCCACGCACAGGGCGACACGTCCGTCACGGGCGAGATTGCGCCCTTTCACGGTCTTCTTGCCGGTGTTGAAGACCAGTTCGTCCCTGTCCAGCAGGAACCAGATCGGGGCCACATGCGGGCTCCCATCGGCGCTGACGGTGGACAGCTTGCCGGTTCGGGTGCCGTCCGAGACGAACGCCCGCCATTCCTCATCGGTCATCTTCTGTGCCATACGCCCATCCTGCTTGCCCGGACGCCGGTGGTGGGGAAGGCTGGCGGACATATCCTCCAGCCAGGGGGAGACGTCACACGGGGAGACGGAACATGGCGCAGAACCAGGGACTCGGCTGGCTCCTGGACGATCTGACCGAGCGCGTGGACCATGTGCGACACGCGCTGGTCCTTTCCAACGACGGACTGGTCACGGGAGCGAGTACAGGTCTTCGCCGCGAGGACGCCGAGCATCTGGCCGCCGTCGCGTCGGGGCTGCACAGCCTGGCCAAGGGTTCGGGACGCCACTTCGGTGCGGGCACGGTACGCCAGACGATGATCGAGTACGACGACGCCGTGCTGTTCGTGACGGCCGCCGGTACCGGCAGCTGCCTGTGCGTGCTCAGCGGGGCGGAGGCCGACATCGGCCAGATCGCGTACGAGATGACCCTGCTCGTCAACCGTGTCGGCGAACACCTCGGCGTGGATGCCCGACGGCCGGAGGGTGCACCCCTGTCCGACCTCTGACCTGCGCATGTGCCGCAACCGTCAGAGTTATCCACAGGCTCGCCACGAGCTGCGGCGGACCCGCTACGGTGTGTGCACGGCGAACGCACAGGGCGTGAGCCACCCGCTCCACGGGGGAGTACGACCATGTCGGGCAGCACCTTCGTCCCATCCCGCTCCGTCACTTGCGCGCCGAGCCGCGCCGCTCGTGAACTGGGCCTCAAGCGAGGCGAGTTCGACCTCGCCGTCCATCTCGGCCGCATCCGGACGGTGCCCGACGACGGCGGGGGCGGTGGCCGCCGGGTCGAGTGGGCCGAGATCGACCGGCTCCGCTCCCAGCCCGGCTTCCCCGAAGCCCTCCGCGAGCGTGTGCAGGTCTTGGGTACGGCCGAGGGCGCCGCGCTCATGGGGATTCCGGCGGGCCGGTTCACCCGGCTCGCCCGCCTGGGCCTGCTGGTGCCGGTGCGCTTCTACCTGAACCGCTACCGAGCCGTGGTATGGCTCTATCTGGCAGAGGAACTGCGGCAGTTCGCGGCCGACAGCGTGAACGCGCGCCTGCTCAAGGGCCGTACACCCGAGAACCTGCGAAGCCAACTGTCGGCCGGCGTGGATCTGCGGGCCCGCAACTGGCGGGGACGGCACCTCGGATTTCTGCTGCGGGACGCCGAGGACCCGTGGGCGCGGGCCGGCATCCTGGCGGCCTTCCTCACGCTCGTCGACGTCGCGGACGTCGTCAAGGATCCCTACGACCGTGCCTACCTGAACCGCTTCCGGCCCGCTCCGCCGGACCATGGAGCGCCGGGATCACCCTTCGCGCACCTCGCCGAGGAGCTCATGACGGCGCAGAACACCGACGAGATCGACTGGTTGCGCAGCGAGCTGGCGCGCGCGGTGGAGCAGGCACGCGCCCACGCACCGGGCCCACGCCCGGCCGCACGGCACGCCGAGCCCGCGGCGCGACCGCCCGTACAACACAACCGGCCCGCGGTGCGCACTGCCGTACGGCACCCCAAAAGCGCCGATGGCCAGGCGGCACGGCACACCCCGCCCACCGCACCGCCCGCCACGGTCCGGGACCACTTGTGCGGACCGACGGCATCGCAGCCCACCCGCGGACTGCGATCCTGGCTGCGACGCAGAAGCCCCCGGCCCGCAGGGGTCTGAGCGCCGTACTACAGGGTCCGGAACAGCCCCTCCTGGACGACCGACACGAGCAACCGCCCCTGCAGGTCGTAGATGCGGCCGCGGGCCAGACCGCGCCCGCCGGTGGCGATCGGGGACTCCTGGTCGTACAGGAACCACTCGTCCGCGCGAAAGGGCCGGTGAAACCACATGGCGTGGTCCAGGGAGGCCATGTCGAAGTTCCGCGCACCCCATAGGGGTTCGATCGGGATGCGGACCGCGTCCAGGAGAGTCATGTCACTGGCATAGGTCAGTGCGCAGGTGTGCACCAGCGGGTCGTCACCGAGCGGCCCGACCGCGCGCATCCACACGGCGCTGCGCGGCTCGGCGCCATCGATCTCCTCGGCGTTCCAGCGCAGCCGGTCGACGTAACGGATGTCGAACGGCTGGCGGCGTGCCATGCGCTCCAACTCCTCCGGCAGCACGCCCAGATGCTTGCGGATCTCCTCGGTCACTGTCGGCAGGGACTCGGGATCCGGCACCTCGCGGGCCGGCGGCAGCTGGTGCTCGAAAGGTCCTTCCTCAGGCTTGTGAAAGGAGGCGGTCAGATTGAAGATCGTGCGGCCCTGCTGCACGGCCGTGACCCGGCGCGTCGTGAACGACCGCCCGTCGCGCACCCTCTCCACCTGGTACACGATCGGTACGCCCGGCCGGCCCGGGCGCAGGAAGTACGCGTGCAGCGAGTGCACCGGGCGTTCGCCGTCCGTGGTGCGCCCGGCGGCGACCAGTGCCTGGCCCGCCACCTGGCCGCCGAAGACTCGCTGCAGGGACTCCTGCGGGCTTCGGCCACGGAAGATGTTGACCTCTATCTGCTCCAGGTCGAGCAGGTCGACCAGTCTCTCGGCCGGGTTCGTCATCGGTGGGATTCTCCTGTGCTCAGAGCTGCCCGACATCGGTGACGCGTACGACCGCACGGCCCTCGGTGTCGGAGGCCGCGAGGTCGATCTCCGCGCTGATGCCCCAGTCGTGGTCGCCGTTCGGGTCGTCGAAGATCTGGCGGACGCGCCAAAGGCCGTTCTCCGGCTCCTCCTTGATGACCAGCAGCTTGGGGCCGCGGGCGTCGGGGCCGGTGCCGAGGTCGTCGTACTCGTCCCAGTACGTGTCCATCGCCTCGCCCCACGCCTCGGCGTCCCAGCCGGACTCGGCGTCCAGCTCGCCCAGTTCCCCGACCTGGTCGAGGGCGGCCAGCTCCACGCGGCGGAACATGGCGTTGCGGACGAGGACGCGGAAGGCCCGCGCATTGGCGGTGACCGGCTTGACCTCGTCGGCCTTCTCCTGGGCCTCCTCGGCGGTCATCTCCTCCGGGTTGGCCAGCTGCTCCCATTCGTCCAGCAGGCTGGAGTCGACCTGGCGCACCATCTCGCCGAGCCACTCGATCAGGTCCTGCAGGTCCTCGGACTTCAGATCGTCCGGGATGGTGTGGTCGAGGGTCTTGTAGGCGCTGGCGAGGTAGCGCAGCACGATGCCCTCGGTGCGGGCCAGCTCGTAGTAGGACACCAGCTCCGTGAAGGACAGCGCCCGTTCGTACATGTCCCGGATCACCGACTTCGGCGACAACGGGTGATCGCCCACCCAGGGGTGGCTCTTGCGGTAGGTGTTGTACGCATGGAAGAGCAGCTCTTCCAGCGGCTTGGGGTACGTGACGTCCTGGAGGCGCTCCATGCGCTCCTCGTACTCGACACCGTCGGCCTTCATCGCGGCCACGGCCTCACCGCGCGCCTTGTTCTGCTGGGCGGCGAGGATCTGCCGCGGATCGTCCAGGGTGGACTCGACCACGGACACCATGTCGAGGGCGTAGGAGGGCGATTCCGGGTCGAGCAGTTCGAACGCGGCGAGCGCGAAGGTGGACAGCGGCTGGTTGAGGGCGAAGTCCTGCTGCAGATCGACCGTGAGCCGGACGATGCGGCCTTCGGCGTCCGGCTTGTCGAGTTTCTCCACGATCCCGCCGTCCAGCAGCGAGCGGTAGATCGCGATCGCCCGCCGGATGTGCCGGAGCTGCTGCTTGCGCGGTTCGTGGTTGTCCTCGAGGAGATGGCGCATCGCGTTGAAGGCGTTGCCGGGGCGGGCGATCACCGACAGCAGCATCGTGTGCGTCACCCGGAACCGCGAGGTGAGCGGCTCGGGTTCGGACGCGATCAGCTTCTCGAAGGTGTTCTCCGTCCAGCCGACGAAGCCCTCCGGCGCCTTCTTTCGCACTACCTTGCGGCGCTTCTTCGGGTCGTCGCCCGCTTTGGCGAGGGCCTTCTCGTTCTCGATGACGTGCTCGGGCGCCTGGGCCACGACAAGTCCCGCCGTGTCGAAGCCGGCCCGGCCCGCCCGGCCCGCGATCTGGTGGAACTCGCGGGCGCGCAGCGTGCGCACCCGGCTGCCGTCGTACTTGGTCAGCGCGGTGAACAGGACGGTCCGGATGGGCACGTTGACGCCTACGCCGAGCGTGTCCGTACCGCAGATGACCTTCAGCAGGCCGGCCTGGGCCAGCTTCTCCACCAGGCGCCGGTACTTGGGCAGCATGCCGGCGTGGTGGACGCCGATGCCGTGGCGGACGTAACGGGAGAGATTGCGGCCGAACTTGGTGGTGAACCGGAAGTTCCCGATCAGCTCGGCGATCTGTTCCTTCTCGTCGCGCGAGCACATGTTGATGCTCATCAGCGCCTGGGCGCGCTCCACGGCCTGTGCCTGGGTGAAGTGCACGATGTACACCGGGGCCTGCTTGCTCTCCAGCAGGTCGGTGAGCGTCTCGGTGAGCGGGGTGAGCTGGTACTCGTAGGACAGCGGCACCGGGCGCGTGGCCGAGCGGACCACCGCGGTGGAGCGGCCGGTGCGACGGGCGAGGTCCTTCTCGAAGAAGGACATATCGCCCAAAGTGGCCGACATCAGGATGAACTGCGCCTGTGGGAGTTCCAGCAGCGGGATCTGCCAGGCCCAGCCGCGGTCACCCTCCGCGTAGAAGTGGAACTCGTCCATCACGACCTGGCCGACGTCCGCGCCCTTGCCGTCGCGCAGCGCGATCGACGCCAGCACCTCGGCGGTGCAGCAGATCACTGGCGCGTCGGCGTTCACGGAGGCGTCGCCGGTGAGCATGCCGACGTTCTCGGTGCCGAAGAGTTTGCACAGTTCGAAGAACTTCTCCGACACCAGCGCCTTGATCGGAGCCGTGTAGAAGGTGACCTCGTCCCGGGCCAGCGCGGCGAAGTGCGCGCCCGCGGCGATCATGCTCTTGCCGGACCCGGTGGGCGTCGAGACGATCACGTTCGCCCCGGAAACCACCTCGATCAGCGCCTCTTCCTGGTGGGGGTAGAGGGTGAGGCCGCGCTCCTGCGCCCACGACTCGAAGGCTTCGTACAGGGCGTCGGGGTCGGCGGTCGGCGGCAGCTGATCGATGAGGGTCACGCCCCCATCTTGCCTGGCCTTCTCCTCGAGGGGGGAATCGGCTGCGGATACGAAGATCATGACCGCTACGCTGTGTCGCCGGCGGAGGGTCGGCACACCAGGTCAACTGGACAGCGGCACATGAGGAACGGGGCGGGAAGCGACCATGATGGGACCAGCACACTCACTGTCGGGGGCCGCGGCCTGGCTCGGCGTCGGAGCGGCGGCCGTCGCGGCCGGGCACCCGATGCCCTGGCCGGTCCTGCTCGTCGGCGCGCTGATCTGCGCCGGTGCCGCGCTCGCCCCGGACCTCGACCACAAGGCGGCCACCATCTCGCGGGCCTTCGGGCCGATCTCGCGGTGGATCTGCGAGATCGTGGACAAGCTGTCGTACGCCGTCTACAAGGCGACCAGGAAGACGGGCGACGCGCGCCGCTCGGGTGGCCACCGCACGCTGACGCACACCTGGCTGTGGGCGGCCCTCATCGGCGCGGGCAGCTCGGCGGCGGCGATCGCCGGAGGCCGTTGGGCGGTGCTGGCGATCCTCTTCGTGCACATGGTGCTGGCGATCGAGGGCCTGCTGTGGCGGGCGGCCCGGGGTTCGAGCAGCGACGTCCTGGTGTGGCTGTTGGCGGCCACGAGCGCCTGGATCCTCGCCGGGATCCTGGACAAACCGGGCAACGGCTCCGACTGGCTGTTCACCGCGCCGGGTCAGAAGTATCTGTGGCTGGGCCTGCCGATCGTGCTGGGCGCGCTGGTGCACGACATCGGGGACGCGCTGACGGTGTCCGGCTGCCCGATCCTGTGGCCGATTCCGCTGGGCCGCAAGCGCTGGTATCCGGTGGGGCCACCGAAGGTGATGCGGTTCCGGGCGGGCAGCTGGGTGGAGCTGAAGGTGCTGATGCCCGTGTTCATGCTGCTCGGGGGAGTGGGCTGCGCGGCGGCCCTCAACGTGATCTGACGCCCCCGGCCCCGTCAGGTCGCCTCGTCCGACCCCGCCCCGCCGTACCGGCGCTCGAACCGGGCGATGCGGCCTTCGGTGTCCACCGTGCGGGCCTTGCCCGTGTAGAAGGGGTGGCTCTCGGAGGAGATCTCCACATCGATCACCGGGTAGGTCTCGCCGTCGTCCCACTCGATGGTCTGCTCGCTGGTCGCGGTCGACCGGGTGAGGAAGGCGTAGCCGGCGGCGCGGTCGCGGAAGACCACGGGGCGGTACTCGGGGTGCTTGTCCTGCTGCATGGCGGCTCCTCGCGTGGGGCGGTCGGGCAGGGGGCGTCGGTGCCGTCCGCGTCAGCCGGAGTCCTCGTCGACGATGTGCATCGCCGCCTCCTCGGCGGAGGCGGCCGCTCCGTCGACGCCGACGTCGGTGGCGACGAGGGCGCTCTCGTCGTCCTCGTGCGCACCCTCGTCGGGGGCTACCAGGCGGCCGGAGCGCAGATGGCCCACCTCGTTGTCCAGGAGTTCCCCGTCGGTGCCGTCACAGTCGCCGATGCCGTCGCCGTCGGGCGCCTCGGCATCGGGCAGCTCTTCCGCGAGTCGCTGATCCAGCGTCTCCCCGGTCAGGCGTTCGCGCGCCGTCACCCCGGTGTGCTCCACCGCCCACGGCCGCTCGGGAGGGGACCAGCCGCGGTCCAGGGGGTCCTCGACGCCGTCGAAGTCCAGTGTGTCCTCGACGTCGAGCACACCCGAGTCCTCCCGGATCTCCGAGGGATCGGGCTGGTAGACGTCGTCCCCCCATCCGTCGGCGCTGTCCACGGGTACCTCCAGGTGGTGAGGACGGCCTCGTGCCCCCGCGAGGGGCAGCGCGCCGCCGGCACGCTCGGAACGGGTTCCACGCGCTGGGAACCTACGGGTTCCCGGCCTTTCCCCGAGCCGGTGCCGCTATCCAGCCTTCCACCCCTGTTCGGCAGTGCGCAACGGCACGGGGCGTGGTCCGGTGCTTCGCGCCTCCGCCAGACCCTGTCTGCGTGCCCCTGCCCGGGCCCGCCCCGGCAGGCCGAGCGGCTCACTGCCGCAGGGACGCATCCCCGTACGGGCCCGGAGCGACCGGCACGGCCGGCCGGGACCGTGCGCGGCACGGCGCGGGCATGCCCTCGCAACCCGCCGCCCGGCCCCACCGGTGATTCCTCATCCGTGCCAGGAACGCCACAGCGCCGCGTACGCCCCCTCCGCCGTGACCAGCTCCTCGTGGCTGCCCAGCTCGCTGATGCGACCGTCCTCCACGACGGCGATCACATCCGCGTCGTGCGCGGTGTGCAGGCGGTGGGCGATGGCGACCACCGTACGGCCGTCGAGGACCCGGGCCAGGGAACGTTCGAGGTGGCGCGCCGCGCGCGGGTCGAGCAGCGAGGTCGCCTCGTCCAGGACGAGGGTGTGCGGGTCGGCCAGCACCAGTCGGGCCAGCGCGATCTGCTGGGCCTGCGCCGGGGTCAGCGCCAGGCCGCCGGAGCCCACCTCGGCGTCCAGCCCGTCGTCCAGTGCCCGCGCCCAGCCGTCCGCGTCGACCGCGCCCAGCGCCGCCCACAGCTCGGCGTCGGTGGCGCCGGTGCGGGCCAGCAGGAGATTGTCGCGCAGGGAGCCGACGAAGACGTGATGCTCCTGGTTGACGAGGGCCACGTGCGAGCGGACGCGTTCGGCCGGCATCAGGGACAGTTCCGCGCCGCCCAGGGTGATGCGACCGTCCCGCGGTGCGTAGATGCCGGCGAGCAGTCTGCCCAGCGTGGACTTGCCCGCGCCGGAGGGACCGACCAGGGCCAGCCGGGTACCCGGGGCGACCTTCAGGGAGACCTTGCGCAGCACGTCGACGCCCTCGCGGTAGCCGAAGTGCACCCGGTCGGCGTGCACGTCCCGTCCGCCGGGTGCCACCGAGGCGTCCCCGGCATCCGGCTCGATGTCCCGGACACCGACCAGACGGGCCAGCGACACCTGGGCGACCTGCACCTCGTCGTACCAGCGCAGAATCAGGTTCACCGGGTCGACGAGCATCTGCGCGATCAGCGCCCCCGTCGTCAGCTGGCCGACCCCGATCCAGCCCCGCAGCACGAAGGCACCGCCGACCATGAGGACCGAGCCCAGCACGATGAGGTGGACGGCGTTGATGACCGGGAAGAGCACGGACCGCAGCCAGAGGGTGTACCGCTCCCAGGCGGTCCACTCCTTGATCCGCCGCTCCGACAGGGCGATGCGCCGGGCGCCCAGGCGGTGCGCCTCGATGGTGTGGCCCGCGTCCACCGTCTCGGCGAGGGCGGCGGCGACGGCGGCGTACCCGGCGGCCTCGGAGCGGTAGCCGGAGGGTGCACGCCTGAAGTACCAGCGGCACCCCGCGACCAGTACCGGCACCGCGAGGAGCACGGCGGCCGCGAGTGGCGGGGCCGTCACGACGAGCCCGCCGAGCAGCAGCAGGGCCCACACGACACCGATCGCCAGCTGCGGCACGGCCTCGCGCATGGCGTTGGCGAGGCGGTCGATGTCGGTGGTGATGCGGGAGAGCAGGTCGCCCGTGCCCGCCCGCTCCAGCACGCCCGGCGGCAGCCCCACGGAGCGAACGAGGAAGTCCTCGCGCAGGTCGGCCAGCATCCGCTCGCCGAGCATCGCACCCCGCAACCGCACCTGCTGCACGAATCCGGCCTGCACCACGAGCGCGAACAGGAACAGCCCGGCGGTCGGGCCCAGATGAAGCTCCCGCGCCCCGTTCGACACCCGGTCGACGAGGCCGCCGAGCAGGTACGGGCCCACCATGGAGGCGATCACGGCCACGGTGTTGACGGCGATGAGGTGCAGGAAGGCCACCCGGTGCCGGCGGAACAGCTCGGTCACATAGGCGCGCACGGTCGCGGCGGCACCGACGGGCAGGGTGGTGGCGGTCGTCGGGGCCGCCGGGTCGTACGCCGGTGGCGCAACGCCGATCATGCGCTCTCCTCGATCTCTTCCAGCTTCTCGAAGGCACCCAGGAGGGCGCCCTTCTCGGCCGGCTCCACATCCGCGCCGGCCGCGGCTGCCTCGTCGTCGGTCTCCCGTGTCACCACGGCCCGGTACCGCGGCTCGGTGTCGACCAGTTCGCGGTGCACACCCACTGCCACGACGGCGCCCTCGTGGACGAGGACGACCCGGTCCGCGCGGTCCAGCAGCAGCGGCGAGGAGGTGAACACCACCGTCGTGCGCCCCGAGCGCAGCCGCCGCAGCCCGTCGGCGATCCGGGCCTCGGTGTGCGAGTCGACCGCGGAGGTCGGCTCGTCCAGCACGAGCACCTCGGGATCGGTGACGAGCGACCGGGCCAGCGCGAGCCGCTGGCGCTGGCCGCCCGACAGGGAGCGGCCGCGCTCGGTGATGCGGGCGTCCATGGGGTCGGCGGTGTCCAGCGAGCCCTGCACCAGCGCGTCCAGCACGTCCCCGCACTCCGCGGCCAGCAGCGCGTCCGCGGCCGCCACGGCACCGGACGAGGGCACGTCGAGCAGATCGCGCAGAGAGCCGGAGAGCAGCACCGGGTCCTTGTCCTGGACGAGGACGGCGGTGCGGGCGCTGTCGAGCGGGAGTTCGTCCAGGGGGACTTTGCCGAGCAGCACCGAGGGACCCGGCTCGGCGGGGTGGCCGCCCAGCCGTTCCGCGAGCCGTCCGGCCGCGTCCGGGTCGCCGCACACCACCGCGGTGAGTCGGCCGGTGGGTGCGAGCAGCCCGGTTGCCGGGTCGTACAGGTCGCCGCCGGGCACCGCGGCCTCGCGGGAGCCGTCGGCATCCGTGGACCGCTCGAGGGACAGCACGCGCGCCGCCCGTTTGGCCGAGGGCCGCGAGAAGGAGTACGCCATGGCGATCTCCTCGAAGTGCCGCAGCGGGTAGTTGAGGACCATGACCGCGCTGTAGACGGTGACGAGTTCGCCGACCGTGATCCGGCCCTGGCGGGCGAGGTGGATGCCGTGCCAGACGACCGCGATCAGCAGCAGCCCGGGCAGCAGCACCTGGATCGCGGAGATCAGCGACCACATCCGGGCGCTGCGCACGGCCGCGTGCCGTACCTCCTGCGAGGCGCGGCGGTAGCGGTCGAGGAACAGTTCCTCGCCGCCGATCCCGCGCAGCACCCGCAGCCCGGCGACCGTGTCCGAGGCCAGCTCGGTGGCCCGGCCCGCCTTCTCGCGCTGGACATCGGCGCGGCGCGTGGCCCGGGGCAGCAGGGGCAGCACGGCGAGCGCCACGACCGGCAGACCCACGGCGACGACCACGCCCAGGTCGGGTTGGTAGAAGGCCAGGCCCACGCAGACCACGGCGACTGTCAGCGCGGCGGCGGTGAAACGGGAGACGGCCTCGACGAACCAGCCGATCTTCTCCACATCGCCGGTGGAGACGGCCACCACCTCGCCGGCCGCGACCCGCCGGGTCAGCGCGGAGCCCAGCTGGGCCGCCTTGCGCGCCAGCAACTGCTGGACACGGGCTGCGGCAGTGATCCAGTTGGTGACGGCGGCCCGGTGCAGGAAGGTGTCGCCGACGGCGATACCCGTGCCGCACAGCGCCATCAGACCACCGGTCAGGGCGAGCCGGGTGCCGGAGTGGTCGATGACCGCCTGGACGGCGAGACCGACGCAGAAGGGCAGGACGGAGACGGAGACGAAGTGCAGCAGGCCCCAGGCCAGTGCCTTGAGCTGTCCGTCCAGCTGATTGCGCCAGAGCCACCACAGGAAGCGAGGACCCGAACGTGCGTCTGGTACGCCCGGGTTGGAATACGGAAGGTCTTGAATCTGCATGACGTCCCAGTGGCTCGTGTCAGGGAGGGCGGGGGCGGCAACAAGCCGTGACAGGGTCGCGTCGCAGCGTGGTGAATTTCAAACGGTTTTCCCGGACGGCCTGGGAAATCCGCCGGCTTCCGGCCAGGTGCAGTCGCCTGATCGGGCCATGCCACCATGGGGGCGTGCAGATCGACGGCGTGCGGCGTGTGACGGTCGCGGTGGCGGCTCTTGGAACCTTCCTCGCGGCCCTGTCCGCGTGCGGCGGGGCGGGGCGCGGTACCGGCGGCCCCCAACCCGGCGGCCAGGCCGGGCACTCCCGTGGGGGCAGCCGCGGCCCGCACGGCATCCCGGGCGTCGGCGCCCGCCTGCAGGGGCGGATTCCCAGCGACTCCGGGCAGGTGGTCGCCGTCTACGGCGACGGCAAGGACTCGGCGGACTCCACGGTCGTGCTCTACGCCAAGCACGGCGCGGCATGGCAGCGTATCCGCAGTTGGACGGCGCACAACGGCAAGAAGGGCTGGACCACCGATCACCACTCCGGCGACCGGCGCAGTCCCGTAGGCGTGTTCACCCTCACCGACGCGGGTGGCGTACTCAAGGACCCGGGCGCCGGACTGCCGTACACGCAGGACGCTTCCTTCGCCGCCCCGCCCTGGTGGGCCAAGTCGCACTGGCACGACTTCGACTACGTGATCGCCATCGACTACAACCGCGTCAAGGGCACCCCGCCGAACGATCCGACGCGCCCCGAGGGTGAGGACAAGGGCGGGAGCATCTGGCTGCACATGGACCACGGCAGCGGTACGTCGGGCTGCGTCAGCATGTCCAAGCCGGCCATGGAGTACCTGCTGCGCCGACTCGACCCGGATCAGCATCCCGTGGTGGTCATGGGAGACAAAGCGGACCTGATGCGCTGAGCCCTGGCGCCGAACTCAGGCGGACGGCGGGGGTCCGACCACAGTCCCTGGCACGGATGGCGGGACGCGTCATTGCGGGGCGGGCCGACTCCCCGTAGAACACCGGCCATGAGAAGACGGATGGTCATGTCCATGCTCGCCGGAGCGACCCTTCTGGTGAGCACGCTCTTAGGCACCGGGGCCACGGTCGCTCGGGCCGTGGCCCAGCCGCCCGGTCGAACCGCCGACGTGCCGGCCGAGTTCGGCACCGACTGGCACGACCCGGTGACGGCCGCCCCGACCGTCGACCGGCCGCACACCAAGTCCTGCCAGGTCACCCTGGCCGAGGCCCGGTTCCGTGACTTCACTCCCTACCGGGGCGCGTACACACCGCCTCAGGACTGCGGCGACCGCTGGAGCAAGGTCGTCCTGCGTCTCGACGGCAACGTGAAGGGCCGTCAGTACGACCGCCTCGGTTATCTGCACGTCGGCGGGGCCGAAATCCTGCGCACCTCGACGCCCGAGCCGTCGCCGGACGGTATCGAGTGGCACGTGGAAAAGGACGTCACCCGGTACAGCGACACCTTCCGTGGCCCGCAGGGCGTCGAGATGCTCATCGGAAACGTGGTGGACGACACCTACACGGGCGTCATCGACGTCAAGGTGACGCTCACCTTCTACGCGGGCCGCCCCGAGGCCCCCGACCGCGTCCTCACCCTCGCCGGCACGCCCGACGGCACGACCCTCACCACCCCGCGCAACAGCGAGCGGATCGTCACCGAGGTGTACGCCACCGGATCCGGCGGCGGTTGCGAGGAGTTCTGGTACCTGACCGTTGCCGACCCGGCGTCGTACTCCTGCAAGGCCGACCACGGGCCCTACCGCGAGGTGCAGATCAAGGTCGACGGCCGACTCGCCGGAATCGCGGCGCCGTTCCCGAACGTGTGGACCGGTGGCTGGTCCAACCCCTTCCTCTGGTACGTCGTCCCGGGGCCGCGCGCCTTCGACGTCCGGCCCATCGAGTACGACCTCACGCCCTTCGCCGGGCTCCTGAACGACGGCCGCCCGCACCGCGTCGAGGTCTCCGTCGTGGGCGTCCCCGCGGGGCAGGCCGGGTGGAACGCGCCCGTCAACGTCCTGGTCTGGCAGGACGCGCACCGCGCCCGGGTCACCGGCGCGCTCACCGCGGACGAGGCGACCGGCATCGCCAACTCCTCGACCTGCACGCCCGGTTCCGAGAACCGCGTGGACACGCGGGCCGGACACCGGCTCACCGTCTCGGGATACCTGAACACCTCCCACGGCCGGGTGACCACCACCGTCACCCGCACGCTCGCGAACACCTCCGCGCACCGCTGGACCGACGGGGAGAACATGGACGGGCTGGACGCGACCTGGACGGACGACGAGACCGTCGCGGTGCGGGGGCAGCGCCCCGCGTGGACCACGCACACACGCCGGACGTACACGATGAACGGCGCCACGACCCTCGGCGCCGACGACCGGCTGCGCACGGTGCTGACCCTCGGCGACCGGGCGGCGGTCGTGGAGCGGCAGGGCGGCCGGCGCACCGCCTGGTCGCGGTTCGACGACACCTACAGCGGGGACGCCGTGTACACGATCAACGTCCCGCGCGACCAGCGGCATGCGGTCGGCACGTCGAGCGAGCGCTACCGCGTCCACGGCTCGAACGGCTGCTACGACCGTTCGCTGACCACGGTTCAAGGGGTACTGACGGAGGACCGCAGCCGCTGCTGAGGCCGGCGGCCGGTGCCGCCCTCGCGCCGGTGGCGGTCGTCATGAACCCCGCCCCGGCGCCGGTGACTCGCACCCTTACCGCACGCCGCCTCCGCTGCGATCTCCTGGAGCGGGGGCCGCGGCCGGTCAGCAGCGGTTGGCGGTCTCTCCGTCGATCAGGGTGTCCAGCAGCACGCCGAGCACCTCGCGCTCCTTCTCCGTCAGCGGAGCGAGGATCTCCTCGGCGGCCGACCGGCGTGCCCCGCGCAGCTCGCTCAGGGTCGCCCGGCCCTCGTCCGTCAGCTCGATACGGGTCACCCGCCGGTTCGCCGGGTCCGCCACCCGCCGCACCTTGCCGTGGGCCTCCAGTCCGTCGACCAGCGTCGTCACCGCGCGCGGCACCACCTCCAGGCGCTCGGCGAGGTCGGCCATGCGCGGGGGCGAGCCGTAGTGCGCGAGAGTGCGCAGCAGCCGGGACTGGGCCGGGGTGACGCCCAGGTCGCGCCGCTCCAGGTGGCGCTTCTGGATGCGGTGCACCCGGCGGGTGAGCCGCAGCAACTGCTCGGCGAGCAGGCCGTCGGAATCGGGGCTGGTCATGCGGGAACAATATCAGGATGCCGTTCATTGTGAGTATAGGTAACAATGAGCTACGATCCGATCCGTCATCGTCGGCCGCTCCCGGGGCCGACGACCGCTCACCTCCCGTAGGAGCCCATGCACCCCGACCGTGAGCCCTCCTGGACCCCACCCGCCGACGCCAGGGAACAGCCCCGGCAGGTGCGCCGCATCGTGAAGCTCTTCCGCCCCTACCGCGGGCGGCTCGCGATCGTCGGCGTGCTGGTCGGTGCCTCCTCGCTGGTCTCGGTGGCCACGCCGTTCCTCCTCAAGGAGACCCTCGACGTCGCGATCCCGGACGGCCGCACCGGCCTGCTGAGCCTGCTCGCGCTCGGCATGATCCTGAGCGCGGTCCTCTCCAGTGTCTTCGGTGTGCTGCAGACGCTGATCTCGACCACCGTCGGCCAGCGCGTCATGCACGACCTGCGCACCGCCGTCTACGGCCGCCTGCAGCGCATGTCACTCGCCTTCTTCACCCGCACCCGCACCGGCGAGGTGCAGTCCCGCATCGCCAACGACATCGGCGGCATGCAGGCCACCGTCACCTCCACGGCCACCTCCCTGGTCTCCAACGCCACCAGCGTGGTCGCCACGATCGTCGCGATGGTCGCCCTCGACTGGCGCCTCACGGTCGTCTCGCTGCTCCTGCTGCCGGCCTTCGTGTGGATCAGCCGCCGCGTCGGCAACGAGCGCAAGAAGATCACCACCCAGCGGCAGAAGCAGATGGCCGCGATGGCGGCCACGGTCACCGAGTCGCTCTCGGTCAGCGGCATCCTGCTCGGCCGCACGATGGGCCGCTCCGACTCGCTCACCGCGTCCTTCGCGGAGGAGTCGGAACGACTGGTGGACCTCGAGGTGAAGTCGAACATGGCCGGCCGCTGGCGCATGGCCGTGATCACGATCGTCATGGCCGCGATGCCCGCCGTCATCTACTGGACCGCGGGCCTCGCCCTCCAGCTCGGCGGCCCGAAGGTCTCCCTCGGCACGATCGTCGCCTTCGTCTCGCTCCAGCAGGGCCTGTTCCGCCCCGCCGTGAGCCTGCTGGCGACCGGGGTCCAGATCCAGACCTCCCTCGCGCTCTTCCAGCGCATCTTCGAGTACCTGGACCTCCCCATCGACATCACCGAGCGCGCACAGCCGGTCCACCTCGACCAGATCAAGGGCGAGGTGCGCTTCGAAAAGGTCGAGTTCCGGTATGACGACAAGGGCGGCCCCGTCCTCGACGGCATCGACGTCACCGTCCCGGCCGGCGGCAGCCTGGCCGTGGTCGGCCCGACCGGCGCCGGCAAGTCCACCCTCGGCTACCTGGTGCCCCGGCTCTACGACGTCACCGGCGGCCGCGTCACCATCGACGGGGTCGACGTGCGCGACCTCGACTTCGACACCCTCGCCCGCGCGGTCGGCGTCGTCTCGCAGGAGACGTACCTCTTCCACGCCTCCGTCGCGGACAACCTCCGCTTCGCCAAGCCGGACGCCACCGACGAGGAACTGCACGCGGCGGCCCGGGCCGCCCAGATCCACGCGCACATAGCCGCGCTGCCCGACGGCTACGACACCGTGGTCGGCGAACGCGGCCACCGCTTCTCCGGCGGTGAGAAGCAGCGCCTGGCGATAGCCCGCACCATCCTGCGCGACCCGCCGGTGCTCATACTCGACGAGGCGACCAGCGCCCTGGACAACCGCACCGAAGCCGCGGTGCAGGACGCCATCGACGCCCTGTCGGCCGACCGGACGACCCTCACCATCGCCCACCGTCTGTCCACCGTCCGCGCTGCCGACCAGATCGTGGTCCTGGACTCCGGCCGGGTCGCGGAGCGGGGCACACACGAGGAACTGCTGGAGCTGGCCGGACGGTATGCGGCCCTGGTGCGGCGGGACGCCCAGCTGCAACGGGCGGGCTGATACGCGACCACGACGACAAGTTGACGATATGTCGGGTTTATGACCATATGCGTATTACCGTGCCCGCATGCAGATGAACACTCCGCCACGCAGCACGATGCGACTGACGCGCCGGGGCAGGCTCCTCCTCCTCGTGACCGGCGCCGTCCTGGCCGGCACCGCCGTGGCGGTGCCGCTGCTGAGCCTGAAGAGCGGTCACAAGGAGGCGAAGCCCCACCCGCTGGTCATCCCCGAGGGCTGGCGCGCGAGCCAGGTCTACGACGCCGTCGACAAGGCCCTGGGGCTGCCGCCCGGCAGCACCCGGAAGTCCCTCGGCAAGGCAGCCCTGAAGCTGCCGAACGAGGCCGAGGGCAACCCGGAGGGCTACCTCTTCCCGGCGACCTATTCCGTCCGGAAGGGCGCGACCCCCGAATCGCTGCTGCGGTCCATGGTCGACACCGCCAACAAGAGGTACAACGGGGCACCCATCGCGGCCGGCGCACAGCGCGACGCGATGAACGTGTACCAAGCCGTCACCGTCGCCAGCATCGTCCAGGCCGAGGCCGCCACCAGCGCCGACATGGGCAAGGTCGCCCGGGTCATCTTCAACCGGCTGCAGCGGGGCATGCCGCTGCAGATGGACTCCACGATCAACTACGCGCTCAACCGCAACACCGTCCACACCAGCGTGGCCGACACCCGAATGGAGAGCCCGTACAACTCCTACCAGCGCATGGGTCTGCCGCCCACCCCGATCGACAACCCCGGCGAGAAGGCGATGCATGCCGCGCTCAACCCGCCGCCCGGCGACTGGCTGTACTTCGTCACCGTCAAGCCCGGCGACACCCGCTTCACCGCCGACTACTCCGAGCACCTGCGCAACGTGGCCGAGTTCAACACACGCCACCAGGCGACGACGGCGCAGCCCCAGGAGCCCAGCCGCAGCCCGCAGCTCCCTGCCACCCAGCCACCCGGTTGAGCCGGCCGGACGTCAAGCGCAGGCCGGCTCGACCGGCTCCTCGGCCGGCAGCCGTCCGATGTCCCGCACCGCAGCGCGCCCCGCCCGGTTGGCGCCGACGGTGCTGGCCGAGGGGCCGTACCCGACGAGGTGGATGCGCGGATCGGTGACCGCGCGGGTGCCTTCGACCCGGATCCCGCCACCCCGCTCGCGCAGCCGCAGCGGCGTCAGGTGGTCGAGTGCGGCCCTGAAGCCGGTGGCCCAGAGGATGACGTCGGCGGCAAAGCGTCGACCGTGTGGCCCGTCGTTCCACTCCACCCCGTCCGGGGTGATCCGGTCGAACATCGGCTGCCGGTCCAGGACCCCGTCGGCCAGCCCCTGTCCGATGGCGTCGTTGAGCGGAAGTCCGGTGACCGAGACCACATTCCTCGGCGGCAGACCCTGTCGTACCCGCTCCTCCACCAGCGCGACCGCGGCCCGTCCCACCTCCTCGTCGAACGGCCCCTGACGGAAGACCGGGGGCCGCCGGGTGACCCAGGTGGTGGCGGCCGCACAGGGGGCGATCTCCAGCAGATGCTGGGTTCCGGACGCCCCGCCGCCGACGACCACGACCCGCTGCCCGGCGAACTCCTCGGGCCCGGCGTACTGCGCGGTGTGCAACTGCCGTCCCCGGAAGGTCTCCTGACCGGGATACCGCGGCCAGAACGGCCGGTCCCAGGTGCCGGTCGCGTTGATCAGCGCCCGCGTGGACCAGCTGCCGTCCGACGTCTCCACGAGCAGCCGCCCGTTTTCCCCCTCCCGCACGGCCCGTACGTCGACGGGTCGCCGTACCCGCAGGTCGAAGGTGCGCTCGTACCGGTCGAAGTACTCGCGGACGACCTCCGCCGAGGGCCGTGACGGATCCGCGTCCGTCAGCTCCATGCCGGGCAGGGAGTGCATCCCGTGCACCTTGCCGTAGGTCAGCGACGGCCAGCGGAACTGCCAGGCGCCGCCCGGCCCGGGGGAGTGGTCCAGGACCACGAAGTCACGGTCCGGCTCGAAACCGGTGCGCCGCAAGTGATAGGCGCTGGACAGTCCCGCCTGTCCAGCGCCTATGACCGCCACGTCGACCTCGCGCATATCGTTCACGTTTCCACGAACAGCGAGTCGGTCATGGATCTTCCCGTCCCGCGCCCAGCGACCGTACGGCAGATCACCGTTTGAACCGCGTGTTCACGACGTCGCCGAAGCTTCTCCGGGATGCTTCACGTCGACGAAGGCGGCGGCGATCTGCCTCGGCCGTGCCGTGATGTGTGAAACCTGGCGCATGGGTCAGGATGGGGGCATGTCAGATGCCTTCACGACTCGGATGCTCAATATCACCACCGGTTCCCGGGAGCGGGTCGTCGACCTGACCGACGACTGTGAGGATTTCCTGCGTGAGGCGGCCGCCGGCCGCGACGGCCTGCTGAACATCTTCGTGCCCCACGCGACCGCCGGTATCGCCATCATCGAGACGGGTGCCGGCAGCGACGACGATCTCCTGGCCACCCTGCACACCCTGTTGCCCGCCGACGACCGCTGGCAGCACCGGCACGGCAGCCAGGGGCACGGCCGCGACCACGTGCTCCCCGCGATCGTCCCGCCGCACGCGACCCTTCCGGTCATCGGCGGCCGGCTGGAGCTGGGCACCTGGCAGTCCGTGTGCCTCGTGGACACGAACACAGACAACCCGGACCGGCGGGTCCGGTTGAGCTTCCTGGGGTGACACTCCTGCCTCCAGGAGACCACCTTTTGCCGGTCGGTCGCTGGTCAGGGAGGTCGAACGTCGTCTACGCGTCACGGAATCGGCGTGACGAAGGGGGCGTCGTCCCGGTACATGCGTCAACCGGGGAATGATCAACGTCAACCACAGCAGTACGCCCATCCTGGCTGCCGACGGCCCGGCGAGGTGAGCACGGCCCCGCCGGCCGCGACCTTCCCTCACGGTCCGTGTCTGCCGGGCGATCCGCTGGTGTGGGCGAAGCGACCCCCGGTGTTATTCAATGAGGTGTGCGGTCAGGGATCTCGGGGCCCCGTCGCACGGGTTCGAGTACGGCCCCGGCGCTGCGCCGGGGATTGCTGAGAGAGCCGCATGGACTCCACACCCTCCCCCTCGTCCTCTTCAGCGTTCGACCTGGTCAGCAGCGCCCTGGAGCGATACATCCCGCGCAGTGGAGCGGCAGCGGCCGCCGGTTCCGCCGACGCGGAGCGCGACCGCTCCACCCGCCGACGCGTACCCGACCCGCCGGCAGCCGGCCGTCAGGAGCAGATACTCGGCGCGGTCAACCTGGACAGCGATCTGAGGATCACCCGCTGCAATCTGGACGCCCCCGTATTCGCGGGTCTGGACGCCGTGGCCGGGAGTCCGTTCGTCGATCTCCTGCCCTCCGGGGACGTACCCACGGTCACACGGCGGTTGCGGCAGGTCCTGGAGACCGGTGAGGCGCACGTCGCGCGCATCCAGCGCCTGCGGCGCCGCGACGGGTCGGAGCTGGTGGTCTCGATGAGCATCCTGCCCGCCGCGGTGCCTCAGGAGGGCCTGACCGTCTCCCTGATCGCCATGGCCAGGAGGCTGCACCTGTACGCCGCCGAGACCGCGATCGGCACCTCGCTGGACATCGGCGAGACGGCGCAGTCACTGGCGGAGTCCCTGCTGGCCTGGGGAGACGTGGCCGCCGTCGACCTCGACTTCGCCGTGTGGACGGGCGAGCGAGTCACCGGGCAGGCGCAGGGGCGCATCCGGCTACGGCGGGCGGCCCTGGTGCCGGACCGGGCGTGGCCCGACGGCTACGTCACTCCGGGCGACGATCTTCCCAGCGACGCGAGTCGCCTGCTGGCGCAGGCGGTGCTGCGCGACGACGCCCCGCAGGCCATCGTCATACCCGACCGGGATGCGGTGGAGCGGGTCCTCGGCAGTCCGCGAGTGATGCGTGCCCTGGTGCCCGGTGACCGGTCGGCGGGTGTGGCGTGCATACCGCTGGTCCTGGACGGCGCGCCGCCCGTCGTGCTGGGTGTGGCGGAGGTCTGGCGGCGGGCGGACCGCCCCTTCCGTGACAGCGATCTTTTCGAGCTGCAGGAACTCGTTGCCAGGACCGCCCATCACGTCGACCTGGCCCGTCAGCACCAGCGCGAGCACACGCAGGTGCTGGCGTTGCAGCGTCGGCTGCTGCCCCGGACCGGCGGCGACACCATCGAGATCGCCAGCGTCTACCAGCCCGCCACACCCGACAGCGCGGGCGTCGGCGGCGACTGGGTGAACAGCTTTCCGCTGCCGGACGGCCGTACCGCGCTGGTGGTCGGTGACGTCGTCGGACACGGCCTGGGGGCCGCGGCAACCATGGGCCAGCTGAGCATGGAGGCCCGCGCGCTGCTGTCCGCGGGGCTCGCGCCCGACGAGGTACTGGAGCACCTGGACGCGACCGTGACGCTGCTGGACGACTCGGAGGCCGGGCTGGCGGCCGGCTACAGCGCCCTCGGCTCGACCTGCTGCATCGCCCTCTACGACCCGGTCAGCCACCATGTGGCGCTGTCCAGCGCCGGCCACCTCCCCCCGGTCCTGGTCTCCCCGGACGGGCAGGCGAGCCCGCTCGCCGTCCGCCCTCACCCCGGCCTGGGCGCCGAGTTCGCGCTGCGGGAGCCGTTCGACGTGCACACGTTCGCCGCACCCCCGGGTTCCCTGCTCGCCCTCTACACCGATGGCCTGGTGGAGGATCCGGCCGTGTCGATCGACGAGGGCATCGGCAGGCTTGCGGACGCCGTGTCCACCGTGCATCCCTGGGACGCCCTGCAGAAGGCCGCCCGGCACGCCGTCTCCGCGGTGGCACCCGTGCGCCAGCGCGACGACGTGACCCTGCTGCTCGCGCGGATGATCGGCTACCGCAAGGGGGACACCGCGACCTGGCGGCTGCCCGCCCGCGACGACGCCCCCGCCCGTGCCCGCGAGCAGGTCTCCGCGCTGCTGCGGCAATGGCGCACCAGGGACGACACCCGGGACGACGTGATGCTGCTGGTCAGTGAGCTGGTCACGAACGCGGTGCGCTTCGCCGCCGGTCCCATCACGGTACGGGTGATCAGGGCCGGTCACGGCCTGCTGTGCGAGGTGGGCGACACCGGCAACGGCAGGCCGCGTCTGAGCCGCGGCGGCCCTTTCGACGACGACGGTCGTGGCCTGCACATCGTGCACAGGCTCACCACCCGCTGGGGGGTGCGGTGGACGGACACCGGCAAGGTGGTGTGGGCGAAAGTAGTGAGGTGACGCGGCCGCGGGGCGGGGGCGCGGCCGGCGCACGGGAGCGGCGGCGAGGTGACGGGCGGCATACGTGTCACCCGGCCGCCACCGCCGGTACGGATGGTGCCCTCCGCGGTGGCGGTGGCGTGACCGGTGATAAGGACGGCCCGTTTGCTGGTACCGGTGGTGCGGCCGGCGCTACAGCCACTCCCCTTCCAGGGCGGTGGCGGTGAGGCCCGGTGCCGCCGCGTACAGGACGGCGCGACTGCCCGCCTTCTGCCCGGCATCGTGCGCCCGCCGCAGGATGTCGAACACGGCGGCGCCTCCGCGGTTGCCGCTGGTGTAGCTGTCCCGGCTGTAGTCGAGCAGCCCCGACGGCCACGCGTCGGGCATCGTCTGCTCCATGTACTCCAGCACCCGGGTCCCGCCGGGGTGCGCCAGCAGCACGTCGGGGTGCCAGGAGTCGGGGTCGTCCTGGTAACGGACGCGCAGCCACTCCCACATCGCGGTGACCGTCTCCTGTACGGCACGCGGCCCACGCCGGTCCATCACGAAGTGGGTGCCGTCCGCCCGTGTCTCCAGGCGGTGCAGGTCCTGGGTGCCGGGCAGGGTGTGGTGCCAGGCGGCGTCCAGCCGCAGCACCGACTCGCTCCGCTGGCGGCCCGTGACCACCGCGGCGACCGCGGTGTCCGCGAACAGCAACCGGACGATCAGGGACTCGAGAGTGTCGTCCGCGGGCTGGTAGGTCGTGCTCAGCGCCTCCGCGATGACGACCAGGACCACCCGGTCGGGGTCCGCGGCCACGAGATCCGCCGCCAGCGCCAGGGAGCGGGTCCCCGCGACACAGGCCCACTGGGTGGCCGGCAGCAGCATCACGTCGTTGCGGAGCGGAAGCTTGTTGGCCAGGGCGATGTCCAGACCCGGCAGTGCCGGGGTGGTGGAGTGACTGGTGATCAGGCAGTCGATGTCTGCTGCGTCCAGCCCGGCGATCTGCAGGGCCCCACGCGCCGCACGCTCCCCGTAGGACTGCACGGCTTCCCAGGCCGGCGCCGTGCGCTCCTGGACGGTCTGCGGCCCCGGTATCGCCTCAAGTGCGGCGACCACGCGCTCCACGTCCTGCTGGGTGAACCCGTCGCGCGCCAACGCCTCTTGGGCCGATCCGTTGCCGACAGCCCGCAGGCCGCCGCCGTTGCCGGGCGCTACGGCGGCCTCCAGCGGCAGCATCCACCCGCGGGTCTCGATGCCCGTGCTCGCCGCGATGCCGTCGATCCGCGGCGCCCACGCCGCATGCGGATGCCGATCGCGCACCTCCGCCACGATCTGGCTGGTCTCCACGGAGTGCTCGCCGTGTATCACGGCAGGAGGACAGACGTAAGCGGCCATAAGGGTGCACCTTTCCAGGGGAACAAGCAGGAATGTCACGCATGCTGTGTCCTGGGTCACTTTGGAACTTCGTGCCCAAGAGGTTGCCGATCGGCTCCACTTCGGGAGTCGTTGTCCGTTTCGAGCATGGACGTCAAACAGACATTTCCGCTGTGATGCAGACAACTTAGGCTGTCTCGGCATGCGTGACACGGCGCACACCGCTCAAGCAGCGGCCCTCACGGCGCGGTTACGCGAGCCTTACCTGACTTACCGTCAGCCAGGACGGCTACCTGGTCACTGCGCCGGGGCGCCGCACGCGTGCCGGAGGCGGGCCCCTGTACCTCCTCGCGCAGGAAGGTTTCGTCTTCCCTGACGTCCGGGGCTTGGGAGGTCGATGCCGACCACCCGGCCGAGGCCGTACCCGTCGTATGTGACCTTGCCGCCCACGGCGACCTGCTTGGGAGCGGGCGTGGGGGCCCGGGAGGGGGCTGGCGGGCAGATGACGTTTCGGTGCGGCAGGCCTTGTCGTTGCCCCCCAGTGCGCCTACGAACTGCTCTGGTGGTTGACTCTCAGGGGCAAGGCATAGTTGATCGTTGGACTCCACTCCGGCATGCGCTGAGTCTGCCAACCGGTCGGCAGACGGACGCGAGTCGGGCGGTTCGGCCTCATGGGCGACCGAACCGCCCGTACCCTTCGTGGTGTCCACGGCGTCACATAACGGGCGCCAAACACTGGAGGCAATACCTCGTGCTGATTGCTCAGCGTCCGTCACTGACCGAAGAGGTCGTCGACGAGTTCCGCTCCCGCTTCGTGATCGAGCCGCTGGAGCCGGGCTTCGGCTACACCCTCGGCAACTCCCTGCGCCGTACCCTCCTGTCCTCGATCCCGGGTGCCGCTGTCACCAGCATCCGCATCGACGGCGTGCTGCACGAGTTCACCACCGTGCCGGGCGTCAA
>NZ_JBIBKS010000026.1:111162-117842 GCF_042959345.1 Streptomyces sp. NPDC007905 | reverse complement strand
GCGCGACGGCGCAGCTCAAGCGGGTAACGGGAGGGTCGTGCCATGACTCAATCCTTTCACGGAATCGAGTCTCTACCTGACACGGGGCGGTTCACGGGCAGGTCCTGGCTTGGGACGATGACGGACAGCCGATGGTCCTGGGAACGAGCGGCCTGGTCCGGGCCTGGCAACTCGATGGCTTCGACGGGTTACGCCACGACAACTCCGCGACCATCGGGGCGGTCCCGGGCGGGGGATGGCTCATCGACTGCGCAGACGCCGAGGGGAACACCTGGACAACGCCGATCCTCGCCTGGACGGTGCGCGCAGAGGGTACGGCGAGGCCCATTTCCACCGACCGGGACGGAGTCACGGCGATGCCACCGAGGGCCTGGCCGAGTACCGGATCCACCACCCCGATGAGAGTTGAGGCCAGCTGACCACCACGAGCCCCCGAGCACATCGCCTGCCCGCGTAGAGCGTCCAGACGGCGCGCCAAGGGGCCCGGGGTCCGGGGCGGGAGGAGTGAGGGGCCGGTCAGTCCGTGCCACGACGGATGAGGCCGTGCTCCCGAACGGGGGGGATCGGGAGCACGGCGGCCCGGCAGCCGGTACGGGGGGACGGCCACCGGGAGACAAGAGGCAGGGCGCCAGCCCGGCAAGCATAGTTGAATCGCCAACGACCAATTCACCCGCACCCGCAGAGCCCCGGAACAGGCAGGCGCTCACGGTCCGTCACCGCTACGTGCGATGTGCCATCTTCGTGGCAGTGATCCAACTGGGGATGTACCAACCCATGACAGCCGCGGAGTCGCGAAGTACCACCGCTGTGTCAGTGGCAAGCTCCAGTCACGGGCCAACGAGCAGCAGGAACACCGTTTCCCCCACTCAACCGTGGCTGACACAACCCCACTGACACGAAGCCGACACATCGCAGCTGGGCGGGCTTCTCATGCACGAAAGGCTGAGCAAGAAACAGTCGCCTAGGCTCGGGCCATGAGACCCATAGACGCAGGGCTTGCGCACGATCTGGCCCCTACCGGAGTGCTGCGCGCGTCCATCAACCTCGGCAACCCGGTCCTTGCTCAAGGCACCCCCGACGAGCCTTCCGGGGTCACTGTTGAGCTTGCCCGTGAGGTTGCCGCACGTTTGGCTCTGCCGGTGCAGTTCATATGCTTCGATGCGGCCCGCAAGTCGTACGCCGCGATGGCCGAGGGCCACGCCGACCTGTGTTTCCTGGCCGTGGACCCGGACCGCGAGAAAGAAGTCGCACGCCGTACGTGCACATCGAGGGGGTGTACGCGGCCCCAGTGAACTCGGCGTTCGTCTCTGCCGACGACGCGGACCAGGACGGAGTGCGCATCGGCGTCAAGCGGGGTTCCGCGTACGACCTCTACCTGAGCCGCACCCTGCGTCACGCCACCGTGGTGCGCGGCAACGAGGGGGTCGACGCCTTCCACGCCGAGGGCCTGGACGTGGCGGCCGGCATCCGCCAACCTCTGACCGCGCACGTTTCCCAGCATGCCGAACTGCGCCTGCTGGAACCCGCGTTCATGACGATCCGACAAGCCATGGGTACCACGAAGGAGCGGCATCCGAAGACCACACAGTTCCTCAGCGAACTCGTGACCGAGCTGGTGGCGTCCGGATTCATCGCCGAGGCGCTGCGCCACTCCGGTCAAGACCCGACGTTGACAGCCTCTCCCGCGGTTTGAGGCCGGCCTGTACATCGACAGGGCTGCCGTGACGACGGAACAGCTCTGACGGGGCTGAGCATGGGGGGCCTGGCTCCGCGGGCCGCGGCCTTCGAATGCCGCAGTGCCTGACGCCGGGAGGCGGAACGGCTCTGGGGGTGAGCTGTCGGAGTCCGTGGGAATGCCGGTGCGGCAACGGATCGCCCCACATGGTTTCCGGCGATCCGGTGGGAGCAGGTCACCGTCGGTGCCGCTGCCCATGGCCCAAGCCGCGTCACCTCACTCCGAGAGCCAGAGCACCGCATCTTCGATGCCGAGGCGGTCCCGGTCGCTCGCCGCGGTCCACAGCCAGCTGTCCGGCCCGGCCGACCGGGCCTGCGCCCACCGCGCCGGAACCCTTGTGCCGGCCTGCCGGCTCTTTTACCGTGAGTGCCACGCATGCCGACCGGTTGGTATGCCGAGCCGAGTTGGAGGCCGTCGTGATGGACAGCGCGCGTGGGGAGGAGTATCTGGCCCGCCAGCAGCGCGTATGGCCCGCCTCGGTGCCGAGGGTGGTGTACCCGCTCGGGCAGCGGCCGCTCACCCACCACCTGGTGCACTGGGCCCAGCGCCACCCAGACCGCGTCGCGATCACCTTTTACGGCGAGCAGATCACGTACGCGACGCTGAAGGACCTCACGGCGCGGCTGTGCGGCTGGCTGCAGCGCGGCGGCGTACGCCCCGGGGACCGCGTCGGGGTGTTCCTGCCCAACTGCCCGCAGTTCATCGTCGCCATGCTCGGCATCCTGCGCGCCGGAGCTGTGCACGTCCCGGTGAACCCGATGTTCCGGGAGCACGAGCTGCGGCACGAGCTGGCCGATGCCGGGGGGAGGTTCTGATCGCTCTTGACACCCTGCGGCCGCTGGTCGAGGCGGTGCGGCCCGACAGCGCCGTACGGAGCGTGCTCGTCACCAGCCTCGTGCTCGGCACGGTCGACAACTACGTCGAGCTGATGGAGCAGCCCAGCCTGCCCGGGACCGACCTGTCCAGCCTGGCGCAGCCGCGGGCCATGTCGTTCGTGCGCAAGTTGACGCCTGCGATCCGGGCCCGGTGGAGCCCCCTGGTCGGGGAGCACAGCGTGCTGCAGGAGGCGGCGTACGGCATGACCGAGACTCACACCGCGGACTCCTTCACCGCCGGTTTCCAGGACAGGGACCACGACCTGTTGGCCGAGCCGGTCTTCTGCGGACTGCCCGTGCCGGGCACCGAGTTCATAGTGGCCGACGGGGAGAGCGCCGAGCCGCTTCCGCTGGGCGAGCGCGGCGAGATCCTCGTACGCTCCCCTTCTCTGCTCATCGGATACTGGCGACAGCCGGAGGCCACCGGACGGGTTCTGCGCGACGGCCGGCTGCACACCGGCGACATCGGGGTGATCGACGAGGACGGGTGTCTGCACTACCCCGGCCGCAACAAGGAGATGATCAAGGTCTCGAGTATGAGCGTCTTTCCGTCCGAGCTGGAGGCGCTGCTGGCCCGGCACCGGGATGTGCTGACCGCGGCGGTGGTGCCGATGGACGATCCCCACCGGGGCCAGGTGCCGCTGGCGTTCGTCCACGCCCGCTCCGGCGCCGCGCTTGACGCCGAGGGCGTGCGCGCGTGGGCGCGGGCGAACATGGCCCCGTACAAGGTACCCGTTGTGATGTACGTCGACGCCCTGCCCATGACGACCACCGGCAAGGTGAAGAAGGGCGAGCTGCTGGAGAAGGCCGCGCGCATCGCCGCGCCCCCCGCACCTGCATCGCCGGCCAACGCCGACGCATACGGAAAGGACCGGTGACGATGGGTCTGGCCAAGCTGCTGGTTGCCAACCGCGGCGAGATCGCGGTACGGGTGATCCGCGCCGCCCGCGAGCTGGACCTGCTGACCGTGGCGCTGCGCTCCCGCGACGAGGCGGACGCGCTGCACGCACGCATGGCGGACGAGACCGTGGTGCTCGACGGCGAGGGGCCGGGAGCGTTCCTGGACGCGCCGGCCCTGATAGGCGCGGCGGTGCGCACGGGCTGCGACGCGGTCCACCCCGGCTACGGGCTGCTGGCCGAGAACGCCGGCTTCGCACAGGAGTGCACCGACGCGGGACTCACCTGGGTCGGGCCGCGCCCCGAGGTGCTGCGGACGCTCGGCGACAAGACCGCCGCCCGTGAACTCGCCACGCGCCTCGGCGTGCCGGTGCTGCCGGCGACGTACGGCGACACCGGCATCGAGGAGGCGCGTGCGTTCATGGCCGGCCTCGGTGAGGGTGCCGCGGTGATGGTCAAAGCGGTCGCCGGCGGCGGCGGCCGTGGCATGCGGACGGTGTACGAGGCCGGGCAGTTGGAGGAGGCCGTCCGGCGCTGCCGTTCCGAGGCCTCGCACGCCTTCGGCGACGGGGCTGTCTACGTCGAGCAGTTGCTGCGGCGCGCCCGCCATGTCGAGGTGCAGGTGCTCGGCGACGGTACGGGCGCCGTCGTCGGGTACGGCGACCGCGACTGCAGCCTCCAGCGGCACCGACAGAAGATCGTTGAGATCGCGCCGGCGCCCGACCTCGACGAGGCGGTGCGGGCCGGGCTGCACGACGCGGCGCTGCGCATGGCCCGGAAGGTCGCCTATGCCGGTCTCGGCACGTTCGAGTTCCTCGTGGACACGGCCGATGGCTCCCAGGGGTTCTACTTCCTCGAGGCCAACCCGAGGATCCAGGTCGAACACACGGTCACCGAGGAGATCACCGGCATCGACCTGGTCAAGGCCCAGCTGCGGGTGGCCTCAGGTGAAACCCTCGACCGCATCGGGGCGGGGCAGGCTCCCGCTCCCCGCGGCTGCGCGGTGCAGGTGCGGGTCAATGCCGAGACGGTCCACCCCGACGGGACGGTGCTGCCCTCCGCCGGCACGCTGGAGGTCTTCTGGCCGCCCACAGGTCCGGGTGTGCGCGTCGACACCGCTGCGTTCCCCGGCGGTCAGGTCAGCCCGCGCTTCGACTCGCTGCTGGCCAAGCTCGTCGCCCACGACGGATCCGGCAGCCTGTCCGACACCCTCGCACGCGCCCGCGGCGCCCTGGCCGAGCTGAGAGTCGAGGGAGTCAGCACCAACGCCGAGGTGCTGCGGCGGCTGCTGGAGGCGCCCGAGGTCGTCGCCGGGCGGCTGCACACGGCGCTCGTCGACGAACTCCTGCCCACACTCATACCCCAGGAAACTGGCCCAGAGAAGGACGCGGAGGTCCCCGACGCTTTCGAGCCGCAGGGCAAGCTCACCGTCACCAGCCCGATGACGGCCACGGTCGTCGACGTCGCCGTCGCCGAAGGCGAGCGCGTACGGGCCGGAAGCACGCTGGTGGTCCTGGAGTCCATGAAGATGGAGCACCTTCTCCGGGCGCCGGGCGACGGCGTGGTCGTCGCCGTACGGGCGGAGCCGGGTGATCTGGCCGAGCGCGGTCGGCCGCTGGTGGTGCTGGAGGCCACAGGCGTGGCGGACGGTGAGCCGCGGTCCGAGGAGCGGCTGGACCTGGAGGCCCCACGCGCCGATCTGGAGGAGGTACTGGCGCGCAAGCGGTTCGGCGACGACGCCAGCCGCCCCCAGATGGTCACCCGGCGGCATGCCGAGGGGCGGCGCACCGCCCGCGAGAACATCGCCGACCTGTGTGATCCGGGCAGTTTCGTCGAGTACGGCCGCCTGGCCATCGCCGCCCAACGGAGCCGTCGGTCCATCGACGACCTCATCCGCCGCACCCCCGCCGACGGCCTGGTCGGCGGGGTGGGCACGGTGGGGGCCGACCGGTTCGGCGCTCGAGCCGCCCGTGTAGTGGCGATGTCCTACGACTACAGCGTGATGGCCGGCACACAGGGCATGAGGGGCCACCGGAAGAAGGACCGGCTCTTCGAGTTGGCCGAACAGGCGCAGCTGCCCGTTGTCCTGTTCGCCGAAGGGGGCGGCGGCCGGCCGGGCGATGTGGACGGCACGGTGGTCTCCGGGCTGGACTGCATGGCCTTCGCGCTGTTCGCGTCCCTGAGCGGGAAGGTGCCGCTGGTCGGCATCGGCTCGGGGCGCTGCTTTGCCGGCAACGCCGCGCTGCTCGGCTGCTGCGACGTCATCATCGCCACGCCCGAGGCCAACATCGGCATGGGCGGCCCGGCGATGATCGAGGGCGGGGGCCTGGGCAGCTTCGCCCCGGAGGACATCGGTCCGGTCGAGATCCACCGGGCGAACGGCGTCATCGACCTCGAGGCCGAAGACGACGCGGACGCCGTCCGGCTGGCGCGCACGTACCTGTCGTACTTCCAGGGCCCGGTGGCGGAATGGGCGTGCCCCGACCAGCGCCGGCTGCGCCACCTCGTTCCCGAGAACCGGCGGCGGGCGTACGACGTGCGTGCCGTCATCGACACCCTCGCCGACGCCGACTCCGTCCTGGAGCTGCGGCGGCACTTCGGACGCAGCGTCATCACCGTTCTGGCCAGGGTGGAGGGCCGCCCGTGCGGCATCCTTGCCAACGACCCGCGGCATCTGGGCGGCGCCATCGACTCCGACGCGGCCGACAAGGCGAGCCGCTTCCTGCAGCTGTGCGACGCGTTCGGGCTGCCGGTGGTCTCCCTGTGCGACACACCTGGGTTCATGGTCGGCCCCGAGGCGGAGAAGACCGCGACCGTCCGGCATGTCAGCCGCATGTTCGTACACGCCTCGGCGCTCACGGTGCCCTTCGGAGTGGTCGTGCTGCGCAAGGGCTACGGGCTGGGCGCACAGGCCATGGCCGGCGGCGGCTTCCGCATCCCCCGGTTCACGGTGGCGTGGCCTACGGGCGAGTTCGGGCCGATGGGCATCGAGGGCGCGGTGCGGCTGGGCTACCGCCGGGAGCTGGCGGCCATCGAGAACGCGGACGAGCGCGAGCGGGAGTTCGCCCGCATGGTCGCGGCCGCCTACGAGCACGGCAAGGCCCTCAACGTCGCATCGGCCTTCGAGATCGACGACGTCATCGACCCGGCCGAATCCCGACGCTGGATCAGCA
>NZ_JBIBKS010000026.1:0-111062 GCF_042959345.1 Streptomyces sp. NPDC007905 | reverse complement strand
CGCTGTTGCATGACCCCGAGCCCGGGCAGCGTGGCTCGCGCCCCTGCGTCGACCCCTGGTGAAGAACCGACCCTCGGGCCGAGTTGCCGAGAGCCACGCTGTTGCATGACCCCGAGCCCGGGCAGCGTGGCTCGCGCCCCTGCGTCGACCCCTGGTGAAGAACCGACCCTCGGGCCGAGTTGCCGAGAGCCCACCGCCGGCTGCTGGTAGGTGAACGGAACCGACGTGCCGTGCGACTCCTCGACCGCCAACCGGTAGAACATGCCCAGCACACCATGTGCTGGTTCCAGGTCACCGCCCCGAGGCGCTGCTTGAGATCGCCACTGGCGCGATCCACCGCATACGTGCTGAGCAGGGCCTTCACTCGATCTCGGGTGTCGAAGATCTCCACCCCATGCAGCTGGGCAGACACGAACCAATTCCGCAAGATCCGCGCGTACGTACCCCAAGACGAAGGTGCCGGGCAGTTCTCCGTCGGCCGCAACCGATGCACTCATTCGCGGCCGCGGTGGCCCGCAGCCCATGCCTCGTCTTCGAAGAGCAGGTCGTCATCGACGAGGAAGGCCATTCCCTCGGGGATCACCGGCTTCGCCGGCAGTCCCCAGGACTACAACCAGTTCAGTGGCCTTGGGGGGCTCGCGCCGCCGGCCAGCTCACCGCCGGCCAGGCGCCGGCCCGAATGCCGCGGTCTGCAAGCCGTCTGACGGCGGCCGGGCCCGTCTTTGGCAGGAAGCGGATGGACCGCAGGTCACCGGGTAACCGAGAACACGACGGTGCCTCAGACAAGCAGAGCACCCAGGCGGAAGGAGTGTCGTGGCCGGAGTTGTCGAACGCGTCAAGCAGTTCGTGAGGAGTCCGCAGGGTCGGCGGACGATCGAACAGGTGCGCCGGACCGCGGCCGACCCGCGCCGCCGAGCTCAGGCCCAGGAGCTGGTACGCAAGCTGCGCGGCCGCCGATGAGCCCGGTTTCTCCTGTCGGGGGCCGGGCAGGGCGAGCGCGAGGCCTGGCAGCCCGAGCGGGGCGCCGCGGCCGGCGGGCCGGCCCATACGCCCACGGCCGGCCCGCGACCCATTGTCTCGCCGAGGGTGAAGTCCGCCGTGCACACGACGTCGGACACGGACGGGGTGCGGCGGCCGGCAGCCGGGGTCTCTACGGCGCTCTGCCGGTGGTGCGCACAGGCACCGCCACGCCCCGGGTTGGGGCCGTACCGGTGACAGAGCGTCGCCTGCGAGATATTCGGGCGCTGCCGGTCGCCCCCTCACCTCTCGTGCGGCCTCGCGGCGGATCCCCTCGACCTGGGTGCTGAGTGCGTCGTCGTACAGCTCGAACAGACTCGCAGGTCCTCCGTGTTCGGGGTTCCGGCGGGTCCGATCCTCGCAGAGGCGCTGCTGGCACTCGGCAGCGAGGCGGCTTTCCTTCTACCCCGGACTGTCGAAGGGCGACTCCTCTATCAAGGAGGCGACGTCAGACCCCGGCCGATCGACCCGGTAAAGGTAGTGGGTCCAGTCATCGACCGGGTTGTCCGGCTCCAGGTTGCCGACCCCGACCCGGCGTAGCCCAGCCTTCTCCAGTGCCCTCCACGAAGCGCGGTTGGCTGCGACCACCGGGACGAGAATGCAGGAGAGGACCGGATACTCGGCCCAGGTTCGCTCAATGACCGAGCGGATCATTGCTGTCCCGATGTCCTGGCCGATCTGTTGGGGGTCGCCGATCAGGTAGTCGATGGTCATCGCGCCGGCGGGTACAGGGACGATGGCCGCGAGCTCGGCCAGGTACTCGGGGTAGTCGCACAGGCGTGAACGCTGCATCAGACCGACCGGAGAGCCATCGAGGAATACGAGGAGATCTTCTGATGGCTCCTCCCCTCGGGCGGCGGGGCCGAAGTCGCGCGCCACCGCTTCGGGTGTCGTCTCGTGATTCCACCAACGCTTCACATGGGGCTGCTGCAGCCACGTTTGCAGCAGAGGGAAGTCCTGCTGCTCGACCCGACACCACGTGATCAACACAAGACCCTCCGGGATGCTCCGCCGTACCTGCGCACGCTCCCTGGAGGCTACGTCCCGCGCGGGCCGGCCCCAAGGGCAGTTGATAAAAGCCAGATCAATGGCGTCGAGACGACGACCGCCGCCAGCACGATGACCGTGATCTTCCACCCCTGCGTCATGCCACCCTCCCAAACCCCAACCGCCCGGCCACGCACCACGGGCCGCCACATCCGCGGTGACACGACGTCATCGCTCGTCACGGCACGCATCAACGCGGTCTCATGGGTTCCGGTCTACCGTGACCTGCCGCGGTGCGGCACTGCCGCTTCTCTCCGGACGTCGTGAGCAGGACCTGCTGGCAAGCGTGGCACGCCGCGGTGTCCCCCGCCATGGATGCCGGGCGACGACACCGATCCGGAGCGACCGGAACCACGACTACACCGGCTTGACCGGGCGCATCGCTTCATCCAGCAGAATCGGCGTACCCGTCGGCACCAGACGCCGCGCGAACAGAGCTGAGAGCTCTGCATGACTCAATTCGGCGCCCTGTCCGACCTTCCAGATTTTCCGCTGGTCGGTGAAGAACAGGCTGCACGTGACCCCACAGGCATGCGTCACCACTTCACGCAAAGGGCAGTCCCCCGTTGCCGGCCAGAGGCGTGCTGAGAGATGCCGAGCTGTCACCCGTATGAAACAACTCGAAGTGTCTGGAGAACCCTCCCATTTCGGCTCCGCCGCCCAACCCGGGGGCAGATCAGGGTCGGACACGGGGGCGGCGAGCATCGGCTCCGGCAGCGTCCAGGTCATGAGCCATGCCTTCCACAGCTGTCGACCTGTGTGCTCTGGCGCGTCGACCTGTGTGCTCTGGCGCGTGGTGCGGGTGGCCCTGGAGCGTTCACGGGACTGCGCCACGATCCAGACGAGCGCCGAGGTGCGGATGGCACTGGCCGCCAGGACGCTGCAGGGTTCGTCCGGCTCGTCGTCCGGCACGCCCGGCTGAATGCCCCTGCCCGCAGAAGCACGGGCGGCCTGGCTGTCGGTCTTCTCAGGGATCGTGTGCCGGATGCCCCGGCGCCGCAGATATTCGCGACAGGGCCTGTTGCTGTATGCCCTGTCCGCGGCGAGGCTGTCGGGCTTCTTGCGGGGCCGGCCCAGCCCGATGCGGGGGACGCGGATCTTCTCCAGCACAGGCTTGAAGTGGGTGCAATCCGCCCGCTGCCCTGGCGTGACGATCAAAGACAGATGCGACAGCGGCCGTCCGCGCTCAGGTGAAGCTTGGTGGTGAACCCGCCACGCGAGCGCCCCAGGCCCTCAACTCCTGGACCACCGCACCAAGCGGGCGAGCAGACTCGGCAAGTCTCGCGCTGGTGTTCTGCCGGTGCGTCCCCCTTTGAGGCGGGAGTCGGCGGCGGATCGGTGCGGGCGCCAACAGCATGCTGATGCGCCCGCACGATGGTGGAGTCGATCTCGCCCGCGGCATCGGCCTCGGCCTGGACCCGCTGGAGCAGGCGTTCCCAGGTGCCATGAACGGCACCAGTGCCGTTCATGGACCGTCTTCCACGGGCCGAACCGTTCGGGTAGATCACGCCACTGAACGCCGGTCCGCACCCGGTGCAGGATCCCGTCGATCACCTGCCGGTTGTCTCGCCAGCGGCCACAACGCCTGTTGCTGACCGGGAGGAACGGCCGCAGCCGTTTCCACTCGACATCTGTGAGATCACCCCGCCCTATGCCCACCTCAACGACTTGAGCACACGACGGTCACATGATCGGACGGTTAGTTAGATCGCTCAATAACTCAATACCCGTCTGAATGCAACCACAGTCGGCAATATTCACCCGAGTGGAGCAATCGCGATGATTTTGGGCTAGCCGGACTACGCCGAACGGGGGACGGTTATCCCATCGTCCGGCGCGCCATGTATTCGGCGAACGGAGGTCTCCACGTCGAGCCAGGCTGACGAACGGGCTCAGCTGACGCGCCTGGCGAGGCGTGCGAAGACCGCGCAGTTCCTGGCTCTGCGCGCGAGGATCGTGCTGCGGTGCGCGGAGGGCGGGACGAACAAGCAGGTGGCGGCCGAACTCGGCGTGAGCGAGCAGTCGGTGAACCGCTGGCGGGCCCGGTTCATCAAGCGGCGGCTGGACGGTCTGGTCGACGAGCCGCGGCCCGGTCGGCCGCCGTCCATCCTGCTCGACCAGGTCGAAGACGTCATCGTCGCGACGCTGGATTCCACCCCGGGCCAGGAGACCCACTGGTCGCGGGCCTCCATGGCCGCTCGCACCGGGCTGTCGAAGTCCACCATCGGGCGGATCTGGAAGAAGTTCGACCTCAAGCCGCACCTGCAGGATGCCTTCAAGCTCTCCACCGACCCGCAGTTCGTCGCGAAGGTCGTCGATGTCGTCGGCCTGTATCACAACCCGCCCCAGAAGGCCGTGGTGTTGTGCGTGGATGAGAAGAGCCGGATTCAGGCGCTGGACCGGTCCCAGCCGGTGCTGCCGATGACGCCGGGCATGCCTGAGCGGCGCACCCACGACTACCTGCGGCACGGCATCACCAGCCTGTTCGCCGCCTTCAACATCGCCGACGGCACTGTCATCGGTGAACTGCACCGCCGCCACCGGGCCATCGAGTTCAAGAAGTTCCTGGTCACGATAGACAAGGCGGTCCCCACCGGACTCGACGTGCACCTGGTGTGTGACAACGCCACCCACAACACTCCCGAGATCAAGACCTGGCTCGGCAAGCACCCCCGCTTCCATGTCCACTTCACCCCGACCGGCTCCTCCTGGATCAACCAGGTCGAGCGATGGTTCGGCCTGCCGACCGACAAGCTGATCCGCCGCGGCGTCCACACCTCCGTGAAGGCGCTGGAGGATGACATCAGGGCCTGGATCGACTCATGGAACGAGAACCCCAGGCCCTTCACCTGGACCAAGACCGCCGACGAGATCCTCAAATCCCTCGCCGACTACCTCACCAAAGTCACTCCGCCAGCCACCGAGAATCAGCGAGAGACTTAAGCCCGCGATTTCAGGCGCATCACACTAGCCGATGTCACATAGGGCATCCACAGCCGCCGCCCAGGACCCTCTCACACTCGGTTTGTAGCTTCCATGACATGTCAAACGACAAGCAGGACACACGCTCAGTGGACGATGAAAACGCCCCCGCCGAGGCGGGACCCAGCAGGCGAAAGGTCCTGACCGTACTCGGCGGAGCGGGGCTCGGCGCGGCCGGAGTCGCCGCCTACGCCGCCAACGCCTCAGCTGAGCCCTCGGGTTCCGCCACGGCCGCGACCACCGCTGGCTCTGCCGACACGGGTTCCACGGCCACCCCGCAGTGCGTTCTCACTGCGGAGCAGATGACAGGCCCCTACTATCTGGGGGACGAGAAGGTCCGCAGCAACATCACGGAGGGTAGGCCCGGCGTACCGCTCGCCATGACCTTCCAGGTGGTGGACACGAAAACCTGCAAACCCCTGCCCAACGCGGCGGTGGACATCTGGCACTGCGACGCCGGTGGCGTCTACGCCGGCTACACGGCCATCTCCCCGGACCAGCCCTACGATCCCAGTAAAGCCGACGAGAACGGGCACGTTCCGAACACCGACGAAGCGACGTTCCTGCGCGGAGTGCAGCTCACCGACCGGCATGGCAAGGCGACGTTCGAGACGATCTTCCCCGGCTGGTACTACGGCCGCACCACCCACATCCACCTCAAGGTGCACTACGGCGGCGAGGCCGAAGGCCGGACGTACGAGGACGGCCACGTCGCCCACACCGGTCAGGTCTTCTTCGCCGACGAAGTCGCCGACGCCATCGCCAAGCTGGATCCGTACGCGCAGCACACGGGAAGCCAGCGGGTCAAACTGGCCGAAGACCACGTCGCCCGGTCGGCGGGCGCGGCCTCGCTGGTCACGCTCAAGCAGGTCAAGCCGGGCACTTACAGCAAGGGCCTGACCGGCTCGATCGTGCTGGCCCTCGACCCGGACGCGACACCGCCCGAGGCGGGCGGCCGTCCCCCCGGCGGCGGTCCGGGCGGAGGCCCCAGCCCCAGCCCTTCCTCCTGATCCGCCCCGACCCAAGGCACTGAGCCAAAGCGCTGAGCTCCGCCACCGCCCGATGGGGCAGGAGCGGAGCTCAGTCGCAGTAAGGAGGTCCTGTGCGCACGGTGCCGGGCGCGCGAAGTCGGTCACAACGGGTGCACATATGAGGCATGACATCGGTGTGCATTCCCGTGCTCTGCGTCGCGTGCGCGTCCCGGAGCGCAGACCAAGGAGGAGGGAACAGCTCCGCTCGCAGGTGTGGCCAGGCAGCCGAGGGAGGGCTCGGCGGGTGCGTCGTGCGGTCAAGACCGGGAGCTCAGCCGCTCGATGGCCTCCAAGACACCCTTGCGGTGCCCGTACGTGCGCTCGTACCCCTCGAGAACGTGCAGGGCGGACTCGGACAGAGTAGGGAGGCGCCGTTCGATCTCCTCGACGCTGAGCTGGCTGAAGCCGACGATGGGCAGGCTCCCCTCGCTGCTGACCGCTCCTTGGATCTGTTCGGCCGCGGCAGTCACTCCCGGTTTCTCGGCCACCGGCTCCTCTTCGGCGCCGGGGCGCTCTTCGGGGTGTGCCGCCTGGCGCAGCCGGTCGGCGACGGCCCGCAACGGGCGGGTGGCGTCATGGGCGAGACCGCCGTTCGCCGTCTGTTCCACACGGAAGCCGTCACTCGCGGCGGCCACGGATCGGGCCTGCTGGGCCAGGTTGTCCTCCAGCACGGCCAGCAACTCCTGGTCCCGGCCGCGGAGTTCCTGGAGCAGGTCGAGGGTCGCCTGGTCCTGGGCCTGGTCGGCGAGAACCTCGCCGGCCCAAGTGGTGGCCAGGGCCCGGGCCGCGATGGCGTACTCGTTCTCGGTGTTCCTCAGCAGCTGCCGCCCGTCGGCCGGCCCCCGGCCGCGCATCACCCCGGCCACGGTCTTCTGCCCGAGGGTCAGCGGGAGCGTGGCCGTTTTCCAGGTGGCGCGGGCGGCGAACCGCGCCATGTCGGCGGCGCCGCCGGTAAGGCTGCGGGGCCGCAGTCCGCGGGCATGGCGTTCGATGCGGTGCACACAGTCCTGCATGTCGTCGGCCTGGCGCTCGAGCACCTGCCGGTGGTGGCCGGGCGGCGCGAGTGCCGCATCCGCCCGCAATCGGTCGCGCGCTGCGGCATGGGCATGGTGGGCATCCTCGAGCGCCAGTACCAAAGTCTGCTTCATCGCCATGTGGAGTTGCTCCCTGCATACGAGATCGGGCGGCGTTGAGCGGCCGCCCAGCCGGCCGTCCTCCTACGGCCGAGCAGCCGGGATCATCCTGCGAGTCCCGTGGAAAGATCACCCGCCGGGGGATGCTCACCCATGGGCAGATGACCTTGCTGGAGCCCGGCTTTCCCCACGCTGTCATCGGCATGGACGGTCCGCCGGTGGTTCGACCATCCGGGTGAGTGAAGGCAGGTGTCACAGAGCAGCAGGAACAGCGCGCTGAGCGCGCCGGTCAGGACCGGCTCGGGCACTCCGGCTCTCCGCCGTCGGCGTCGAACACTTTGGCGAAGGTGGCACTGCACCGGCAGAGCGAGTACGCGACCAGTTCCCCGTCTTCCACACGCTCAGCCCCTGGCTGTCTCGCACATGCACATGATCACCCAAGAGGAGGATTGATGCCCATCGTCCACCTCATCGTGCGGGCCCCGCTGTCACTGGCAATGCCGCAGCTCACACAGTTCACGAGTGCGACAGTGCGACCTTGACGCTTCACACGTGGTGGGATCCGGCCACGCCACGACACATCGCCAATAGGGGGCGGTGGCCTGCAGCGATGCCGCTCTCGAGACCCACGCGTTGGGCGCTCTCAGCGCGAGATTCCGGGCTACGTGCGCCGCCAGCATGATGACGAACTGGCCGCACTGGTCGCCTCCGCCGCGAATGGGCGCAGCAGGATGGCAGTGCTGGTGGGCTCATCCGCGACCTTTTTTTGGAAGGCCACCCACCAGTACATCACCCACGCCGAGGACCTCAGCGTTCTGGCCGACGCGGCCCCAGTGGGCTGAGGGCCGTGGTGTAAGGCAGTTACCCCAGGGGCGCGACCCCATCCCCCTGGAGCGGGGTAGTGTGGGTGCTTCCAAGAGGTCGAAGGCCCCCGTCGAGACGGGGGCCTTCTTCCTTGTCCACTCGGCCAGAGAAGCGATCGACAAAACGGCCGATCGGCCGGCGGCGAGCTGGTGGCATGTAGTCGTCGTCCTCCTGCGGCTCGGCGAACTGAATCCAGCGGCCGTGACCTTCCGGCGGCGCGGCGAACCAGGGGCGCTGTAGGCCAGCGTGCGGAGTCCGCTCCAGCGTGGCGAGAGTCTCTTGTCCGGCTGCCTCGGGCAGGAGGCCCTTGAGAACCAAAGAAATCCCCCTCTGCCTGGCCCTCTCGGTTCGTCTCGCCAGCGAAGTGGCAGGCGGGGCGGACGCGACGAGTGGAGCTGGATCGTGCCAGACGGGTTGTGGGAGATCGCGGACGATACGTCCAACTCACCACGTAGGACACGGTCTTAGTCCCACAGGCATCTCGCCACCACGGATATAAGCTTCTGGCCAATACTGGGGGCATGCTCGCGGAGCTCGTGGACCAGAACGGGGCCTCTCGTCTCCGAGCCGCGCAAGTTTGTGCGCTGCTGGTAGCGTGCAGACCCGTTCAGGGTGGTGTCGCGACTGGCTGATCGAGCCGTCGAGGTGGTAGCCGGTGAAGAACGACAGCGTTTTCGCCGCGTACTTGTCGGACCGTGCACCTGTCCTTCTTCAACGCCGGCCCCGGCCCGGGCGAGCAGCGGGTGTGCGACGCCCTCGAACGCAGTCTGCTGCGGCTGGAGGAGCGGGTGCGGACGCGGGGCGACGATCCGGCCCGCTGAGGCCGGGCGCCGGGCGCCCCGGGCCCAGGTGTCGGAACGGGGTCCGGGGGCATCGGCTGAAGTATGAATGCACAGGCATGGGCAGTGGGTGGGCGGGGCGGGGCGCGCCGGGCTGCGGACAGCCCGGCGATGGCCGCGGCGGCGCGTGCGGGTTTCGCCGCCCGCGGGCTGATCTATCTGCTGGTGGGGGTCATTTCCCTGCAGATCGCCTTCGGTGGTGACAGCGGCGGCAAGCAGGCCGACCGTGGTGGGGCGCTGAGCGAGCTGGCCCAGCGCCCGTTCGGGTCGGCGATGCTGTGGATCGTCGGCATCGCGCTCGCCGGCATGGCGCTGTGGCGGCTGTCGCAGGCCGTTTTCGGCGGCGCGGGCACGGACGGGGGCAAGCCCTCGAAGCGGGTCATGGCCGCGGGCCGGTTCGTCTTCTACGCCGTCGTGTCGTGGTCGGTGCTCTCGTACGCGGCCGGCGATAAGGGCAGCGGGAGCGGCTCCTCCGACCGCCGCACCGACGACCTGACCGCCAAGGTGTTGGGGTGGCCGGGCGGCCAGTGGATCGTCGGGATCGCCGGAGCGGCCGTGGTGGCCGCCGGGCTGTACATAGCGGCCCGGGCCGTGATGAAGAAGTTCCGCAAGCACCTGAACACGGCGGTCATGTCCGCGAAGGCGCGGAAGGTCACCGAGTTCTTCGGTGTCGCGGGTGGCACGGCCCGCGGGATCGTGTTCGCCGTCGCGGGTGTGTTCGCCGTGGTGGCGGCGGTCCGGCACCAGCCCGGCAAGGCGAAGGGCATGGACGACACCCTGCGCGCGTTCCGGGATTTGCCGGCCGGCCCGTGGCTGCTCGCGGTGATCGCGCTCGGTCTGGCGGCGTTCGGCGTCTTCTCCTGGTGCGAGGCCCGCTGGCGCAAGCTCTGACGTGTTGTCAGCTGATGTGCGGTGGCGGGGACATGGCCCAGCGGATGGTCCGGGTGAGCAGGTGACCGGCCGGGCGCACCGTGACGTCCTCGACGAGGGGCAGGCGGGGCAGCCGCAGCAGCGTCCGGGCCCAGGAGGGCAGCAGGGTCACCCCGGCCGCGGCGAGAGCGCCGTACCGGGGAGCGACAGCGGAGGGTCGAGAAGCATGAAGCGGGCCGCGGGCCGGGCTTCGGGAGTGAGCCGGAGCTCGGGCCGGGAGGCGTCGAGCCGTGCCGAGAGGGCCCGCTGGTCACGTGGCGGGTTGGTGACACCGAGGGCCTCAGCGACGCCGCGGTCCCATCCACAGGTCTTGAGCATGGCTCTCCAGCGCCTGCAGGTGTGTCACACGGTTTGGGGCCTCAGCGCCGGAGAAGGCGAAGAGGCTGGTTGTGGAGGCTGCGGTACCTGTTCGCTCCAGGTCTTGTGCGCCTTGCTCACGGCACTGGACGTGACCCAGCCATGCCCGTCCTTCGCATCGAACGCCTTCACCACGGCGCTCGTCTCGTCGTCCGCCCAGGCCCCCGCTGTCGTGGTGTGTGGCTCGATCTCGTTGTGGAGCGTGTTAGCCGCGGCCTTTTTCTCGGCGGGAGAGGACGCGAGGTCCGGCTGCCCACCTCCCGTGGAGCCACCACCGCCCAGGTCGGCCGGCAGCTGGTTCAACCGCATTCCAACGGGCTGCCCCGTTCCAGCGTGGTGCTCGCCTTGAGTACTTCCTGCGTGCTTCCTGCCATGGCCCCTATCCCCATCAGCTCTCTGGCGTACCGCGTCACATTGGCAACGGCATTGCCACATACGGCAGTTGAACTGCATGGCTCGGCATCTTTTCAACGGCCACCGGCCTGCCGGTGGCCCGCCCGAGTAATCGTCATCCTGGAGCGATTGAGGTGGCTGAGGCGGCGCTGAGCAGCGTTCGGCAGAATTCGTTGGCTGTGGCAGCGATGTTGAGTACGTCCGTCAGTGAGCTTCCTCAGCGTTGCCGCTCCAGGGTGAGGACCGCTTCGGCGATTGACGTCATGCCGTTGGGACTTCATCGGGATCTGCGGAAGATCCGCCAGGACTTCAGGCGCGCGACGCCGCGTTCGTCAGATGGACCAGGGCGAGCGAGTGTCATCTTTCCGGCAACACTGCCGAGCCGGTCGAGGCGGTTGTCGAGGATGAACGTGGCTGGCGCGGTGCGTCGCGGCGTGAGCGGTCCCGGTCACCGCGAGGCGGATGCCGAGCTATAGTCACGAGGTCGCGAAAAACGATGTTCCGCGGTCCACCCGCCGGACATCGCTCGTACATCGATGCAGATGGTTCTGATCGGTGAGCGTCTCCTTGCCGAGATCGGGCATCCCGTCCGCTTTTGGCGCTGACCATCGCCGGCACGTGTCGGCGCTACAGAGGAGCGCAGCATGCAGAAGACCATCGCCATTGTCGGAGCGGGACTGGGCGGGCTGACGCTCGCGCGGGTGCTTCAGGCTCACGGCGTCGCCGCGACGATCTACGAGGGTGAGGCTTCGGCGACGACCCGTGCACAGGGCGGCCTGTTTGACATCCATGAAGAGACCGGACAGGTCGCGCTTCGCGCAGCTGGTCTGTACGACGAGTTCCTCACTCTGGTCCGCCCGGGCGAGGACGCCAAGCGTGTGGTCGACCGCCACGGCATGATCCTGTTCGACATGCCTGCGGACCCCGGTTCGGCCCGTCCTGAGGTGGATCGTGGCGAACTCAGGCGCCTGCTCATCGACTCGTTGGCGCCCGGGACGATCAGGTGGGGTCACAAGGTCACCTCGGTCCGATACCTTCCGGAGGGCGGCTACGTCCTCACCTTCGCGGAATGTTCCGCCACGCGCGCCGACATCGTCATCGGCGCGGACGGCGCATGGTCGAAGGTGCGTCCGCTGCTCACCCCCGCCAAGCCTGTCTACAGCGGAACCTGCTTCATCGAGATCGCCCTCGCCTCGGGCGGTCAGGACTGTCGGGCGAGCGTGGCCGCGATCGGCAGCGGCACGCTGATGGCGGTCGCGCCGGGCAAAGGCATCATCGCGCATCGCTACGCCGACGGGCACGTGCGCGGATACGTGGCGCTGAACAAGCCCGAGGTGTGGATGAGGTCGATCGACTTCGGCGACCCGTCCGCTGGCCCCCGTCAACTTGCCGACGAGTTCGATGGCTGGTCGTCGCTGCTCACCGCCTTCGTGACACAGAGCGACGTGGAACCGTGGCTCCGACCCATCTACGGCCTGCCCGTCGGGCTCAAATGGGACAGGGTGCCCGGCGTGACGCTCGTCGGCGACGCCGCGCATCTGATGTCGCCCTTCGCCGGCGAGGGTGCGAACCTCGCCATGTACGACGGCGCAGACCTGGCGAGCAAGCTGGTTGAGCAACCCGACATCGAGGTCGCGCTCACCGCCTACGAAGAGCGGCTGTTCCTGCGTAGTGGCGACGCCGCCAGGCGCTCGGCGCAAAACCTGGAGATCTTCTTCGGACAGGAAGCACCGCAGAGCGTAGTCACTCTGTTCGATCGCTCCTGACACCTGTCTCCGTGACCGCCGTCCACCGCGACGTCCTCGACCGTGCGGCGACCGAGGACCAGGTCGTGGTCGCTGTAAGCGGTGCCGATGGTGGGCTGGCCACGCCGACCACGGGTACGGAAGGCGTACGGGAAGCGCACGCATGCCGTACGGGACGTGCGCTCGGCCCGTAAGCGGGGCCCACGCCAGCTCGGGGATCAGCGCGTCCGCGGGCCGCGCGTCCTGCCGGTGACCTGGTAGGGCGAGGGAACGGTCAGGGCAGGATCGCGTCGACGTACCCGCCGTCGACGCGTAGCGCTCCCCCGGTGGTGGCCGAGGCCTGCTCGGAGCTGAGATAGACGACCATGTTGGCGATCTCCTCCGGCTCGATCAGGCGTTGCAGCAGGGACTGCGGGCGGTGCTCGCGCATGAAGGCGCGCTGGGCCTCGTCCCAGGGCAGGGACCGGTCGACGAGTTCGTACACGAAGTCCTCGACCCCGCCGGTGTGGGTGGGCCCGGCGATGACGGAGTTCACCGTCACGCCGGTGGCCGCCGTCTTCTTGGCGAATCCGCGGCTCACCGCGAGCAGCGCGGTCTTGGACATCCCGTAGTGGATCATCTCGGCGGGGATGACGACGGCGGAGTCGCTGGCGATGTACTGGATCCGCCCCCAGCCGCGCTCGGTCATCCCGGGCAGGTAGGTCCGGGTCAGCCGTACGGCGGCCAGGACGTTGACCTCGAAGTACCGCCGCCATTCGGCGTCAGTGATCTCCAGCGGGTCGGCGGAGCCGAAGATGCCGAGGTTGTTGATGAGGATGTCGACCCGCGGCAGCACCTGGGCCACCCGGCCGGCGCCCTCCTCGCCCGCCACGTCCGCGGCCACCGGCACCAGTTCTGCGCCGGGGACCTCCCGGGCCAGCGTGGCGACCGCGGCCGACACGCTCTCCTCGCTGCGTCCGTTCACCGCCACCCGGGCGCCTGCACGGGCAAGACCGGCGGCGATAGCGGCACCGATGCCCTGCGTCGAACCGGTGACGAGGGCGGTGCGTCCAGTCAGATCGATGTGCATGCGAGGACAGGTTCCCCGCGCGCGGGCCGCCCTACCGGGTTCCGGCCCAGCACGCTCACGCGTCGTCCAGCCGGCGTACGTCCTCCTCGTCCCACGCGCGCGTGTCGCGCGGTTCGACGTACGGCTCCGCGTCCGGCGGGTTCCCGCCGGCGATCGCCCGCTGGCGTGCAGACTCCGCGTCGAACTCCAGGCGCACGGTCGCCGCCGTCCTGGCCGTGAAGACGGCCCTGCACGACGGCGCCAGACCCGCTGGCCTCGCCGTCTGCGCCCTGTGCTGCATGCTCTGGCTGGGCTTTCTGCTCCTGGCCCAGTACCGCATCCGCGTCCTGGCGCAGGAGGGCGTGCCCCCGGCCCACACGCCATGGCTCGCCACGGCGGCGGCTCTGTACGCGGTCGCCCTGGCGGTGTGCGCGGCGGCTCTGGTCGTCTGACCGGGCCAGCCGGGCTAGAGGGCGCCCTCGTAGTCGGGGGCGGGTTCAGGCCAGTCCACCTTCACCACGATCTTGCCCCGGGTCCGCCCCTCCTGGTTCAGCCGCTGCGCTTCCGCCGCCCGCTCCAGCGGGAACGTCTGCGACACGTGCACGGACACCACGCCGTCCTCGGCCAGCTCGGACAGCCGTGTCAGGTCGTCGGTGTCGGGGCGGACGAAGTAGTACAGGCCGCCGTAGCCGACCACCTCCGGGTCGGCGATGGAGACCAGGCGGCCCTCCGGCGTCAGCAGGTCCGCCGAGGTCTTCGTCGTCTGGCCACCGATCGTGTCCAACGCCGCGTCCACGCCCGCGGGCGCGAGCGCCCGCACCCGTTCGGCCAGCCCCTCCCCGTACGTCACCGGTTCGGCGCCGAGCGAGCGCACGTACTCGTGGTTGTACTCGCTCGCCGTACCGATGACCCGGGCGCCCAGGTGCGCGGCGAGCTGGACGGCGATCGAGCCGACCCCGCCCGCGGCGGCGTGCACGAGCACGGTCTCGCCCGCCTTGACCTCCATCACCTTGGTCAGCGCCTGGAAGGCGGTGAGCCCGGCGAGCGGCAGCCCGGCCGCCTCCTCGAAGGGGAGGTTGCGCGGCTTGCGGGCCAGCGTGCGCACGGGGGCGGCCACGTACTCGGCGAAGGTGCCCCGGGAGAGGAAGTCCTCGCGCACGTAGCCGATGACCTCGTCGCCGACGGCGAACTCGGTGACCGAGGCGCCCGGCTGCACCACCACCCCGGAGACGTCCCAGCCCGTGATCACCGGGAAGACGGCGTCGAGGATGCTGTCCAGATGGCCCTCGCGGCACTTCCAGTCGACGGGGTTCACCGCCGCGGCCCGCACCTTCACCAAAACCGTGTCGGGTCCGACCTTGGGATCGCGGACCTCGCCGTACTCCAGCACCTCGGGGCCGCCGTACCGGCTGTAGCTGATCGCCTTCATGGGTTCGACCCTCCGGGGTATGCGAACGCCACGCAAGCCAGATGACCCGATATGAGCTGCATGCGTGGCAGCCTTTCACCAGTCAACACCTCGTACCCCTGAAGGTGGGCACCATCACCCCGCTTCACCAGGAACACGCCTCCCACGACACCCACACCCGACGAGAAGAGCGGTGCCAACGAGCAGCAGCAGTCCGATCGTGATCGCCAATGCCTGCTCGCTGGCTGGGTCGTGATGGCGCATCCCGCCTCGCGGGTAGTGATGATCGTGATCAAAGCGGATCAAGGTAGCGAGTACACCGCAGATACCCGGGAGCCTCCCCCTGAGTGGTGGACACGCTGATACTGGATCTGCTTGATCCGGAGAAAGCGAGACCACCGCCGATGGCGATGAAGTTCAGCCCGCCGGGATACGGGACGCTCTGGATGACCAGCTGATCAGTCAGCTGGTGGGCCGGGCGAAGGCCGTCGGGATCCAGCTGACCGGTGAGGGTGGGCTGCTGCGGCAGCTGACGAAGAGGATCCTCGAGTCCGCCCTCGAAGGCGAGATCACCGGCCACCTCGGGCACGAGAGGCACGAACGGACCGAGAGCGGCAACGTCCGCAACGGCACCCGCTCCAAGACCGTGCTCACCGACGTCGGGCCGGTGGAAATCGAGGTGCCCCGGGACCGGGCGGGCTCGTTCGAGCCACAGATTGTCAAGAAGCGCCGGCGGCGGTTGAACGGCGTCGACGAGATGGTCCTCTCACTGTCCGCCCGAGGTCTGACCCACGGCGAGATCTCGGCCCGCCTCAAAGAGGTCTACGGCGCCGAAGTGTCCAAGACGACCATCTCCACGATCACCGACAAGGTGATCGACGGCATGTACGAGTGGCAGAACCGGCCACTGGACAGCGGGCGGTTTCCATCGGTGGTTGCGACTCCTGGATGGAGTCCGTCTGATGCCGAAGTATCCGCCAGATCGCTTGCCGCTGTCGATGCCCAAGAGGTACTTCGAACTGCGTAGAGGTGGCCTGAAAGGAGCACCCGCTGCCCGCCATGTGGGCGTATCCACCAGCGCGGGCTCGGTGTGGTTCGTCAAGGCCGGACACACGCTGCTGCCCGACAAATGCATCGACGAACGCTATCTGGGTTAGGACGACCGGATCACGATCGCCGAGGGCGTGCTTGCCGGTCACACGGCTTCGGCGATCGCCGGGGAAATTGGCAAACACCGCTCGACCGTCTACCGGGAGATCTCCCGCGGCCGCGGTCCCAACGGCACCCATAACCCCTGGTGGTCGCACAACCAGGCCATCCTGCGCCGACGCCGTCCGAAGCCGGAGAAACTCCGAGCAAGCCCCCCTCAGCTACGTGACATCGTCAACGACAAGCTCAAAGAGCGCTGGTCACCGCAGCAGATCACTCAGTACCTGGCCCGCACTCGCCCTGGACAGCCGGGGATGAACGCCTGCCCGGAGACCATCTACCGCGCCCTCTACAACGGGCTGCTGGAGAAGCGCACTGCCCGGCTGCGGAGCCGACACACCGGCCGCTCCGTTGGGCCGTCCCCGGGCACGCGGGCCGTGCCCGGCCGTCGGGCGTGCCGGTGACACCCCGACGGCCGGCTCCTCATCCCGTGGTGGTCCAGGTGCCCGCGCCACTCGGACCGCTCGTGCCCGAGCTTTGCGGAAGGTCCACGGTTCCGCCGGGGATCTGCCCGGGCAGCCGGTGGCCCGGCCCGGTGGCCGGGCGCGTGGGCCTGCCGGCGTCGGCGAGCTTCTCCACCTCGTACGCCAAAGCCTCGCGGGCGGTCTTGAGTTGTGACTCCACGGACTGGATGGCGTCGAGGAAGGCACGCGCCCACGCCAGGCGGCGCTCCAGTTCCTCGAACTCGGCGGTGTAGTGGGTGCCGGAGCGGGCGCGGTACTCGAGTACGGCGCGCTCCGCCTCCTCCTGGGCCCGGCGCTGCGCCTCGCGCAGCACGTCGTGGTACTGCCTACGGGCCTGGTCGGCGACCTGCCGGGCGTATTCACGGGCCTGGGCGATCAGCGAGTCCGCCTGCTGCTGGGCGCGGGAGAGCAGGTTGACGGCCTCCAAGGTCGGCTGCCGCTGAGGTACGGCCATGCCGGTCTGACCGGCATGGCCCTCCGCCCGCTCGCCACGCTCGCGGTAGAAGTTGCGCAGGCGGTCGTTCTCGGCCCACAGCCCGGCCAGGTCCTGATGGAGCGCCGTCAACTCGTCGGCGACCCTCAGCATGAAACGCCCGACCTCCTCCTCGCTGAGGCCGCGCCGGCCGATCGGGGTGCGGGTGAACTGCTTGGTGCGGATCTGTTCGGGCGTCAGCCGACGCTGGGGTTGGTTGTAGGGCGTGCTCATGACTCCATGTCCTCCCCGTGAGACGCGACGCCGTACTGCTCGCCGCCCAGGCCGGTGAACGACTCGAACCGGATGCGCTCGGCGGGCGTACCGGTCTGCGCGAGGCGCTGCACCGAGTCGCGCACCATGGTGTCCGAGCCGCAGACGTACACCTCGTGGTCGGTGAAGCGGCCGAGGCGCAGCGCCACCTCCACCGCGGTGCCGTTCTCCTCGGGCCGCAGGGAGACCTCGGAGACGGCCGGGATCACGTTCAGCCAGCGGTGGTTGGCCTTGGCGAGGGCTTCCAGCGCCGGCCAGTCGTACAGGTCGTGGTCAGTGTGTGCGCCGACGACGAGTGTCACTCGGCGTTCCGGTCGCCCGGCCCGCTGCCCGGCGACCTGCTCGGCAAGGGCCTTCAGCGGCGCCAGCCCGGTGCCGCCGGCGACCAGCAGCAGCGGCCGGTCTCCGTCCGGGTCCAGCGTCAGCCGGTTGCCGACCGGGGCGCCGAACCTCAGCACGTCCCCGATCTGGACGCCGTGCACCAGCGCCGAGGAGACCGGGCCGCCCGGCACCATGCGGACGTGGAGGTCGAGGGTGCCGTCCGGGCGGGGGGCGTTGGCCGGACTGTAGTAGCGCCACAGCCCGGGACGCAGGTGGGTCTCGACCGCCACGCTCTGGCCGGGCAGGTAGTCCAGGCGATAGTTGGGCTTGACGGTGAGCACGGCCACATCCAGCGTTCGCCGTTCGTGCCCGATCACCTCGGCGTCCCACCAGGGCGGGCTGCTGTTGGTGGCCTCCTCGGCGGCCTGGCGCATGACCTTGGCGACCAACTCGTACGCCGCCTGCCAGTCGGCGGCCAGTTGGCCGGTCCACTGCGGGCCGAGGAAGTGGGCCAGGGTCCCCAGCAGGGCGGACCCCACCGCGGGGTAATGGTCGGCCTGGACGCCGAACTTGCGGTGGTCCCGGCCGAGTTGCTCCAGGAACGGCACCAGGTCGTCCACCTGGTCGACGCGGGACACGATGGTGCCCAGCGCCCCGAACAGCTTGTCGCGCTGACCTGCCATGCCGATCGGGAACATGTCCCGGGTCTCGGGATGGGTGAAGAACAGCGTCGAGTAGAAGAACAGCGGCACCTGGTCGCCGTAACCGGCGACCACGTTCCAGCTCTCCTGCAAACGGCGAGCGTCAACCACAATGTCAGGCTCTCCGCACCAGCTCGTCGCCGGTCTCTCGGACGATCTGCTCCTTGACCGCGGTCAGCACGCCGGAGACGTGCATCAGCACGTCCACCCCGACGCGGTTCTCCCACAGCACCCCGAGCAGGACGTGGCTCACCCGCTCGTAGTGTTCCCCGGTGATGTCCAGGCCCTGGTGCGCCTCGGCCAGACCTCGCCCGGCGTAGTTGTCCGGGCCGCCGAGGACCTTGGTCAGCATCAGCACCATGTGGCGCTTGAGCGTGGGCAGGTCGACGCCGTCGAAGTACGGGGACAGTTGCTCGTCCTTCAACGCGTGGAGATAGAGATCGTCGACGACCTTTCTGACGGCCTGCGCGCCGCCGATCTGCTGGTAGTACACGGGGCTTCCCGGCTGGTCGGCGGCCGGCTCCTTCGCGTGCGTCGCGGCGGCTTCGTCCAGCGTCATGTCTGTCACTTGGGCCTTTCTCATCTGTGGTCGTCAGATGGCGGCACGTCGGTGTGCCTCATCCCCGGGTATGCGCGCCCCCGTCCCCCGTGTGGCGGGTCCGGCCACAGCCGGGATCTCCAGCCACGTGCCTCATACACCGCCGCGCCCGCCGCCGGCGACGATGTCGGTCAGGGCGTCACCGAGCCGGCACCTCGGTGTGTATGCCCGAGGCAAACCCGGTGGTACGTGCACCGCGGCAGGGCTGTGACCCCATTCAGCCGGAAGCGGACGCTCGGGATCCTGTCGTAAGTTGACGGTGCGTCGCAAGCCTGGAACCACGGCCGTCATCCCATGCGGTGGCGTGATTCGATCGGTGCCGACCGGTGGGGCCCTGTTGCCGTAACACGGCTGCTGCCAGCGGGAGTTGGAGTCTGCGCCCGGAGGGGATTCAGGACGCCGACGGCGAGTTTGACTTGATCGCCACTGGTCGGTGTGGCGCATCCAACAAGTGCTGCGTGAGCGACGCCGTGGCGGCGTCAGCCTGTGGTGGCTCCGGGCTCGCGGGCGATCTCGGAGATACAGTGATCTCCCCACCGCTCGCGACGAGTTGACCGAGGGCATTTGCCGAGGGAGTCGGCGCGTATCGACGGCAGCGGCGAACCGCGGATCAGTGTGGGGGGCAACCAGGAATAGAGGAATCCGTCTCCGATTCCGGGTCGGTTTCGTCTTTTCGTGCTCGCGGACCGGAGGAACCGGTCTGGGCCTCCCTTCATGCCGATAGATCTTCGTGCGCGGTGCATTTGTCGTCCTGGAGCTCGTCTCCTCGGGCCGACGCGATTGACGGCGCGCCACTCGGTTCGGACGACGGACGCGCTGCCCGCGACCGGACGGATACCGCCGATATACCGCCGCTCTCCCCCGGTCGTGCAGGGTGAAGCTCGGACAAGCCGCGGGGGAGCCGCTGCCTCGGTGAACGGCTGTCGGGAGGGCATCGATGCCTGGAAACGCAGGGAGCGAACGTCCCTCGCCCGGGATACCGGGTGTCGACGACGGCGGGCCCCCGGTCAGCGCGCTCCGCGTCGACGCCGTGCCAGGGCGCCGAAGCGCCGATCGCACCATTGCCCGCAGATCCCGAGCGGCAGCGGCCCCCACGCCCGCCCACTGCGGCAGAGGGGCGTGTCATGACCTATCTTCATGATCCGCATCACCGTGCGGTGCCTCATGAACAGTCGCACGGCGGGCAGGTGCCTCGGCAGCGGTCGGCCACGCCGTACCCCCGTGACGACCGCGAGGCGGCGGACGTCCGGATGCGGATCGACACCGGCGCCGAGGCAGGGACGACCGGCTTCCACAGCTTCGTGTGCTCCGACTGCAACCTCGGCTTCGGCCGGCATGTGCACCTCCACCTCCGGTCGGCGGCGTCCGAGGTCGGCAAGGCGCGCGCGGCGGTGGGCGAGGCCCTCCTCTCCTGGGGGTGCCCGTCCGGAGTCGTCGACGACAGCCGGTTACTCGTCAGCGAGTTGCTCGCGAACGCGATCAAGTACGCACCCGACACTTGGACCACCCTGGACCTGATGCAGATCGGTGACCGCCTGTTGGTGGAGGTCACCGACGGGTCCGCGGCACAGCCCGTCGTCCACCAGGCGGGTCCCCAGGAGGAGCAGGGCCGAGGGATGTTCCTCGTGCAGGCGATCGCGTCCGCCTGGGGTGCGCGCCGGGACCGCCGTGGCCGTAAGACCACCTGGTGCACCGTCGCCATCGACGGGAGCGGCGGGACGCCGCCTCGATGACCCGCGTGGGCCGGCCGGGGGCCGCGTCGCGGCTCCGTACCGATCGCCGTACCCCGGGCGGCGACCTGCGACGCACACGGCGGAAGACGCGAACGGCGCAAGACGCGAACAGCAGAAGACGAATACACCTCCAAACACCCGGCATCGGCCCGAGCCGGCACCGGTGGTCGGGTAGGCCGCAGTTCCTGAGGGAGGACCAGTGAACGGCGTGACCGGAAGCATGGGCCGGAGTTCATCCGCGCTGGAACACAGCCACCTCTACGCGTGGGAGGTGCACCAGGTCTGCGACAGCAGACACCAGCAGGGTCCGTGCGGTACGTGTGCGACGGAGCAGAGCGCACGGGCCTGTATCGAGGCGGCCCTGTCCGCCGCGGCCCGCCCGGGCGTGCATTCCTGGGGGCTGCTCAGCCGCGTTCCGGCGGCGCCGCGGCAGCCGAAGCCGTCCTGGCTGCCTACGCCGATCGCTCGGGCCGCGCTCGGGCCGGACGGGACGGTGGCCTGGCAACCGCCGGCCGGCCGGGGCCTGGTACCGGTGAGGGCGCCGGAGGCCGGCCCGACGCAGTCTCGCGGTGAGAACCTGCCCTCCGCACTGGCCCGCTTCGGGGGCACGGTGCAGCGGTACCGGTTGGCGGCCGGACTCGCCCGCCGGGAGGTCGCCGAGCGGTTGCGGTGCGCCGAGGCGGAGGTCGAGCGGGTGGAGAACGCCGAGGGGATGCCCTCCCGCAGCTTCGCCGTCGAGGCCGACCGGCTGCTCGGCGCGGACGGCGCCTTGGCAGCTCTGTGGCCCTCCCTCGTCAAGTCCGCCTATCCGGACTGGTTCTGGCAGGTCATCGAGTTGGAGCAGCAGGCGAGTTTCGTCCAGGAATTCGAGACTGTCGCCGTTCCCGGTCTGCTGCAGACCGAGGCCTACGCCCGGGCCGTCTTCACCACCGCCCATCCGGTGGCCCCGGCGCTGCAGATCGAGCAGTACGTGACCGCCCGCTTGGACCGGCAGCGCATTCTGGAGAGACGCGACCCACCGCAGATCATGATCACCCTCGACGAGGCGGTGCTCCGTCGGCGCGTCGGCGGGAGCCGGACCATGAGCGAGCAGCTCGGACACCTGGTGACCCTGGCCGAGCTGCCCAAGGTGCACCTTCAGGTCATCCCGTTCAGTGTGCGCGAGCACCCCGGGGGCATGACCCCGTTCCGCATCATGGGCTTCCGGGAGGGCCCGGACGTCCTCTACGGGGAGTCGTTCATCGGCGGCCAGGTGACCAACGACGCCCATCAACTCCGGCAGCATCAGCTCGCCTTCAACCTCATCCAGGCCAACGCACTGTCCCCCCCAGGACTCGCGCACCCTCATAAGTCGGCTGCGAAAGGAAATCGATGGTGGACCCGACTGAACTGCACTGGCGCAAGAGCAGCTACAGCATGGGAAACGGAGGGAACTGTGTGGAGGTCGCCGATGCCGGACACGCCGTCTACGTCCGGGACAGCAAGGACCCCGATGGCCCGGCGTTCGGGTTAGGTCGGGAACAGTGGCAGGCATTTCTTACGGCCCTGGGAGACGGCGGGGGTTGGGCACTTACCCGCCCCGTGGCACCGTCCACCGCCGGACGCACCCGAACGGCCGCGCCGCGGCTCCTCCTGCAGCGGCAGGACGTTTCGTCAGGGGCCGCGACCCCACGTCCGTGCCCCCGCCATGCGCCTGACGGGCACTGGGAGGTCGTTCCCCTGGGCCGCTCGTACGGGCCGGCGGCACAGGTCGGCGTCCCTGAAGTGGCGCATGCCACACCGCACTTCTAGACTGCCCCGGTGCCGTGAACTGTCGCGGCACCACTTTCACCGGGGTTGTGGAGGCTCCGTGAGGCGACCCACGCACGCACGTGGATGTACGGCGCGCCCTCGAGCCGCCGACGCCGGATCCCGGCGCGGGACCCGGCCGCCCTCCGCGCCGCGGCCCGATGCGTCTTCGTCCCGGCGCCGGGCACGCCAAGGATTCGATTCTCCCACTGGCTGAGGCCGGTGGTTCCCTCGAAGGGAGGTCCGACCATGGGTTGGGTCGGTGCACAGGCAGTGGTCATCGGCGGGTCGATGGCCGGACTTGTCGCGGCGCGTGCGCTGGCCGACCGGTTCACCCGGGTGACCGTCGTGGACCGGGACGCTCTGCCCGGGGACGCGCGAGACCGGCGAGGCGTGCCGCAGAGTGGCCATGCGCACGCGTTGCTGGTCAGCGGGCAGAGCACGCTCGAAGAGCTGTTTCCCGGTCTCACCGACGAGTTCGTCGCGGGCGGGGCGGTGCCCTTCGATCCCGGCTCGGACCTGCTCTTCCACCAGATGGGGGGCCATCGGATCCGCTGTGCCACCGGACTGCAGGGGATCAGCCTCAGCCGCGCCTTCCTGGAGCACGCGGTACGGGCCCGCGTGGCCGCGTTGCCCACCGTGGAGGTCCGCGACCTCCTCGCGGTGTGCGGGCTGACCGGGTCCGCCGGCAGGGTGACCGGGGTCGAACTGGACGGGGGCGAGGTCCTCGCCGCGGATCTGGTGGTGGACGCGACAGGACAGAGCGGTACGCGGTCCGACCGGTGGCTGCACGCCCTGGGCTGTTCGACCCCCGAGGTGGCCACCGTCAAGGTGGACGTCGGATACGCCACCCGCCTGCTGCGGCGCGGTGCCGACGACCGGTTGCTCGACGACGTACTGCTCTACCTGATAGCCGGCGTTCCCCCGCACGACAAGCGGGCGGCCGCCGTCTTCCCCGTCGAGGGCGACCGGTGGATGGTCACCCTGGCCGGCTGGCACGGGACCCACGCGCCCGTCGATCCGCAGGGGTTCGCGACGTTCGCCGCCGAGCTGCCGACCCCCCACGTCGGAGAACTGGTCGCCCGCGCCGAGCCGGTGGGTGAGGAGGATGCGCGACGGTTCACCTATCCGCAGGCCCGGCGGCGTCTCTTCGAGCGGCTGCGGCAGCCTCCCTCGGGCTATGTGGCGATCGGTGACGCCCTGTGCAGTTTCAATCCGGTGTACGGGCAGGGCATGAGCGTCGCCGCCCTGGAAGCGGTGGAACTCGGCCGCTGCCTGGACCGGTTCGACACCACGTCCTCAAGGATGGCCCGCGCCTACTACCGTGCGGCGGCCAAGGTGATCGCCGGCCCGTGGCAGGTAGCGACGGGCCGTGATTTCATGTACCCGGAGACGGTGGGCCGCCGGCCGCCGGGCACCGACCTGGTGAACCGCTATGTCCGCCAGGTGCTGCTGGCCAGCCACGTCTCGGTGGACGCGCACCGCGTCGTCCTCGACATGCAGCACCTGCTGGCTCCGCCGGGCGCGGCCCTGCGGCCCGCCACGGTCGTCCGCAGCCTGCTGGCCGCCCGCCGGTCGCCGGCCCGCGGGTGACGTACGCTCTCCGGCTCTGAAGCGCGGCGCACCGGCGCCGCGCTCGGAGCGTGGAGGGAACAAAAGGGAATGCATCCCACCGGTCGCACGCGAGTCGGCAAGTTCCTTGCCGCCCGCGGAGATTGCGCCCGGGATGTTCGAACCCCGCGCTGGCGCTTTCGAGGTACCGCTGGAGGTCATATGGTGGCTGTCCGTGGCCGGTTCCGCGGCTTCCGCACGTGTCCGGCTCCGGAACCGGCCTGCGTCAGGCCTGCCTTGCACGGGTGACGACTGACGGAGCGTGGCATGCGGTATCAGGTCCTCGGTCCTCTCGGGCTGTGGCGCGGCAGCGACGAGATCCCCCTCGCCCCTGCGAAGTGGCGGATGCTGCTGGCGGTGCTGCTGTGTGACGCCAACCAGGTGGTCTCCACCGACCGGCTGGTCGCGGAACTCTGGGGCGCCGACCCTCCGCAGAGCGTGGACAAGCTCCTGCAGGGCTATGTGTCGCGGGTGCGGCGGGCGCTGGGGGATGAGTCGGGCCGACTGCTGGTGACCCACGCGCAGGGGTACCGGGCCCACGGCTACCGGCTCGTCGTGGCACCGGGCGAGGTCGACGCCCACTGGTTCGTGGAGCTGATCGAGCAGGGCGGGCGGGAGCTCGACGGCGGTGCGCCCGAGACCGCCGCGGAGCGGCTCGAAGAGGCCCTGGGACTGTGGCGCGACGCCCCCTTCGCCGACGTACCGCCGACGCCCGCCCTGGAGGCCGAGGCGATGCGCTTTGCGGGGTACCGCACGCAGGCGCGGGAGTCGCGCATCGAGGCCCGGCTGAGGCTGGGCCGCCACGATGCCGTCCTCGACGAACTCGACGCACTGGTGGCCGAGCACCCGCTGCGCGAGGGGCTGCGGGGCCGGCTCATGTTGGCCCTGTACCGGGCGGGCCGGCAGGCCGACGCGCTGGCCGCCTACCAGGACCTGCGGCACCAGCTGGCCGAGGAACTGGGAATCGAGCCGGGCCCGCCCCTGCAACAGCTGCGCCAGCAGATCCTGCGGGCCGACGCGTCGTTGCTGCTCGGGGCCCGGCCGCCCGCCGAACCCGCGAGGGCCGCCGAGCGCAGGCCCGTCGTGGTGCCCAGGGAGCTTCCCCACCTCAGCGCCACCTTCGTCGGCCGCGCGGGCGAGAGCTCGGTGCTGCACCAACTGCTGCAGGACGGCGACGAGGGCCGGGTGGCGATGGCCGTGATCGACGATGCCGGCGGGGTGGGCAAGTCGGCTCTGGCCATCCACACCGCCCACCAGCTCGCCGAACGCTTCCCGGACGGCCAGTTCTACGTCGACCTGCACGGGGCCACCGCCGGGCTGACGCCCCTCGAACCCGGTGAGGTGCTCGGACGGTTCCTCGCGACGCTCGGCGTTCCGGAGGTGGCCATTCCCTCCAACACGGAGGAGGCCGCTGCCACGTTCCGCTCGCTGGTGGCCGACCGGCGGCTGCTGGTGGTGCTCGACAACGCGGCCGGCGTCGAGCAGGTCCGGCCGCTGCTCCCCGCCGGTCCGGGCTGCGCGGTGGTGATCACCAGCCGCGAGATCCTGACCTCCCTGGAAGGCGCCACCCATCTCCATCTCGGCGTCATGTTCCACGACCAGGCGACCGCTCTGCTGGAGCGGCTCGTCGGCAAGGAGCGGGTGGCCGCGGAACCCGAGGCGACCGACGCGATCGTGCAGATGTGCGGCCGTCTCCCGCTCGCCCTGCGCATCGTCGGCGCCCGCATGGCAGCCCGCCCCAGCTGGCCCCTGAGCGCCTTCGTCGAACGGCTGACCGACGCTCAGAACCGCCTCGACGAGATCCCGGGTGGGCGATGTCGGTGCGCGCCAGCTGGTTCCAGACCATCGACACCCGGACTATCACGGTGCCCACCATGAACGGTCACGAGTCGACCGGGATCCAGATCCTCGCCCGCAAGCCCACATCGCCATGAGCGCAGCTCAGATCCACGGGTATTGACAATTACTCTCCCGCACTGGCGGCTCCTCTCTCTGGGGCCGCTTATGAGCTAACGCATTGCGGCCTCCAGGGGGCGAAGATCCGGAAACGGCATGACGGCAAACGCCGGGCTGAAGCGCTCGCTGCAGCGCCCCAGGGGCATACTCGGTGTCGCGTCTTCACAGCGCCCGGCGTCCGTCAGCGCCCCGCGGCGCGCCAGGCCGGATGCAGGTGCAGCAGGCTGTGGTGCAGCGTCGGCACCACAGCCCGTTGTGCGTGAGCGACACAACGACGGCCGGCACGGGGCGGTACCTGCCGGACTTCTCCGGCAGATACCGTCCCCCGAGCGAGAGGGCAGGAAGTCCGGCCGTAGGCCTTACGGACAGAACCCGCTGATGGCGCGTTAGCATGTGCCCATCACCCTCTCGTGAGCCCCCGCTTCACACCGAGGACCATAGGCCCCTCGAACGCCAGGTTGCAACATGTTGCCGCGATGGAGCAATATGGCGCACCAAGGAGGTGGGCGGTGGAGGAGCAGCACGCACCCGATACATCCGGGTCGCGGACCTTGGACGACCACGTTCACGCGACGAAGGCCGATATCGCCGCGCGACTTCGTTACATCCGCAGGAGCCACCCCGAAGGACCGTTCAGCCTGGCCAAACTCGCCGAGCTCGCCGGGGTGTCAAAACGCACCCTGGCGTCAGTCGAGTCCGCCGAGGGTGCCAACCTGACCATCGAGACGCTGGTGAAAGTCGCTCACAGCCTCGGCATCCAGCGCTGTGCCTACTTCCTCGATGACGAGGTCTTTCAGCAGGTCAACAAAGAGCTGGAATTCCTCAAGGAGTTGCGGGACAGCAAGGCTGCGGGCCTTGCCCTGCGAACGTCGCACGCGCAGCCCGTCGCCACGACCACCGACCAGGTCTCGCGGCTCCTGTCCGGGATCATCGACGCTGCGGCGCAGGCCCGCGATTCGCTGCGCGGCGTGCTGCCGACCGGAGACGAGGTGCGGCACACGTCCGGTCAACAACCCCCCACCAACACGTGACACCGAAACCGCACCCGATGCCGTGCTCCGCTCGGGCAGGCCGCTGCCGAAGCCGCTGCCAGAAGCAGACCGGCTCGGGGCCGCAAGGTGTGGCCATATGCCACGCATGTGACGGCAGTTTCCATCGGTGTCCGATCGCAGAGCAGGGCGACACCATGACCACACGGAAGGTCCGCAAACGGTGCGAGGCGCTCGTCAGCGCGCTCGACATCCCAAGCCCGTTCTCCGCCGACGCTTTCGTGGACGAGCTGTCGGTGCGGCGGGGCCGGCCGATCCGGATCCACACTGTGCCGATCGGCTCTGCCATCAGCGCCTGCGGGCTGTGGATCGCCGCCGATACCCACGACACGATCTACGTCGAGGAAAAGGCCACGAAGTTCCATCAGGAACACATCGTTCTCCATGAAGTCGGGCACATCCTGTGGGATCACCGCATCACTGACCAGGAGACACGCGGCGCGCTCTCCACGCTGTTGCCGAGCATCAGCCCCGACATGATCAGCCGACTCCTGGCCCGCACCAACTACTCCACTGAGCAGGAGCAGGAAGCCGAACTTCTCGCCAGCCTGATCCATTCCACCGCAAGTATGCGCGCTCCCTCGCCGTCGGCAGGTGTGCGCGGCGCGCTCGAGGCCGCCCTCGGGATCCGCAGGTAGAGGCCATGGACTTACAAGTGATCCACGACCTGGGGTACCGGGCAGAACTCCTGGGCGCACTGGCACTGTGGCTGGTGATCCTCCTCCGGCTGCCCACCGCCCGCCGCTCTCATCAGCAGAAAATGCTGCTGATGGCCGTAATCGGCATGGCGGGGTCGATCACCGTCTATCTGGACCCTGTCTCCGCCGCGCTGAACCACACTTTCACCTTCGCCCAAAGCTGCGGCCTGTTCATGAACGCGTGGGGTGTCCTCAGCTCGGCCCTCATACTCGACTTCGTCCTCGCAGCCATGGCACGGCGCCGTCCCTGGCTGATCTACGGACCGATGATCGTGACAATCGCCGCACTGATCGTGCTCGACTACACCATCGACCCGCATGCCGGCTGCGTCAATGCAGAGGCCGTCCCCTGGTACAGCCCCTTCTGGTGGCTGCTCGTCAGCGCTCACCTCGTCGGCACAGTCCCGTGCGCTGTGCTGTGTGTGCGCTACGGCCGCCAGGCCCGTGACGACCGGCCCCTGCGCACCGGCCTGCTCCTGCTCGCCGCAGGCTTCCTCTCCTCCAGCGTGTTCTGGTGCGTCGTTCTGGCCTTCCTCCTGACTCGACCGGCCTGGCTGGGCGAGCTGTTCCCCGACAACATCGGGCTCACGGCTTGGCTGATGACCACCGGGGTCGGTCTGCCACTGGCTCTTACCGCCCATCGCACGGTCCGCGACGCGCAAGCCATGTGGCGCTTGTACCCCCTATGGCACGACCTCGTCGAAACCGTCCCACACATCGCCCTCGACAAACCGCGCAGCCGGATCCGCCAAGTGCTCGGCAGCCCGCACACGATCCATCTCCGGCTCTACCGCCAGGTCATCGAGATCCGCGACGCCCTGCTCATCCTGCAGGACTACGTGACCCCCGAGACGATGGAACACGCCCGCCGCCACGTCACCACCCAGGACCTTCCCCAAGAGCACGTCGAGGCGGCGGTCACCGCCGGCTGGCTGCACGCCGCGCTTCAGGCCAAAGCCGCCGCAAGCGCGCCCCGGCCGAACCCGCTCGCCACCGCACACCCCAGCGAAGACTGCCTGCACAGCGAGGCCACATTCCTGCTCGCCGTTCTTCGAGCCCGCACCCTTCCCGCCGTACGCTCCTTCGCCGCACAGCCCACCGCCCATTCCGCCCAGACGAACCGCAGCGATCAGCAAGTCCCGACCATCTCCCACGACTTGCCCGACTCCCACGATTAGGCGACACCCTTGACACAGCGCCCCGCCACCACCCCCTACAGCACTGGCATGCTGAGCAACGACGCCCCCCGCGAACGTGACCGCTTGGAGTCCATCCAAGGCAGCGTCGACACCTTCACCACCGGCATCCTCGATCGCCTTGGCATCCAGCCAACCTGGAATTGCCTGGAACTTGGTGCAGGCGCCGGCTCCATCGCCTACTGGCTCGCCGCGCGCTGCCCGGACGGCCGAGTCGTCGCGGTCGACCTGGACACCCGCCACCTCGATGCCGACCGCGCCACGAACCTGGAAATCCAGGAAGCGGATATCACGCACGAGGATTACACGCCCGGCACCTTCGATCTCATCCATGCCCGCTATCTGTTCTGTCACCTGCCCAACCGTGACGACATGCTCACACAGGCCGCCAGTTGGCTCTCTCCCGGTGGCTGGCTCATCATCGAGGAGCCCTACGACCTGCCGGCCGATCACTCCCCCTTCCCCCTTATCCAACGCATCCTCTCCGCCTACCAGCACACCTACCGAGAACACGGCGCCGACATGTCCTGGGCCCGCAGCCTGCCCTCCCTCCTCGCCCGCAATGCACTCAACGAGGTGAGCTACTCCGGAAACCTGGGCTGCATGGGTGGGCTCGAAAAGGACCGCTGGGCTCCACTCATCGACCGGGCTGCCCCCGCTCTCCTGGCCAGTGGCCTCGTCACCGACACTGACCTCACCGAATTCGCCAGCCTATTGAAGGATCCGGGGTTCATCGACATTCCTCAAATGACCATCTCGGCATGGGGCCGTCGCCCGGCCGACGCCCGATCCCGCAGGTGATCGTGCGGTGGCAGGTGAGGGTGCAGGACGCCTATCGGGGCGACATCGAGGGTCAGTTGCTGTCCACCGGACAGCAACTCGCCATCCTCTCCGCTGGAAAGGGGGCTTCCGTAAGAACCAGCCGAACGGAGTGATCCCCTCGATCCGTACGTACGACAGCAATGAGAGGACCTGGAACGATCCCATGCCGGTCCTCTTTCAATGGGCGGTCAGCGGAGAAACCCGCCGCGTCTCGGAACAAACGGCCCTGACGGAGACGCTCGACGCATCCGGACTGGTCGACAGCACCGGTGCCCCCCTGCACTTCGCACCGCATGACTTCAGAAGGGATCTTCATCACCGACGCCGTCCTCAACGGCCTGCCCCCACACATCGCCCAGGTCATCGCCGGCCACGACAGCCTCAACACCACCATGGGCTACGCGGCGATCTACCCCGCCGACGCGATCGAAGCGCACCGTGCCTTCATCGCCCGCGGCCGCGCGACCAGGCCGGCCGATGAGTACCGTGCTGCCCCCCGGGGAGAATGGGACGAGTTCCTCAGCCACTTCGAACGCAGGAAGCTCGCACTCGGAGAATGCGGACGGGCCTACGGAACGGATTGCAGTCACGAACACGCTTGCGTGCGCTGTCCGGTCCTCATCGTGAACCCCGTTGAGCGGTCTCGCCTCGAAGAAATCCGAAACAACCTGCACGCGCGAATCATCGAAGCCGAGCGCGAAGGGTGGCTCGGCGAAGCCGAAGGGCTCCGTTGGAAGTCCTCCAGGACGCGGACGAACCGCACCTCAGCATGCTGCACCCCGCCGTGGTGCAGCGCAGGGCCGCGGCATCCCGCAAGGTGACCGAAGTCCGCGGCTTCGACGTCCAAGAGGCATTTCAGCAGGCCAAGCGACTGCTCCGGGCAAAAGCCGATCGTCATCAGGTCAAGCAGGCCGTGGCCGAACTGCGTCACGCCACTGCGGCTCTCGCACGAGCGGAGGAGCGCAACGCCGAGGCGCTCGTGCTGTATCAGGACCTCAAAGCGCAGTTCGACGAGTCCGGCATCATGCCGTCGACTCCGTACCAGCAAGCCTGGCACGCTTGCGGCTGCCACAGTCCCGGTTCACGGCTGGTGGCTCGGGCGACGGCCCTGGGCACTCAACGCCGGCTCTCACATCGACGCTCAGATCCTGGCCATAGTCGAGGTCATGACAGTCCTGGCGTCCGAAGGGCCGTTGTTCATCGCAAGCGGCGAGCCACTCGCCGTTCGTACCGTTGGACTGGTCCTGAGGTCCGGCCGTCTGCCCATGGACAAGCCCTACCGGAATGCCTCCTCTGTCGCCCGTCAGCGGGCTGGCCGGCCTCGCCGGGTCGACAGCCGAGGTCCGCGTTGCGCACACCGGCTCCCGATGGAAGCCGGAACGAAAGGCAGCCGGCCGTTCCGCACGGGCCGTCCTCCCGCCCCTGCCCACGGCCAAGAACAACAAGACAGCCCCGCCTGCCGAGGTCCATGCCTCAGACCCGACGATACTGCTCGGCGCCGACGCGGACCTCGGACAGCCCTACGGCCTGAACGTCAAAGAGGATCAGATCACCCTGGTCCCAACCAGTGACAGCACAGCACCTCGCCGAAGGCTGGGTGCCGATGCCCGGGCATGCCGGCGGCGTGTTCGACGACCTGACGCGGTTCGCAGACAAGATCAAGCTGCGTGTCCACCACGACGGCCTTGCGCTGAGGACCATCCCCGGGCAGCAGCAAGTCCTTGCAGACCGCCCCGAGGGGCCGGCGCCTGACCGACATCTCCTGGCCGAGCAACCTCAGCCCCGGGACACTCCTGCACTGCACGTGGCGCCGGTACACCCAGGAGCTGAAACGCCACCAAGCCGTTGAAGCTCCCGATCAGTGCGGACGGGAACTGGCTCACCCACGAGTACGACCTTCGGGTACTCACCCGAGACGGCCTCAGCGTCACCGCTCCGGACGGCCTGTCCCAGCGGCAGTTGGTGATACGCACGCTGCGAGGGCTCGGTTACCTCGATGAACATGGCCGAGCACTCCTGACGAAGGAAGACCTGGTCCGAAACGTCCTGAACGACGTCATGGCACACCATCAGAAAATGACGGTGCAGGGGGTGGAGGGGGCCATACGGGACCTTCTCGGCAGCGGTCGACTGGCCAAGGTCCAGGGCAGCCGGAACCGCATCGGACACCTCACGTATCCACCGCGCGCCGGCGAACCCAAGGTAGACCTGCTGTGTTGGACCCCGTCAGCGCCACGGCCGCATCACGACGAGCCGAAGGGCGAGGGAGGACTCCCGGAGCACCTGCTTGTCAGACACGAAGTTCGGGGACACCTGAGGAAGATCGACGGTGATGCGTCCCCAAGACGCAGCCGATGCCTTCCGACGCGACTACGACCTCACCCGTCTCGTCGGCAGCAATGTCCTGCCCGCTGGAACGACCTACGTCCGCCGGCACGAACGGGGCAAGTGAGGGCCGCATCCGGATCTCTCCGAGTTACCCCGTGAGCTCGCGTCGCCACAGATGACCGCGTACGAGCTGGAGGAGAAACTCGTGAATCTCCATCGCTCCACGCGTCCCAAGCCCCGGTTCGTCTGGGGCCCCGCCGCGTGTGCCACGCGCTGCGCGGCCTGCCGTGCCTGGTCCTCGTCGTAGATGGTCTTGAGATAGAGCTGCTGACGAGAGTTCAGCGCGTGGATCGCGGCGTAGTCGACGGCCATGGTTGCCGCCTGCTGCGGCACGTACCCGACGAAATCAACTTCGCCACCAAACCGCAGCCGGCCGCCGCCATCCTCACCCGCGCCCGCAAACTGGGCATACGCCCCCGCTGGTTCCCCCGGGACGAGGTCTACGGCGGCAACCCAAAGCTGCGCTCCGCGCTCGAAGAGCGCCAGGTCGGCTACGTGCTCGCCGTCGCCTGCTCACATGAAGTCACCACGGCGCGGGGACGTTCCGCGCGGATACCCTGGCCGCGAAAGTGCCCAAACGGGTCTGTCCAGTGAACGGGTCTGTTCCGTAGTCGGTGGTGACGGTGAGTGCTCGCCTGTGATCATTGAGCGTGCATGATGCGAACGCGCTTGTAGGGACGGACCGGAAGATCGCACGTGCTGGATTAGAGGTGTCGCAGTGGCGGCGGTGGATTGCGTGCGGGCCGCTCTGACAGCGGTCCGTTCGGTCTGGGCTATGAAGGTTGCCCATGTGAGCGAACGTTGTCGGTCAACGTGGGCGGGGACCATTGGCCCAGTCCATTGTCTTTCCGTCTACTGCATTGACGTTTCCCCCACCACCGGAATGCCCCATATGTGTGGAGCTCTGGCCTGGTGAGTACCGGTCAGGCGCTCACTACATGTGGCGGATACCGGAGTGTCGACGCGAAGAGGTGATAGTCGCCTAACCCGGCCACCGGATAAGTTTCCGGACGGCTGGCCAGCCACCGCAGCTCCTGTTCGACTGTTCGGAAGGGACAACGCTCATGCTCAAGGTGAAGAAGGCCATCGCCGCCGCCGTGCTGGCGGGCGCCGCGATCACCGGTTCGGCCGCGGCCCCGGCACTGGCGACGCCGGCCCACGGCAGCCTGGTCAACGTCGAGGCCAACAACCTGCTCAACGGCAACCAGGTGGTGCTGCTGCAGAACGTGTCCGTGCCGGTGGCCGCCGCGTTCTGCGGCGTCGACGTCAACGTCTTCTCCGCCCAGCTCGACAAGGGCAAGGCGTCCTGCCCCGCCCAGACCAACTCCAAGCAACTGGCCTGGGCCGTCTACAACTGACGGACACAGCGGCAGACAGACCCCGCTTACGGGGCCTGTGAGCACCGGCGGGGTGGCAGCAACCAGCTGCCACCCCGCGCCCGTGACCGTCGACCGAGACGACGAGCTTGGGGCGCGACCCGGTTGTGTGCACGCAGAAACTGCCTTCCTGCTGTGGTGACAGAAGCCCCGGCAACAGCATCCGCAGCAGTTCAAGCGACGGCAGCAACGGCTCATCGCCGAGCTGAGCGCCCTCGGGGTCGACACCTCCGGCCTCGCACCCGCTTGATTTCCCGTACTCCAGCCGTACTGCCGGGGCAATCAGCCCTGCCCTCGTGTGTTTCGAGTCAGCTCCTCCGCGACTGCCGCCTGAAAGGCGACGGCGTCCACCACGCCATGCTCGCCATCACCCGTCTGCACAACCTGACCCTCGCCGGCTGACGAAGAAGGCACATGTCATCGAGCACGCCGTAGATCATCTACGGGACAGCCCTAGACAAGCCTCACCATCCCTGCTCAGAGGGAACTTTCGCGTTTCTGAAAGATCCGGACACAGCGGTAAATGAAACGCGCGGGTTAGGGACCGCGGCGTACCCGTCCCTGAGATCGCGGGCAAGCTCACCATCAAGACCGGCAAGAACGCGGGCAAGAACCCCCCGGTCGCCTCGCTGTACCGCGCACTCGCCGAAGCCGAGCAGGCCGAGGCACCGGCCGGGCCGGAGATCATCGCCCCGCGCCGGCCGGTGCGGGTGGACCTCACCGGCCCCGGCAGCGGCACCGACCCCGAGCTGATGGAACGCCTCCAGCGCCAAGTCCTCGATCCCGCCGACGACGTGCTGCACACGCTCGTTGAACAGGCCGAGGCCCCAGACGAACGACGTCGTGGCGGCGCTTCTGGTGCAGGCCCGGGGTAAAAGGGAGGACGCGTGATCCGGGGGCCTCTCGGGTCACCCGGCGCGCTGGGTTGTCTCTCCGGCCTGAGCGGGTACGGCGGGCAGGGAGACGGTGCAGGAGGCGCAGCGTCGGGCCTGGGCGGGTACGGGGCTGAGGCATTCGGGGCAGTCCCGTTTGGGGGCCTGGACGTCTTGGTGCGGGGCGAGGTGTTCGTGGAGCTTGTTGATCGGGAGCACGACCAGGAAGTACAGGGCGCTGGCGAGGAGGAGGAAGCTGATCGCCGCGTTGATGAAGGCGCCGTACGGGAACTTGGTGGCGCCTACGGTGAAGGTCTTGCGGCTCATGTCGCCGGTGGCGCCGGTGGCCAGCCCGACGAGTGGTGTCAGGAAGGCGCTGACGAAGCCGTTCACCACGGCGGTGAACGCCGCCCCGATGACGATGCCGACGGCCAGATCGACCACGTTGCCGCGCAGAATGAAGCTGCGGAAGCCCTTCACTTTCTCACCCCTAAGAGACTCTTGACGTCGACGGGCGGCACCGAAAGCGCGGTCAGCCCACCGCCTTCACCTCGGATGCCCTGCCACCCCTCACCCATGCCGGCTCCGCTCAGCGTTGAGGTCAGCCGCTGACGAGTATCGGGCCGGCCGGGGCAGAGAGTGTCTGGTGAGCGTGGGGGCAGGGCGTGGCAGACGTGGTTGTGGGAATGCGCATGCGGCGCAGGAGATCACGGGTGGTGCGCTTGTGCAGCGTGCTGCGCCAGGTCAGTCCCGGGTGGCGGGACCGTAGGTGTGACAGCGCACGGGTGCCCAGGCCGGTGCTGTGGAAGCGTTCGTCGATGACGACGGCGGTGATGACACCCTGGGCGCAGTCAGTGCAGACCCGGTACCGGACCTGGCCGACGACCTGGCGGGTGTGCACGAGGAGCAGGCATTCGTCGCCCGGGCCGGGGTCGTCCGGGATGTGCGCGGACAAGAAGTCGATTGCCCGGTAGGCGAGGACGCGGCGGCGCAGGCGGCCGGTGCGCCGGCCTCGGCGTGAGTGCTTGGCGCGGTTGTGACCGGGCGGCGATGTCTCGGCTGTGGAGGCCTGGCCGATGAGACTGCTGCTGGTGGGACGCGCATGTAGTCCGTGCATGACGTCTCATGTGCCCGAACAGCCGACGGATACCCGTTCCAGCGCACGGGGCACCCCGTTCCGCCGCGGGCCGGTGCTCCGGCCGGGCCCCGGTAAGCAGCGCGGGCCGCAAGCCGACGGCGGCGACGATTCACGGCTACCGGTGGCACGTCCTTCTGATGCAGGCGGTGCAGGAAGAGGACGGGATGGGGATGTCCTCGAACGGGGTAGGCGAGCGGGACGACGCGGGGCGGTCCGGCGCGCTGCTTGAGGGAGGGCCAACGTATGCAATTCGACGACGATGCTGCTCTGGACACGTCCGAGGTCGAAGACGGGCGGGGAGGTGCGCTGGGCGGGATCCCGGGCGGCGGGAAGACCATCGGCGGGGGACTGGTCGGGCTCGTGGTGCTGGTCGCGTCCGTGCTCTTGGGTGTCGACCCCGGCATGTTCGGCTCGGGCAGCAGCGACACGTCCTCGTCCGGCAAGTCAGCTGCGGACCTCGCGGCGGACTGCCGGACCGGTGCCGACGCCAACCGCAAGGAGGAGTGCCGGATCGTCGCCGTGGTCGACAGCGTGCAGGCATTCTGGAAGCAGACGGAGACAGCCGCCGGCAAGCCCTACCAGCAGGCGCCGACGTTCCTGTTCACCGGCAGTGTGAACACCGGCTGCGGGAACGCGACTTCCGACGTCGGCCCCTTCTACTGCTCAGCCGATGACAAGGTCTATCTCGACCTCGGCTTCTTCAACGACCTGAGCAGCAAGTTCGGCGCCAAGGGCGGCCCGTTCGCCGAGGCCTACGTCATCGCACACGAATACGGCCACCACTTCCAGGACCTCAGCGGAACGATCTCCCGCGGCAGCGGAAAGGGCCAGAACAGCGGCTCGGTGAAACTCGAGTTGCAGGCGGACTGCTACGCCGGAGTGTGGGCCCACCACGCCACCACCACCCCCGACCCCAAGAGCGGTAAGCCACTGATCACCGACTTGACGAAGGACGACATCAACCGCGGGCTGGACGCGGCCGCCGCCGTCGGAGACGACCGTATCCAGCAGCGCTACCAGGGCAGGGTCACACCCGACACCTGGACCCACGGCTCCGCGAGCCAGCGCCAGCAATGGTTCTCCACCGGCTACCGCTCCGGCCGCGTCGCCAGCTGCAACACGTTCAGCTGACCACGCTGACAACCACGGTGCGACGCCCGGCTGTGGGCCGCCGCTGGTGGGACAGCCAGGCGTCGAGCGCCGCCACGGACCTTCCACCTGCGGCCAGGTCTCCTTCACCCAGCCCGCCACGGCCTCCTCGTCGCGCTCGATGGCTCGGCGGGCCGGGACCTGGTGGCCGAAGCCGTGCCGGTGCAGCATCCGCGCGATCGCCGACAGCGTCATGGTCTTGTGGAACCGGCGCCCGATCAGCGTCTTGATCCGCGCCGGCGTCCACGTCTGGTCCGGCCAGCCATGCGCGACCGGCCCCTTGGCAAGCTCCTGCTCGAGCACGGTGAACAGGGCCTCACTCAGCCTGGGCCGTGAGACGGGCCCGGCAGAGCGCAGCCCCTCGGTGCCGGCGTCGTACCAGGCCCGGCGCCAGCGCTACACCGAGCGCACACTCACCCGTAAGTCCTTGGCGACCTCGGCGTTGCAGGCACCGGCAGCGAATCGCTCCGCGGCCTCCAGCCGGATCCGCTCGCGAAACGCCTGCCGTTCCGGCGTCAGCCCACCACCCTGCGGATATCTCACACAACAGGCATACCGCGACGATCACACATCGTCAGCCCCCAACGACACCACACCGCAAAGGTCAGTAACTGCCCCCTGGGCCGCGGCATCGCCCAACAGCCCGCAGCGACGCCAGCCCGGAGAGCAGCCACGCCCTGGTGCCCGTGCCGAAACGCCGGGCACCACACAGCCGCGGGCTCGGCGCCCCTCCTGCGAGCCGGGCCCGGCCCCTTCTCGCGCTCGGGGCCGCCCGGGACGCCTACGCGGTCGGGTGACTCAAAACCCGCGATCAGGGAACCGGAAGAGATGCCCTGCCCCATAAGGGGAGGGCCGGGTCTCCCGACGCCCGGCTCCCTCACCGGAAGAAGGACCATGATGGCGCACGAAGACGACGGTGGGCAGGCCGTGCCGAACACCCCGGGCATGCGCTCCGACGGCGACGGCGTCACACGCCGCCGTCCGCTGCGCGAGCGGCACGTCGAGGAGACGGTCGAGGTCGCGGTGCCGGTCCGCACGGCCTACAACCAGTGGACGCAGTTCAAGACGTTCCCGCGCTTCTCCACCGTGGTGCGCGACGTCGAGCAGATCAGGCCTACCGTCACCGCGTGGACCATCGGCTACGGCCCCCTGCGTCACCGTTTCGCGGTCGAGATCGTGGAACAGGACCCTGACGCCTACCTGGCCTGGCGTGGCCTGGAGCAGCACCCCACCCACCAGGGCGAGGTCGAGTTCAGGCCGACGGAGTCCGGTGGCACCGCGATCACGGTCCGGATGCTCCTCCGACCGCAGGGGGCCGCGAAGGTCCTCACCCGCTCGTCCAGGGTCGTGGGGCTGACCGTGCGACTGGTGCGCGGGGAACTGGTGAGCTTCAAGCACTTCATCGAAGGGCTCGGTCAGGAGGGCGGTGCCTGGCGCGGCACCATCCGCAACGGCCGGGTTCAGCACGACACCCCGGAACCGCCCAGGAGCCGTGTCGCCCAGTGGCCCGTCGGCTGACCCACGTCCCGCACACGGCAAGAGAAAGGCCAAGCGATGCAGAACCCGCCCGGTGAGGAGCCGGAGACCTCCCTCTCCGTGACACCGCCGAAGAAGTGGGCGGCTGGGGTTCCCGCCGTCGTGCACGCGCTGGAGTACTCCCTGGAGCAGACCTCGCCCCGCAAGACCGGGGTCGACCTGCTCACCATGAACCAGGTGGGCGGGGTCGACTGCCCCGGCTGCGCGTGGGCGGACCCCGCTCCGGGCCGGCGCCATCGCAATGAGTACTGCGAGAACGGCGCCAAGCACATCAACGACGACGCCACGACGCGCCGGATCACCGCCGACTTCTTCCGCGAGCACAGCGTGTCCGATCTGGCCGCCCGTTCCGACATGTGGCTCAACCAGCAGGGCCGGCTCACCGAGCCGATGATCAAACGGCCCGGGTCGGACCGCTACGAGCCCATCGGCTGGACCGACGCCCTGGGCGTCCTGGCGCAGGAACTCCGGGGTCTGGACTCGCCCGACGAGGCGGTCTTCTACACCTCCGGCCGGGCCAGCAACGAGGCCGCCTTCGTCTTCCAGCTCTTCGCCCGCGCCTACGGCACCAATAACCTGCCCGACTGCAGCAACATGTGCCACGAGTCCAGCGGCTTCGCCCTGAACGAGACGCTGGGCGTCGGCAAGGGCACCGTGAGTCTCGACGACCTCCACCACGCGGACCTGATCTTCCTGGTGGGGCAGAACCCGGGCAGCAATCACCCGCGGCAGCTTTCGGCCCTGGAGGAGGCCAAGCGCAACGGCGGCCGCATCGTGGCGGTGAACCCGTTGCCCGAGGCGGGGCTGCGACGCTTCAAGAACCCGCAGAAGCCGCGTGGGGTCGTGGGGCGGGGCACCCAGATCGCCGACCGCTTCCTGCACATCAAGCCGGGCGGGGACCTCGCCCTGTTCCAGGCACTGAACCGGCTGTTGCTGGAGGCGGAGGACGCGCGTCCCGGCACCGTCCTGGACCACGACTTCATCAACGCCCACACCTCCGGTTTCGAGGAGTTCGCCCGGCACGCCCGCACCGTCGACTGGGACGACGTGCGCGCGGCGACGGGACTGACCCGCGAGGAGATCGAGAAGGTCCGCGACGAGGTCCTGCGGAGCGAACGCGTCATCGTGTGCTGGGCGATGGGCATCACCCAGCACAAGCACGGCGTACCCACCATCCGGGAGATCGTCAACTTCCTGATGCTGCGCGGCAATCTGGGGCGCGCCGGCACGGGCGCCTGCCCGGTGCGCGGCCACAGCAACGTCCAGGGCGACCGCACCATGGGCATCTGGGAGCAAATGCCGGACACCTTCCTCGATGCCCTTCAGGAGGAGTTCGGCTTCGATCCGCCGCGCCCGCACGGCTTGGACTCGGTGAACTCGATCAAGGCGATGCTGGAGGGCCGCGTCAAGGTCTTCCTCGCCCTGGCCGGGAACTTCGTGCGTGCAGCGCCCGACAGCGAGGTCACCGAGAAGGCGATGCGTTCGTGCCGGCTGACCGCCCACATCTCCACCAAGCTCAACCGCTCGCACACCGTCTGCGGCGACACCGCCCTGATCCTGCCGACGCTTGGGCGCACCGAGCGTGATGTCCAGGCCGACGGCGAGCAGTTCGTCACCGTCGAGAACTCCATGAGCGAGGTGCACACCTCCCAGGGACGACTCGAACCGGCCTCGCGCGTGCTGCTGAGCGAGGTCGCCATCCTGTGCCGGCTCGCCCGGCTGAGCCTCGACGGCGAGGGGAACATCCCCTGGGCCAAGTTCGAGGGCGACTACAACACCATCCGCGACAGCATCTCCCGGATCGTGCCGGGCTTCCACGACTTCAACGCCCGGGTGACCCGTCCGGGAGGCTTCCAGCTACCCAACCCGGTCAACGAGGGCGTGTTCCGGACCGAGACCGGCAAGGCCCGGTTCACCTGCAACGAGCGGGTGGTCCCCCGAGCCCCCGAAGGTCACCTGCTGCTGCAGACCCTGCGCTCGCACGACCAGTGGAACACCGTCCCGTACACCAACAACGACCGCTATCGCGGCATCCACGGCAGCCGCCACGTGATCCTCGTCAACCCGGCCGACCTGTCCGAACTCGGCCTCGCCCAAGGCGATCGCGTGGACCTGGTGAGCGTCTGGGAGGACGGCACCGAGCGCCGGGCCGAGAACTTCGAGGTCGTGTCCTACCCCGCGGCCAAGGGTTCGGCCGCCGCCTACTACCCGGAGACGAACGTCCTGGTGCCGCTCGACAGCGTCGCCGACGTAAGCAACCAGCCCACGTCGAAGGGCATCGTCATCCGCCTCGAACCCACGGGCGACCGATCCCGGCCAGCACCCGTCTGACCGAAACCGCCGACGCCGCGGGACCCGTTGACAGCAGCGGGCCCCGCCGTCCGTCCAGAAGGTGTTCCTGGTTGGGATCAGCAGGCACTCGGAGCGTGAGGATCGCATCTTGGGGATGCCTCTCCTTGATGCTCGATGACTCGGTTCGTTGTCGCGGGGTGCTGCGGCGGGTTGTTTTGATCGCCCGGGTTGGGGAGCGGCTCGCGCCTCGTTGAGGCGCGGGCCTGCGCGGCGCAGAAGCACTCATGCAAGGAACGGTGCGGTCAGGTTCGTGGTGAGTGCTGCCAGCCGGGCGCGGGCCTGCGAATCGTATGCCTGTGGGTGTGCGGGCTGGTCGTCGTATCGGTCGGAGTACTGTCCTGTGGTGTTCTCCAGATTTGGGTCAGCGATGAGACGTAGCGTCGGCTGAGCACCGTCGTCGAGGCTTGTGGCCGGGGTGAAGCCGCTCTGCCGGACCATGGAGGTATCCATCAGGTGTGCTGGGTGCAGTGCATTGACGGTGACCTGGTGGGGCGCCGACTCGGCTGCCAGGTCGAAGGTGGCCATGATCAGGGCTAGTTTGCTGCGGCAGTAGGCGTGCACTCCGTCGTAGTCGCGTTCCATCATCACGTCGTCGAAATGGATGGGCATCTGCCCAGCCGAGGTGACGTTGACCACCCGCGAGGGCGCCGAGGCGGCCAGAAGCGGGAGGAGTCGGCGGGTGAGAACGTACGGCGCCAGGTGGTTGACGGCGAACCGTAGTTCGTGGCCCTGGCGGCTTGTCTGCCGAACGGTCGGGTCGAAGCCACCGCCCACGGCGGCGTTGTTGACCAGTACGTCGAGCCGCGGCTCGGCGGCGAGGACGGCGTCGGCCAGCGTGCTCACCTGCTCAAGGTCGGCCAGGTCGGCCCGGTAGGTACGCACCGAGACTTCAGGGGCCTGCGCCCGTATCTCGTCGGTGGCCGTTGCAAGCCGCTGCCGGTCGCGTCCGTGGAGCAGCAGTGTGGCGCCGCGAGCTGCCAGGAGCAGGGCGAGGCGGAGCCCCATCCCCTGGGTGGCCCCGGTCAGCAGGACCGTCCTTCCGCGCAGGTCGCGCGGAGTAGCTGCGTGTTTATGCATGCTTCCAGAGATACCAACGTCTTTATATATATTCCAGCCTTGATTCATCTCAAGGGTAGGTAAGCTGAGCGCATGGAGATGCCGCCGCAGGTCCGGCTCGGCCTGGACATCAAACGGGCCGAGCAGGCGCTGATGGCCGCCAAGAGCAGCGCCGTGCGCACGGCCGACCTGACCGTCGCTCAGTACGCCGCCCTGTTGGCCATCGCCCAGCACCCCGGGATCTCCGCTGCCGCGCTGGCCCGCGACTGCTTGGTCACCCCGCAGGCCATGACCGGGGTGCTCAAGACCCTGCAGACACGCGGCCTTATCGAGCGGATGGTGCACCCCTGGCACCAGAGGGTCCTCGAGACCCGGCTCACCGAGGCCGGCCAGCATGCCCTTACTGCCGCCGATACCGAGGCGGTGCGCATCGAACGCCGCCTTGCGGACGAGTTCACCGCCGAGGAACAAGACATTCTCCGGGCCCTGCTGGCCCGCTGCGTCCAGGCGATCGAGCGAGACCACTGAGCTCGCGATACAACGCCTCTGCATGGCCCTGCTTCGGATCATGTCGCGGAACGGAGGCTTCGAGGCCAGATGAGCGCGCCGCGTAAGTGGAGTCCGGCCAGGTAGCTCTCGGGTGTCTTGTCGTATCGAGTGGCCAGTCCGCGCCACGCTTGATCTTGTTGATGGAGCGTTCCACCGTGTTGCGGTCGCGGTAGAGCTCGGTGTCGTGGGAGACCGGCCGCCCGCCCCGACGGCCCCTGTTCTTGCGGTGGGCGGCCTGGTCGGCCTTCTCCGGGATGACCGCTCGAATGCGGCGCCTGCGCAGGTAAGCACGGTTGGCGCGAGAGGAATACGCCTTGTCGCCGGCTACGGCATCGGGCCGGGTTCGCGGACGGCCGACCGGGCCATGGACCTTGACCTTCTCCAGCACCGGGATAAAGCGGGGGCTGTCGGCCGCCTGCCCCTCGGACAGCTCGAAGGACAGCGGACGGCAGCGGCGTTCGGCGGCGAGGTGGACCTTGCTGGTCAGCCCACCGCGCGAGCGGCCCAGCCGAGCGGCCTTCAGTCGGGCCCGGCGCCTACGCCGCAGCAGCCGCCGCTCGTCCCGCCGAGGGTCGCCGGGCTCGCCGTCGCCTGAGGCGTCCTGCGCCTTTTGCCCCTGCGCCCGGCCCCTTTTTCATCGGCAACGGCCTCTTCGAGGGCAGCCAGTACCTCCACGCTCACCACCATCCCGGCCGCGTGGTGGTGGGCGCGGGCCACTGTGGAGTCCACGCTGACCAGCGACAGGTCCACCTGTCCCCGTCGTGCCGCTCGCTGATCATCTCGTCCATCAGCTGTTCGAAGACGCCGGTGTCCCGCCACTGCAGAAACCGGTGGTAAACGGTCTGCCAGGCGCCGTGCTCGGTCGGCATGTCCCGCCAGGGGCTGCCGGTGCGGATCCGCCAGATCACGCCTTCAAACTGCGGCCGCAGCCGCTCGGGGTATGGGACGAACCCGCCTATCGGCAGGAACGGTTCGACCAACTCCCATTCATCATCAGTGAGTTCTGCACGAGCCACGCAGGCGCACTACGTGGCCGTGGTGAAGAAGAACCGGCCGCTGCTGCACCGCCAGCTGCGCCGTCTGCCGTGGCGTCAGGTCCCGCTCGCGGACCGGCTGCCCGGCCGTGACCGCGGCCGGGCCGAGGTCCGTCGCCTGTAGGCCCTGACGGTGAACACGCTGCGCTACCCGCACGCGGTGCAGGCCCTGCGGATCATCCGGCGCCGCCGCGATCTGAAGACCGGCAAGACCGCCCTGGAGACCGTCTACGTCGTCACCGACCAGGCGGCCGAGCAGGCCGGTCCCGCCCAACTCGCCGATCTCGTGCGTCGCCACTGGCACGTGGAGAACAAGATCCACTGCGTGCGGGACCGCACCTTCCGCGAGGACGACTCCCAGGTGCGCACCGGTGCCGCACCGGCCAACCTCGCCACGCTCCGCCACCTCGTCATCGGCGCCTTCCACCGGGCCGGCTACGCCAACATCGCTCACGCGCGGCGCGATCACACCGCCCCGGAGGCCGCGCTACGGCTGTTCGGACTGCGCTGAGCCGGACAGAACCGGACGATCCTCAAACACGCCGGGGCCCTGCGGGTGTCGGCACGCCATCTCGACAAGGCGATGTCGAGGGACACCATCCCGGCGCACACCTTCGACCGCGTCGAGAAGCTGGCACCCGGCGAGATCGCGGACGTCGAGATCGACATGCTTCCCGTCGGCCTGGTCTTCTACCCCGGCCAGCAGCTCCGGCTCGTCATCAGCGCGCACAACCCCTTGGGACCGATGATGCCGACAACGCGCCAATACGTCCCCGGAACAGCGGACAGCACGTCATCCACTTCGCGGGCCCCCGCGCCTCCTACCTCCAGCTCCCGGTCATGATGCCCGGTCGCGGAGGTTCAGCAACCTGATGCGGTGCCTGCGCCGTCCGCGCGCATCCGCGGACGGCGCGGGCGCCCCGCTGACGTCCACTCTCGGATGCCGGGATCAGCCTGCGTGCTGTGCTGGTGGTTCACGGAAGCTTGGCCGGCTCCGGATCCGGGAGCCGATGGAGGTCGAAGTGACTGAGCCTGGCGGTCAGTCGATGCCTTCGATGATGCGGAAGTCGCGCTCGACGCCATCGGAGAGGGCGACCAGCGCCTCCTGGTAGGCCTCACTCTCGTGTGCCGCGAGAGCCTGTTCGAAGCTGTCGAACTCGATCAGGACGGTGCGCTCGGCGATTCCGGCGTCGTGGGCGGCGACCCGACCGCCACGGGCGAGGATCCGCCCGCCCCCGAGCTGGACGGCCGGACCGGCCAGCTTGTTGTAGGCAGCCAGCTTTTCAGGGTCTGAAATGGTGCGGTAGGCGCTGACCCAGTAGCCCTTGGGCACGGAACCTCCAGTGTTCGTAAGTGCACATCTGACTTCGAATATACAATTCAGATCAATCGCACCCAACGACGGGTTGCCGGGGCGATTCGGAGCACGCGCAGGTCAGGTCGAACCCGTACACCATCTCCATGGACGCAACCGTGGCGCGCCCGGTTCGCGGCTGACCGGCTGGCGGGCCTGGCCGACGAGCCGCGGCCGGGCCGGCGCAAGACGGAATTGGTCCTGACCGAGGCCGAGCGCGCGCAGTTGACGCGCTGGGCCAAGCGGGCGAGGGCCGCACAGTTCCTCGCCTTGCGTGCCAAGATCGTGCTGCGCTGTGCCGAGGGCGGGACGAACAATCAGGTCGCCGCCGAACTCGGCATCGCACCGGGAACGGTCAACCGCTGGCGGGCGAGGTTCATCGCCCAGCGCCTGGACGGCCTGCAGGACGAGCCGCGCCCGGGCCGTCCGCCCTCGATCCTGCTCGACCAGGTCGAGGACGTGGTCGTGGCGACGCTGGATTCCACTCCGAGCCAGGACACGCACTGGTCTCGGGCCTCCATGGCTGCTCGCACCGGGCTGTCGAAGTCCACCATCGGGCGGATCTGGAAGAAGTTCGACCTCAAGCCGCACCTGCAGGATGCCTTCAAGCTCTCCACCGACCCGCAGTTCGTCGCGAAGGTCGTCGATGTCGTCGTCCTGTATCACAACCCGCCTGAGAAGGCAGTGGTGTTGTGCGTGGACGAGAAGAGCCGGATTCAGGCGCTGGACCGCTCTCAGCCGGTGCTGCCGGGCATGCCTGAGCGGCGTACCCACGACTACCTGCGGCACGGCATCACCAGCCTGTTCGCCGCGTTCAACATCCCCGACGGCACTGTCATCGGTGAACTCCACCGCCGCCACCGGGCCATCGAGTTCAAGAAGTTCCTGGTCACGCTAGACAAGGCGGTCCCCGCCGGACTCGATGTGCACCTGGTGTGTGACAACTGTGAGCCACCCACAACACCCCCGAGATCAAGACCTGGCTCGGCCGACACCCCCGCTTCCATGTCCACTTCACCCCGACCGGCTCCTCCTGGATCAACCAAGTCGAGAGATGGTTCGGCCTGCCGACCGACAAGCTGATCCGCCGCGGAGTCCATACCTCGATGAAGGCGCTGGAGGACGACATCAGGGCCTGGATCGACTCATGGAACGACAACCTCAGGCCCTTCACCTGGACCAAGACCGCCGACAACCTCACCAAAGTCACTCCGCCCACCACCAAAAACCAGCGAGAGACTTAAGCCCGAGATTTCCGGCGCACCACACCAACGTCACTGGACGATCCGTCGCCGGGGGCTGGGTGAGGGTGCACTTTTTTCGGCGCTGTCACCGGTTCCCGGCCCGCCTGCCGTCCAGCAGTCCGTGCAGGTGCGCGGCGGCATTTTGGATATCCGCGTATTTCTGCTGTCCGGCGCGTACCTCGGCGGAGAGCACACCGCAGCGGTGGACACGATCGAAATCGCCGTATGGGAACTTGTACCGGCCCTTGGTCTCGTTTCCCATCTCGTCGTCGATGCCCAGGTACCACCTGGCGTACTCGGCGAATCCATGCTCCTCGAGGTAGGCATTCTCGTCCGCTGCCGAAGGCCGGTGCTCGCTCCACTCGTCCCGGTCGTCCAGGACGATCCGGCCCTCTTCGGTCAGTTTCTTTGCGTGGCCGAACGCCATCGCGTTCAGTTTCACCGTCATGCCGTTTACCGCCCTATCGACTGTCGTGTTCAGATGTCGGCTGCTGCAGACGGGATGTCCTGCCGCGCCTGCCCCATCAGCTCGTCCAAGTCGCCGACCTCTTGAGCGAGTTCCCGCGCGCGCGGCGCGATCTGCTGCAGCCATGTCGCAGTGGCCAGGGCCAGTTCGACGGCCTCCCGGGTCCGCTCCTCGCCGAGCAGTTTCTCGATCTTGAAAGCAATGCTCGCGAGCGTGTCGTCATCGGTGGCAGGCACCAGGTAGGACTCCAGGCCCGGCGGATACGGTGTCCGCTCCCGGTACTCACGCATCGCGGTCACGACCGCGGGCACCGCGCTGTACCGGTCGAGGAGGCCCATGAAGACGTACAGGCGGGCCACCAGCCGTGGCAGGCCGGGGTGCCGATCCAGCCAGGCCATCAGCTCGCGCTGATCACCGAAGTGGTCCATGATCTGCGACATCGCCTCCGCGACCCGGTTGGGCCAGGTCCAGTGGAAGGGCAGCAGCCGCGCCACCTGATGGGCGAGCGCCGCCTCGCCCTCCGCGTCCAGCGTGCCGGCGACGAATTCGGCGACCTGCCTGTGGTCCAGTCCGTAGTCGGCCGGCGCCGCCCGGTCCTGTGAGCTCTGCGACGAGTTGTGGCGCAGACGCAACAGCTGTGTGCCGATCTTGCTCAATGTCCGGTTTCGCATTGTTCCTCCCAGCTCACGATGTGTTCTTCATCGTCCGGAGCGGTCGAACGGCCAGCTCCTGCTCGGATCCATGCGACCGCCCTACCACCCCCGCAGCTCGCCGGACCGCAGCGAACGCAGCAGACCTCCCAGCGTGGTCCGGTCGCGCCGGCGCCGGGCTTCCGGGCGGTCCTCGGTGTGCGAGGCGCGCAGGCGTCTGAGTTCGTTCATGAGTCGTAGGTCGGCGAAGGTCCGGCACAGGGAACGCGGGCCGACGGCGCCGTGCTCTACGGCGTCCAGACCGCTGCGCAGGACCAGCCTGGCGCCGGGTGCCGGACGTCCCCGCGGATTCACGCGCAGGCTCTCCGCGGCCCTGGCCAGGGCCGCGTCCACATCGGCGGTCTGGTGATCAAGTCGCCGCGCGGCCGTGCGGTCGTCGGCGATCCGCTGGTCCCGCCCGCGCGCGGCCTGCCGTACGTCCGCGGGGCGGAGGCGGACCGGTTCGTCCTGGGGCGCCCACTCGCCCCGCCAGGCCGCGTCGGCTTCCTCGGCGGTCAGCGGCCTGGCGATGTTCTCCAGGGACTGCTGTTCGGCCTTCACCCCGAAGACGACCTCGGCCACCCCGCCGAGGGCCATGGCCGCCGCTCCGATGAAGAAGCCGATGGCCACGAGGGTGGTGTTGCCACTGTGAATGAAGTGTCCGAACAGCAGCGGCCCGGTGATGCCGCCCACGGCGGTGCCAACGGCGAAGAACATGGAGATGGACAGGGCTCGGGTCTCCATGGGAAGACCTCGCTGACGATCAGGTAGGCGGAGCTCGCTCCGGCGGACGCGACGAAGAAGGTCAACGAGATCAGAAGGAAGAACGACCAGACCGTCAGCGAGCCGTTGACCAATAGGACGGCGAGGACCACCGCAACGGCGGCCGAGCCGAAGTAGGTCCCCGCGATCATCGGCTTGCGGCCCACGGTGTTGAACAGCGGGCCGAGGACGTTGGCGATCGCGAAGATGGCGAGGAAGTACGGCACCGAGCTGGAGCCCACGCCGAAGAACCCGCTCCTGTCCGTGGGCCCTTCGAACGAAGTCCGAAGCTCCGCCGTCCTCGTACCAGTGGAACAGGTGAATGGGCTTGCCTCCATTACTGGGGTGCACCACGGCGCGCCCGCCCGTTGACAGGGTCTGCAGGAAACGCGGCCGCATCGCCACGCCGCGACGGCCTCGGCCGGGTCAATCCGCGCCGGCATGCCCAGCACGCCCGCCCTGGTCGTCGGCGTCCTGACGGCGGCCCTGCTGCTCGACTTCGCCTCGCCGGAGGCGTTCCTGGCCATCGGCACCACCTGCATCGTAACGCTGTATCTCGCCTATGCGATGGTGACCGGCCCGCTGCTGGTGCGCCGCCTGCGCGGGCAGTTCACCCTCGACGGCACCGACGAGACGGGGGCGCCGCTGTTCTCGCTCGGTCGTTGGGGAGTCCCGGTCAACGCCCTCGTCCTGCTGTATCGCCTGCTCATGACCGCCAACCTGGCCACGCGCCGCGGTGTACGACCCGGCGGGCGGGCACTGGTACTTCCGGTGGTTCACCGTGCTGTTCCTGCTGTTCCTGCGGGTCACGGTGGTCCGCGGGGGCGCGTGGCGGCTCACGTGGGTCCGGCAGGCCGTGGCCGCCCCCGCTCCGCCCGTACCGGAGCCCGCCCCGTGGGGCTTCGGCCCGGACTCGTCCAGGCAGGTCCACCAGGGCCGGACGGCTCGCCCTGTCAGGCCGAGGCAGTCGCTCAGGGCTGCGGCTACCGTCGTGAGGAGAGCAGATTGCCACCGGATCCGTGGGGAGAGCAGATTGCCACCGGAGGAGGAACGACGATGGCCGGTACCGAAACGCTCGACCGCAGCACCTGGGAGACCGCCCTCAACCGGATGACCGAGGAACACCAGGGGGAGTTCGTCACCATCGAGGTACTGGACCCCGAGGTCGGGCACCAGTACGAAGCCAACCGGCTGCCCTTCGCCGCCATCGTGTACGACCCGAAGGACGACGTAGTGGCCGTCTCCGTCGGCGGACGGTCGCCGCGCTACCCCGTCGTCCTGCGGCACCTGGTGTGGCACCCCAGGGAGATCGACGTCGCCACGCGGGACATTCCCGAGCCGGCGGTCCGGACAGTCGACAAGGACGGCACCGCCACGCTGATCACCTTCTTCCCCCAGGAGTCCGGCACGGAGTCCTGACCCCTGACCCCTGAGGCGCGCCCGCCGCCGGCAGCCGTCGCGGCACCTCGTGCGCTGGGCCGTGATGCGACGCAAGACCCGGGTCCTTCCTCCTCCCCTGCCCCAGCGCCACGGGGTGGACCCGGTGCCGGTGCGCCCGCCTGCGGGCCGTGGGCCACCCTGCGCGAACACCGGGTGGAGCGGTCGTCGGGGGCGGCGCCCGGGATGGTCGAGGAAATGTTCCGGGCGGCTCTGCCCGTCGGCGCCGACGGGCAAGGGGTGGCCTCGGACGCCTCGTTCGTGGCGGGCATGGTCGTATGGTTCCACCTGGAGCTGCCGTGCCGTTCCCGCTGGTGGTCGAGCGAGTGACGGGAGTTGTCCTGTCGCGGGCGTCGGTCTGGCGTCTGCTGACCAGTCGGCTGGGATGGAGTCTGCAGCGGCCGGAGCGCCGGGCGGTGGAGCGGGACGAGTCCGAAATCGCCCGCCGGAACGCACCTCAAGCCCGGCAGCTATGACATCGCCGCCCTCATCGGGGTCCTTGAGCAGCTCAAGGTGTTCTACAGCGGAGAGCGGGTGGTGCTGGTCCGGGACGGGCTGTCCACCCACCGGAGCCGGGCCATGCGGGCCCTGGGGCGCCGAACAGGACTGGCTGACCCTGGAGCGATTACCTGCCTACGCGCCCGAGCTCAACCCGGTGGAACTGCTGTGGTCGTCGCTCAAGAACCGCGAACTCGCCAACCTCGCCGGCGACCACCTCGCCGATGTCGCCGACGCCACTGAGCAGGCCATCCACCGCATCAACCAGAACCAGCAGCTGCCCTGGCGCGTCCTCACCCACACCGGCCTGACCATCCACCCACCAACCCCCCGAACTAACGAAAAGGTCAGTAACTGATCATTTCAGAATGAGGAAATGATCAGTAAGGTGGGAACGCCCTGCTACGACAGGACTGCGTGGCCCCGGACGGCCCTTCGCCGTGCGCCCTGGTCAAGGGCCGCCTCCCGCTCCGTCCCCGATCCTGCAAGGTCGAGTTCGGCCTGCGTCCCGGGCGGGGCACGGCCGGATCAGCGGTAGGGGGCTGCGGCCGACGGACGCCGCAGTGCGTGGTGCCCGTCGGCGGGTCCCCGCGCAGTGGCCGGACGCGGCCATCGGCGGGCCACGGCCGCCAGTGTACGAAGGAACAGCCACCGTCGGCTCCGGATACGCAGGATCCGCCGGCACTGTTCCGCCGTACACGCGTGGCGGACCGCACGGCGCCCGGCAGCGCTCCGTCACCGGGTGTCGCGCGGGCGAGGGGCCTACCGTGGGAGATGGTCCCGGCGTCGGCCCCGCCGACCGGCCGGTCGTTCACGCCGGGGGCGGAAGGAGGCACGAGATGTCCGATGCGATACGGGACACCACGGCCCGGCGCGTACGACATTTCGTCGACGCCGGATATCCCGACGCCAGGCCCGGCGAGGCGGCGGTGGAGGGAGCCGTCTACCGACTCGGGGACGGAACGGTGGCCAAGGTGTGGGAGCGCCGACGGGGATCCGAACTGCGGCGGATGCAGCGTTTCTACGCCGATGCCGCGGCGCACCTGCCGTTCGGCGCCCCGGAGATCCTCGCCGTCGAGGACATCGACGGTGTCCCGATGACCGTGGAGCGGGAGCTGACCGGCGAGCCCTTGGCGGGCAGGATCCGCACCGACGACCCGGACGAGGTGCTGCCCGAAGCGGTCGACTGCCTGGTCGGCGTGCTGCGTGCCCTCGCGGACGCCCATGACGTCGACGAGGTCAAGCACCTTCCTGTGCTGGACGAGGAACGCCCGCTGTGGGAAGGCCACACCACTTTCGGATCCGCCCTGGCGGACCTGGTGGACCGGCGGGTCAGCCGGTGCGCGGACCGGCTCTCCACGCATGTCCGCGACTTCGACCACACGCGCGCCCGGCTGCTTCGGAAGCTGCGCTCGCTGCCCCGTACCGACGAGGCGGTCGTCCACGGTGACGTCTTCCCGGAGACCGTGCTGGTGGACGACGACCTGCGGCCGCTCGCCCTGGTGGACTACGGCTTCCTGTCCACGGGCGGGGACCCCCGGTTCGACGCCGCCGTGGCCGCGGCCATCTTCCCGGCGGGCACCGAGCACGCCCCGGAGATCACCCGGCAGCTCACCACGCGGTTCGCCGACGAGTTCGGTTACGCGGTCGACGACCTCCTGCTGTACCGGGCCGCCTATGCGATGGCCACGAGCGACGCCTTCGCGCCGGGCGGCGGTGACGAGCACTTCGCCTGGTGCGTCACCGTGCTCGAGGACCCGGCCGTCGCCGAGTCCGTGTACCGGTGACGCACCGCGGGCAGCCGGGCGGCCGGGAAGTTCCGGTGACGGTGTGTGCGGTGCCCTACGATCCCGAGCGGATCCAGGGGCACATGGCCCTGGGTGTCGAGCAGCCGTTCTCTGTGCCGACGACGTCCGAGGAGGCCACGAAGACAGCGGGTGGATGGTCGAGCGGAAGGTCGGGGTTCCAAGCAGTCAGGCACTGCGCGCTTGGTACAAACAGCGGCTGGGGTAGCGCCCTCAAGGGCCAGAACCGCCAGGACCCTATGTGGCGGCCGCGGCCATGACAGCGGCGTGCGCGGCCGGCGAGATGACCAGGACCTCGGCGTTGTCGAGGAGCTGGAGAACCTGCCGAATCTGCCACTGACCGACCAGACGAAGAAACCGGCAACAGCACCTCCGGCCGGGGTTGCCGCGCCCGGCGAAACACGCCTCGAAGGCCTGGACAGCGAGCGGCACCAGGAACCACCCGCTCGTCGATGCCGCCCCTCACCACCCGGCCGGCGTTGCCGCGCTGGCGAGACGCGATGTGGTTCCACCGGCCGTTCCGAGCCGACGAGTGGCTGCTGTACGACCAGAAGTCCCCGTCGGCATACGGCGGCCGCGGCCTCAATCAGGCCCGCATCTACACGCAGGACCGGCGCCTGGCCCTCTCGGTCATCCAGGAGGGCGTGGTACGGGTTCCGCGGGAACACTGAGGGACATGGCGAAAGCTCTGCACCCGGACCGGCGGGACACCGACGTCGGAAGTACCCTCACGGTCGTCGTCGCCGCCCTCGCCAACCTCGGCATCGCGATGGCCAAGGTGGCGGCCGGCCTCCTCAGCGGCTCCAGCGCCATGCTCTCCGAGGCCGCGCACTCGGTCGCCGACACGGTCACCGAGGTATTGCTGCTGACGGCGCTCAAGCGCAGCCGGAAACCCCCCGACGAGGACCATCCCCTCGGATACGGCCCCGAACGCTACGTCTGGGCGCTGCTCGCCGCAGTCGCCACCTTCGTCGGCGGCGCGGTCTTCTCCCTCTACGACGGCATCCACACCCTGACGAGGGGCGAGACGCTCGGTGACCCGCGGGTGTCGTACATCGTCCTCGCGGTCGCCTTCGTGCTGGAGGGCTTCTCGCTGCGGACCGGGGTGCGCCAGGCGCGCGGTGACGCGGACCGCCGCGGGATGCCCTTCCGGCTCTATCTGCGGCACACGCCCGACACCGCCGTGAAGGCGGTGGTTCTGGAGGACTCGGCTGCGCTGGTCGGCCTGGTGCTGGCGGCGGGCGGCCTGCTGGGCGGGCAGCTCACGGGATCCGGGGTCTGGGACGGCATAGCCTCCCTGTCCATCGGCGTGCTGCTGCTGTACGTCGCCTGGGTGCTCGGCCGGTCGAACGTGGAGCTTCTCATCGGGCGGCCGCTGCCCCGGCCGGTGCGGGAGCGGATCCGGGCGGAACTCCTGCAGGTGGAGCACATCGAGGCGGTACTGGAGCTGACGACGCTGGTGCAGGCGCCGGGAGAGGCCCTGGTGGCGGCCAAGGTCGACTTCCGTGACCTGTCGACCGCCGCCGAGGTCGAGTGGGCCTGCGAGCGGGCCGAGCAGCGACTGCACGAGGCGTTCCCGGCGGTGTGCCGGGTGTATCTGGACCCGACGCCCGGGCATGCGCAGCGGCGCCCCGAGGGCCTGAACCCCGGTTCGTGAAAACGGCTTGTAAGCGCGAGGCGCGCCCGGTGGGATGAGGCCGTGACCGTCATCGCGGAGCCGTGGAACTGGCGGGGCGGGCGGATTCGGGACGCCTTCCTGGACGCCGTGCGGACGGTCGCCGACCTCGCGGCCGACCCCGCTGTCGCGCCGCGTGGAACGAGCCCGGCGTGCTCAAGGACTTCAGCGTGCGAGCGCTGGTCGGGCGCCTGTTCTGGCAGGAGCTCGGGCTGCCCGGGATGCTTTCGGATCCGGTGCCCGCCGAGCCGGTGGTGTCCTTGCGGGAGTACTACTTCCAGCGGGTGACCTGGCTCGACGCAGGCGCCCACGGCGTCGTGAGCGTCCGGATCCGGCAGGGCGGGGAGGCCACGGCCGCCGACGGCCACGAGGCGCTGCTCGCAGGGGTGCGGGAGGCGGTCGCAGGCGACGTCAGGAGTTCTGTCCGTACACCAGCCACGAATTCGCCCTTCTGGCAGATGAGTCGGGCGTTCGACTCTCGACCGGCCGCACCGGCCAGTGCTGGGACAACGCACTGGCCGGTGCGTTCTTCGCCACCCTGCAGAGCGAACTGATCGGCGACCGCCCCTCGCCCGGCCGGGCCGGCCACACCGCGGTCGTCGAATGGGGCGAAGGCTGGTACAACGTGCACCGGCTGTACAGCAGCCCCGGCTACCGCAGTCCCGCCGACTACGAGGCCGCCCTGGCGGCTCGGCCACCACACCGGTGGCGTCCGCCCAAGCGAAGGTCGCTCAGGTCCGCCCGCTGCCCCGGTTCGATGTCAGGGGCACGTCCGAGCCGGGAGACCGCGGATCATGTCCGCCGCCTTTTCCGCGATCATGATCGTGGGCGCGTTGGTGTTGCCCCGCACCACGGTGGGCATCACTGAGGCGTCCACCACCCGCAGGCCCCTCACGCCGTGCACGCTGAGCCGGGAGTCCACGACGGGGCCGATGGAGCAACTGCCCGCCGGGTGGTAGAGGGTCTGCAACTCGCGCCGGGCGAAGTCGAGCAGGCCGGCGTCGTCCGTGGAACGCGGTACGCGGAAGTCGGCTCGGCGGTGCTTGCGCAGGCTGGGCCGGCCGGCGATGTCGAGCAGCATCCGGAGCGCCCGGATCATCGTGGCGCGGTCCTCTTCGGTGGTCAGGTAATTGTGCAGGATGCGCGGTTTGGCGCTGGGGAGCGCCGACCGCAGGGAGACCTTGCCCCGGCTCGTGGGGGCGAGCAGCACCGCACCGAACATGAAGGCGTGGTCGGTCACGGGGCTGATGCCCTCCTCGTAGAACATCACCGGCGTGGCGTGCACCTGGACGTCGGGGGCGTCGAGTCCCTCGCGCGTGCGGTGGAAACCGCCGGCCTCGCCGATGTTCGAGGTGAGCGGGCCGCGGCCCTCGGTCTCCAGCAGGCGCACGTTGTCCGGTGTCTCGGCGGTGAACAGCGACTCCGTGTCAGTCAGGTAGCACAGCCCGACATGCGGATGATCCTGCAGATTCTCCCCCACTGGAAGATCGACGCGGGGCGTGATGCCGTGGGCGGCCAGCTCACCGGCCGGACCGATGCCGGACAGCATGAGCAGCTGCGGCGAGTTGTAGGCACCGGCCGACAGCACGACCTCACCTTCCGCGTGCAGGCACAGCAGTTCGCCGTCCCGTTCCACCTCGACGCCGGTTGCACGCTCGCCGTCGAACAGCACGCGGGTGCACTCAGCACCGGTCAGCACATCGAGGTTCGGCCGGGACAGGGCCGGCCGCAGATACGCGTCCGCCGTGCTGCAGCGCAGACCGTCGCGCTGAGTGAGGTGGTAATAGCCGACGCCGTCCTGTTCGAGGCCGTTGAAATCGCTGGTGGATGGGTGCCCGGCCTCCTGAGCGGCCGCCACGTACGCGTCCGTCAAGGGATGCCGGGAACGGCCCTCGCTCACCGTGAGCGGCCCGCCGGTGGAATGCCACGGGGACGTGGCTCCCGTGAAGTCCTCGGCGCGAAGGAAGTACGGCAGGACTTCCGGCCAGCTCCACCCGTCTGCGCCGGCCGCCGCCCAGGCGTCGTAGTCGCGGCGATTGCCGCGGATGTAGACCATCGCGTTCATCGACGAACAGCCGCCGAGCATCCGGCCGCGGGGCAGATAGCGGCGGCGGCCGTCCAACCCGGGCTCGCACTCGGTGAGGTAACTCCAGTCGTACTTCGTCTGGAAGAGTTTGCTGAACGCGGCCGGAACGTGGATCTCCGGGGCATCGTCCACCGGGCCGGCCTCTATGAGAAGAACGCGCGTCCTCTCGTCCTCGGTCAGACGGCCGGCCAGGACGCACCCCGCCGACCCGGCACCCACAATGATGTAGTCGTACACCTGTCCCCCTCACTCCACGTGTTTGCTCGACTCCCTCACTCAAGCCGCATCGGAGAGCGGACGACACCCTGCTGTCAGCCATTGTCGACGCCGTGCTCCTGTGGTCCGTGGCTGTGCCCCGTACCACCGATCGCAGCGCCGCCCGGCGACGGACGGACCGCTGCGCATCAATCGGCTCTCCCGGTCTCGTGCAGGGAGACGACGGCCTCCACCAGGGCATCGGGATCTTCCCAGTTGATCATGTGTCCGGCGTCCGGCACGGTGACCAGCCGCGCGCCCGGTATCCCTGCGGCCAGGCGCCGGGAGTGGTTCGGCGGTGTACTGCGATCGGCTGTGCCGACCATGACCACGGTGGGCACCGTGATCTCGCCCAGGCGTGGGTAACGGTCCTCGCGGGCGAAGGCTCGCACGATGGGCAGGAGCGGAGTGTGAGCCTGGCGGAGGAAGACTTCCAGGAAGACGGCGATCATCCCTGGGGAGGGGCGCTTGCCGCACTGGAGTGCGCCGAAGAGGATTCCGCCGGTGCGGGTGCGTGCCAGCCGCTGCAGGATGCCCGCCTGCAGCAGGGGGATCTGCAGCCGGTTGCAGGGCGCTCCGTCGTAGATGCGGCCCGCCCACGTCGCGAACAACACCAGACCGCGCAGCCTCCGGCCGACGCCGGGGTGGTCGAGGAGAGCACGTATGGCGAGGAACCCGCCCATGGAATGTCCGACCAGCACCCCGTCCTGTACGTCGAAGTGCTCCAGTACCGCCAGGTAGTCCCGCGCCATGGGGCCGGAGCCGATACCGTCCGAGCCGACCGTCGAACCCCCGTGGCCGCGCTGGTCGAAGACGATGACACGGTGGCCGCGTACCACCAGGGCGTCCTGCACCAGATTCCACTCCAGGAGCGACACGCCGTAACCGTGCGCCAGCACCACCGGTGGCCCCTCCCCCGCGACGACGGCGCGCAACACCGTCCCGTCGGGACGGCGCAGAAACACCCCCTCGCCCTCGGGCTCACGACGGAGCCGCTCGTAGGGAACAGGATCCGGTCGGCGTTCGACCCCGGCAGCCGCTGCCCGTGCGGCGACGACTGCGAGGCCCACCGCGGCGGCACCGCACGCAATGCGCCACTTCATGAGTTCCCCCCTCCACCCTCGACGCCTCCGCGGCGAGCGACAGAGCCGCGCCGCAGAACGTGATGGCTTTCTCCCGGAGAGTCTCTCAGGCACCCAAGTCCCTTGAGACGAGCCGGCCTCCTGCTCCGTCACCTTCCGCCGCACGCCCATCTCACGTCAACACCCCCTGCGCTCGGCCCCGGTGATGATGTGCCCCAACAGCAAGGACGCGATCCCGCTGCGCTTACGTGCCCGGCGTGATGGCATCGACTTCAGTTCCGCGTGGTCCGAATCCAGCCCCTTCACTGCCCCGCAACCCACCAGGCTCTCGCCATCCCTCACCGACCAGAACGTGGTTTCGGGTTTGCGGAGGGCGCCGAGACCGAGGGCGTGCTTTTCTCTCCAGCGGCGAGATGGATACGTTCGGCGGCGAGGGCAAACACGACGGTGCCGGCACGGACGCCGTCTTCGCGAGACCGAGGCGTACGACACCGTCCACGACCGCTGGCGACGACTCACCCCGACGCCGGTGCCGCGCCACGGTACGGCCGCCGTGGCCGTAGGCGGCACGATCCACATCCCCGGAGGCGGCATCGCGGGCGGTGGCAGCCCGGTGGACGTCAACGACGCCTACCGGCCCGCCCAGCGGTGAGCCCGCGGCCATCCGCACCGATGACCCTGTTGGTGACCGGGGACGTCGGTTGCGCTCCACAGGCCGACTGGTGCAGGCGTTGCATTGTCCGGGGACGGTGACAGCGTCATCACGGGTCGACGTTGTTCCTCGTCTCGGCCCGCTCCCCTCCTGCATCGTGGTCACAACGACCGAGCACCACAGGGCACCGGGCATCCGCCACCGGCCCTTTTCATGAACTCATGCAAGAATTCCAGAAAACGGGGACATACCATCATGGCTTCCACCCTCCACACGAGGTCCTTACTCGTCGCCGCCGCATTCCTCGCCGGCACCACGCTGCTGACCGCCTGCCAGGACAATGCCACGGGCGTCCGCTCCTCGGCGAAGACCGATGCTCCCGCGGCGTCGGCGGAGACGACGGCGGCAGCGGCGAAGTCCTCGTCGAGCAAGCCCAAGGGGGTCAGCGGGACCTTCACGGGCGGCACGGTGGAATACCTCGCACCCGGCAAGCACATCGTCAAGGCAGGCGGCAAGGAGCAGCAGTTCTTCGTCGCCGAGGACACCAAGATCTACGGCGCGGGCACCATCTGCGGCAAGTACAACCCCGCCGCCAACACACCCTGCACGGCTGACGACTTGGACAAGGCGCTGAAGAAGGGATCCATCGCCGCAGACGTGATCATGAAGTACGGCGCTGCCGTCACGGTCACCGAGCGCCCGGCACCGGACGAGAGCACCTCTGCCGAGGGCGGGGACGCCAACAGTTCGGACTCGACCATCGACGGCATCAACAAGGGCAAGGGCGTTTCCGGCACCTGGTTCGGCACCGTGACCTACCTGGCGCCGGGCAAATACACGGTGTCGGACCTGAAGGGCACCGAGCAGCAGTTCCTCCTCGCCGAGGACACCAAGATCTGGGGCTGGGGCGACATCTGCGGCGACGCCAACGGCGAGGAGGGCGGCCAGGGCGGCAGCCAGTGCACCGAAGAGGAACTGGAGGCGGCCGCCAAGGGAGGCGGTGTGTCCGCGAAGGTCGTCGTGGTGAACGGCATCGCCACCACCATCACCGACGACCACTGACCCAGATCTCGCCGTGCCGACTGCGGGACGGGTGCCCGGAGACGGAACGGCCGGTGCCGCGTGCCGCGGTGCGGAAGGAACGCCTACGCGACCGCCGTGCGGTGGACGCCGGCTCGTTCGGGAGAACGCGGGGATCGACCGACCGCGACACGCACCTTGATCTTCTCGAGGACGGGGATGAAGCGCGGGCCGTCCGCGTCCTGCCCGGGTGAGCATGATGGACAGCGGGCGGCAGCAGCAGTGCGGTGGGGTGTGGTGTGGTGTGGTGTGGTGTGGTGTGGTGTCGTCCGGGGCGGTTGAGCCGGTCGTGCAGCCCTTGCTCGCCTTCCGCCCGCCAGCGGTGGATCCACTGATGGGCCGTGGCGCGCGAGAAGCCCATCTCGGCCGTCACACGCGCGACCTGACGACCAGGGCAGACACGTGCGACGAGCAGTCGCCTGCCGTGCACGGTCAGCCGGGCATGACGGTGGGACACGAAGACCTCCGGTGCGGGCCCTGACCGCGCCATCGGCACTCGATGACGCTCACGTACACGTGGGCGCCGAGGTCGGGCCGGTTGTCGACGCCCGTGCGCAGTGCGTTGCCGCGGCCGCAGGACGGGCAGCGTCTGCGCTCGGCGCGGCTGCGTTTCGCGGCGTGCTGGGGTCCGCTGTCGCGGCGGGTCTGACCCATCACAGCTGCTCAGCGCGGGTCTGGGTGCCGCGTCTGGCGTGCGGCTGGTCCATCGGGCGGGGTGTGCGTTCGGGGCGTGGCCAGGCGGCCCGGGAGAGGGGGTTGTGTGGTCACCACTCCCCCGCGCCGGTGCCCCCTACCGTGGCGTGGCGGCGGGCAAGGCACGCACCCCTGCCCGCCGGACGCGGCGTGAGGGCCAGAAAGGCGGCCAGCGCGGGGAGGTCGAACCCACCCCGGCTGGGTGTCTCGTCGGACGCGGCTCGCGCCTCTACGCCGACAGCATCAGGACCCAGTGAGTCGTCACCTGGTGCAGGCGATCCCGGTGGTCCGCGATCCAGTCGTCCGCTGGAACCAGTGGCACGCGCACGGTGACCATGGATCCCGACTCGTCCTCCACGACCACCTCTGGACAGTCACGTTCCCCGGTGAGCTGGATGAAGACGGATGGCCCCCTGTCCCGCTCCAACCATGCGACGTCCTCGCCGGCGTCGAGCCTGTCGAGTGCTGCCGCCCACTCCTCCAATCTGGACGCCGAGAGCGCCAAGCCGATGCGGCCGGAAACGAAGGGCGTCCTGACGACGATCTCGGCGTCGAGCCCTGCGGTCCGCCTCGCGCTGCGCCCCAGCACAGTGACCGTGACGCTATTCCCCTCGTCGTCGGCGAGAGAGATCAGCTCCCTCGGCGCGATGTCGCTCACGGCTCCCCCTTCCTCAATGCGTCCGAGTGATCATCGCAGTGTCGGGAACGCGTCCGGACAGTGTCCCGGCAGAAGGTCGCCGGCACCACCTTCGTCCGGGCGTACGTAGCTGAGGAGGTCATATGGGGATGGGTCGCAGGTTGGAGGCTGTCGAAAACGGCACTCGCGGGCATCCTTGGGGCACCTTGATCGCAGCGTTCCTCGCCGTCTACTTGCTGACCGGCACCGTGATGACCGTGACCGGTTCGTCGGTCAGTCAAGCCTGGCTGGCACCGCTGCCCGCGCTGCTCGTGGTCGGAGGCGGCATCGGTGCAACCCGAGCCCGTCCCCGATGATGAGCCGAAGAGGACGTTGCCGATGCGTCAGGTGGCTGTCCCAGGGAACCTGTGCTGCCGATGCCAATGTACGGGGGGGAGCGGTCGTCCCGGTCGCGCAGGTCGCCGATGCGACGGTGCGCCGGAGCGGCCCGTCAGATCCGCACCGGTCGGAAGGGTGAAGCGATGAGCAACACGGAGGACAACGACACGCCGCAGGTCGACGAGGAGACCAGGGAGCGGTCCGCAGAGCAGCGGAACATCACCGCGCCCACCCCGCCGGACGTGCGTGACAAGGGCCAGGACGACGAGACCGATCCGGCGGTGTGGGAGCCTCGGCCCGACGACGGTCACGGATGACGGAAGGGCCGGTGGTGCGAGCGGCAGCCGGCGAACGACTCCGGTCCGAGTGATCGGGCTCGATGCTCATTCGTCCCGCTCAGTGTCGGCGCGGGGTCGGCGGCGGTGGAGCCGGGCCGTCGACCGCCGCGCGTGCAGGACAGCGACCACCTGTTGGGCGCCGAAGTGGAGGTGGGAGGCCCACAGGGACGGGGTGAGAGGCAGCCGGGCCAGGGCGCCGGACCCCTTGAAGCGGGTCCCCAGCGAGTTTCCCGGGGAGTTGAGGAACATGGCGCGGTCGGGGTGGTCGGCGGGGGCCGCTTCCACAGCCCAACGACCGGTGAGGACGGCCTCGTCGAGGTCGGTGAGGGCGTCGGACCTGTCGAAGCGTGCCGCAGGGGGTGCCGATGACGTGGGCGAACCCGGCGAGCTGGAAGGCGGCGGTCAGGTGGATGGACTCGTCGACGCTTCCAGCGTCGGCCTGGGTGAGCAGTGGCGTGAACAACCGCTGCAGTCACCTGCCATCATTCTCTGCATGTCACAGACGACCCCAGGCATAGCCAGACAGGTCATCGCACCCCGCCGTGTCCATCCCGCTCTCGGCACCGCTGTCGGGGCCGTTGCCGGCGCGGCGATCACTGGAACGGTGTGGTGGGCCACCTCGGCGGGGCAGTCGATGCCCCCAGCGGGCCTGCGTTCACGGCGTCCGGCAAGGTCACGGTCTTCCGTTCCTGGGTGAACGGCCAGGAGGGTGAAGGATGCGTCGGCACGGAAGACTTCGCCGATCTGCGTGGCGGCACCCCAGTGACCGTCTTTGATCTGGACGGGGACAAGCTGGCCCAGGCGCGCTCGCCGACGGCGTTCAGGGCGAAGTCGTCGGGGACAGCTGCACTTGGGCTTTGTCCGTCAGAGGCGTCCCCAGCGGGGCCACGCAGTACCGCGTTCAGGTCGGCGACCGGGACCCAGTGGTCAAGGTACCCGAGCGGCTCAAAGCGGGAGTCAAGCTCTCGTACGGTCAGCAACAGTGAATCTCGGCGGCGTTGTGCCGCTGTCAAGGTGCGGGACTCTACTGGCGGTGGGCCAGCACAACCCCGCCCGCACATCCCAGCGGCGGTGCGGGCCGCACTCCGTGCCGCCCTGAGGTGCCCGGTGCCCCCGCTGCTCCCAGCCCCCCGACGTCGGCGAGGGTCTCGGCGCGCACCGCAGCCTCGTGGGCGTCGAGCATGGCCTTCGCCTGGTCGTGGTAGACGGGGCCACCGGCGACCGGGGGCCACGAGGGGGTTGAAGACCGGGCGGCGAGTTCTCTCCCCGTGCCAGTGCACTGCCGGCAGGCTGCTACAGCTCGAACTCCAGGTGCTCGATGTCGGTGAAGCGGACTTCCTCCAGCATTCCGGCGCGGCGGCCGTTGTCCTGGAAGTAGACCTCTTTGAGTGCCTCGGCGGCGATCTCCTGCATCTCCTGGTCGGTGGCGCCGGCTTCCTGGGCCTCGAAGAGGCGGGCGACGTGGCGGGGCGGCAGGGCGACGGTGAGGTGGCGGATGCGGTCCTGGTCCGTCGATCCGATCGGCGCGGTGTAGCCGAGGCGGGCGCGGGTGTCGATGATGATGCCGCCGGTCGTCGCCGCCTTCTGGCGGGCCTTGGCCCGCACCTGGGGCTGCCACCGGCCCTTGACCTCGCGTTCCAGGCGCGCGGCGAGCTCCGGGCGCGGCTTCCTGATCTGGCCCTTGACGTATCGTTCGACGGTGCGCTGGGAGATCCGCAGCATCTGGGCGACCGGCTTGGTGCCCTTGAGCTGCTTGACCAGGTACCGCATCTGCGCGGGCGCGCTCTTGGGCGCCGGGCGGGTGAACGCCTTGTGCACCGCGGCGTCCAGGCCGTCCCCGAACAGGCTCATCGTCGCCTTCTCCTACTCTCCGTTGTCGACGTCGGTGACGGTGCCGTCCTTGATGTACCGGGCGAGGTTGAGCTCCGGGGCATTGAACCGCTCGCGGACCTCTTCGCCCCACAGGACGCTCTGGGTGCCCTCGTGCTTGACCAGTCCGGGGTTGATGCCGAGCTTGAAGCCGCCGGGCAGCGCCTTGCCGTCCCGGTAGGGCAGGAAGTCCAGCGGGCTGGTGCCGTCGGCCGCGTACACGACGCAGTCGGACAGGATCGCCACCGGGTACTGCCCGGTGAACGCCGCGTGCTTGACGATCTTGCGGTGGAGGTTGATCCGTGTGCGGGAGATGACAGCCGCGCGGATGTCCGGCCGCCACGTCGGACGGGACAGCGCCCGCCATGGCTCGCCCGGCCGCCAGCCCCCGCCCCGCGGGCGCTCGCGCAGCTTGCCCAGGCCGCCCTTGACCGTCGCCTTGGTCGCCGAGACGACGATCGCCAGCTCCGGGTCGCGCTCCTGGTAGCCGTCCATCGCGGCCAGGAAGTCGGCCGGCGCCATGTCCGAGTGCACGCCTAGGTCGGCCATCGTGGCCAGGTAGGCGTCGCGCAGCCGGTTGTACCAGCCGTCCAGGTAGCGGCCGTTGTCGTGGCGCACCCACGCCTCGACCGGGTGGACCTCGTATCCGAGCTCGACCGCGTAGGCGACGGTGGGTGTGGCGTACCAAGCCGGACCGTCCGGGCGCTCGCCCTTCGGCGTGAACGGGCTGGGCAACAGTGCGCCGTTCAGCTCCACCCACTTGTCCTTGCCGACCTTCACCCGGGACAGGTCGACGTGAGACAGATCAACCAGCCACGCCCCGGGCAGCTTCGGATCGAACACCGGCGCCTTGACATGGGTGGGCGCACCGAGGCCGACGATGAGGCCGTTGGCGCCGGCGGCGAAGGCCATGTTCACATCGATGCCGACCAGGTAGCGGTGCCGGCATTCGTCGTCGGTCATCGGGCGCGCCCAGTCGTACGCCTCCTCGAACAGCTTCTCGCCGGGGCCGCGGACGTGGAAGCGCGGCAGGTCCTTCAGCAGCGGGTGCCCGTCGGGGGCCTCGCACGGCGCGCAGTCCACCGGGTCCTTGCCCAAGCTGCCGGGGTTGTGCTGGGAATGCCGCTTGCCGTCGGCGTCGGGCTCGGAGGCACGGGTCGGCGGGTGCAGCGCGGTCATCAGCTCCAGGCCCGTCACTGCCGTGGAGCCGCGCGGCGTCATCACGCGAGAGGCGTACACACTCAGCACGCGGGCCAGGTCGGCCGGCGCGAGCTGTCCGACCTGGCCCCAGTGCCGGGAGTCCAGCGCGCGCCAGGACGGAATGCACAGCTGAACGCAGGCCCGCTCCGAGCCCTGCGCGGGGCGGTAGATCCGCGCCCACGGCCCGAAACCGCGCTTGGTCAGCTTCCACTCCGCACGCGCGAGCTGCTTGACGACCTTGTGGCCCTCCGGGATCCGTCCGGCGAGCCGCTCCTCATCCGTGAGGGCGACCGGCAGGCCGTAGCGCTCCAGCGCGGCCTCGGTGAGCACAAGCAGCGGGTCGGCGTCCTTGCCCGGCCCGGACAGCTTCGGCTGCCCAAGCTTCGCTTCCTTGAGCGTCCAATCGACCAGGGCCGGGATGGACTTGGCGGGCACGTCCAGGACGAGGCCGCCGGCGCAGTACGCCAGGACCTGCCCGTCCGTGTCGACGTCGATGACCGCCAGCGGCCCGTTCTCAAAGCGCGGGTCGGTGCCGCCCGCCGGGGTGCCAGCGGGAGCGGCCTTCTTCGCGCCCGGGCGGCGCGAAGAAGGCCTGGTGGTGTGCGCCGGGCTGGAGGCGGCTTCTGAGGCAGAGGCGGGAGCGGGGGCAGGGCGGGACTGGGGGTGCGCAGGCGCCTGCGGCGCTTGCGGTGCCGGGGCTGGGGCGGTGACCGTCTCTGGTACCGCATCGTCATTCTGCGCCGTGCCACTGGAGGCGGGGTAGAGCGTCGCGAGGCCGTCGAGGAGCCGCGCGTACGCATTCCGCTCCGGCGGCCGCGGTTCCGTCTTGCCGGACTCCCAGCCGCTTACCGTTGCCCGACGCACCTGCAGGGCGGCGGCAACTTCCTCGACCGTCAGGCCGTGGGCTCTGCGCAGGCGCTTGCGCTCCTCAGGCGGCGGCAGGGCGGCGCGGGATGCGAGCAACGCGTCGACCGCATCGAACAACTCGGACATGAAACACCTCCTCATGCACACCGTACCCCAGTAACCGCACAGAAGGCGTACGTTGTCCACCCATTCTGCGTTCGAATTACGTCCCTCTACCGGACTGGGGCGCCGGGGCAGTACGAAGCCGGGCGTTCCCGGTAGGGCGGATGTGCGGCCGAGCGGCGGCGGATCGGGCCGGGACGCTCGCTGCGGAGCGAGCTGCGGGCCCGAGATGAGTGCGAGAGGGCGCGCCACTCCGGCGCCCAGGGAGCTGGTCTCCCACTCCGGCGCCCAGAGAGCTGGTCTCCCGTCGATCAGGAGGCATGAGGGGCAAGCCCTGGCACACCTGGTACCAACTAGGTACCCTCGGGGCATGCCATCACTGAATGTGTCTTTCTCCGACGAGGAGATGGAGGGCGTCCGTGCCGCCGCCGCCGCAGAGGGCAAGAGCCTGAAGCAGTACCTGCACGACCTCGGCGTACGCGAGATGCACCGCAAGCGATTCGTCGCCGGCGCCGTCGCATGGGCCGACAGGCTGCGTAGCGAGTTCGACGACGCGTTCCCCGACGAGGTTCCCCCCTCGCAGCGTGGCGACGGAGCTGCGGCAGCCTGATGAATCTGCACATCGACGTCTCGTGGCTCCTCGACGTCCAGGAGGCGGCCCTGGGGCACGAGGACGTGACGGTGACGGACTACTCGGCGCTGGTCGCGGCGGTCGCGCGGCACAAGACCAAGTTGCCGACTCTCGAGACGGCCGATCCGGATGCCGCCTGGCGCGCAGCCGCCCTGTTGCACACGATCGTGCGACTTGAGCCCCTTCCACACCGGAACAGTCTCTTCGCTGCTTTTGTCGCCGCCCAGTACATGGACGAGTCCGGGGAAGGCATCGATCCGCCCTACGGGGCGCTGTCCGATCTTGTGCGCAAGGTCCGGGACACCCGCCTGAGTGTCTATGCCGTCGCCGAGGCACTGCGTTCCTGGAAGCTCTGAAGCCGGCGCCGCGGTGAGCCGGGCCGACCCTGGGCTGCCAGGTGTCGTGTGCGGACGTGCGTGACGGGCGGGCCGTGGCGAAAGCGCCGGGTGGCCGCCGGGCGCGCCGCTGGGCTTCGTGGAGGGCGGTCAGACGGCAGCACGGCGCAGCACGTTCGTCAGGGACTCCCCGTTGGTGGTGATGCGGGCGAAGTGGATGAGGTTGTCGAGGCTGTCCGCGGGATCGGTGGCCGCCAGGTAAAAACAGTCCCGGCGACGATCTGCGTGCGGCGGACGTGGAGGGCGGCCCCACGCTCGACGCCCTGCGCCGGAAGCCGGAGTCGAGTGCAGCCGCCACCGCTGCAGCTCCCACGGAGGAGTCGGAGGCCCGAGGAGTCGGCACATCTCCTCCCAGCGCTCATCCGACCAGAGAGGGGCCTGGAAAAGTGGTGTTGAACCCACTCATGATCTCTCACAGCCTCTTGCTGCCGACGGTGGTCGACCTTGGTCAACTGGTAGGCCGTCAAAGGCACGCCACGGTGTGGATATTCGGCCTCCATCTCAGTGACGGTAGGCGCAACGGAGGGCACCAGTCTGCGACGAGTCCTCAGAAGTCCACCCGTTCGGATGGCGCACTGGGTATCTGTCGCCGAAGGACCCACCGGGAGCATGCGGCTTCTTCCGCGACCGCACCGCTCACCCCGGCCGCCTACGCCGCCCGCGAGGCCACGACCGTCTCCCCTCCTCTGCTTGGTTGACGATCTCGGTGGTTTCCGGCTGGGTCTCAGCTGACGGCTTCGATGGTGACGTCGGCCGTGCCGTCGTACTTCTCGAGGGCATCGGCGGTTTCAGAGCCCGATCGACTACGAACACGACTACAGGGCCAGCCTCGGTGAGGGGCTGGCCGCATAGGAAGGTCTCCACGATTCGAGGGGATTGGCAGGTCTCCGCGGGACTGGCGGAGTAGGAATCGCGTGGTCACGCGCTCAGGGGGTAACGGATCTACCAGGAGATCCCGGAAGGGCCGTCGGCTGGAAGGGCTGCCACGTGGAACGCGCCGACTGGCTGCTCACCCCCACTCAGCGGGGGAATCCCGCGTCGCGGGTGGACCGCCGTCATGCCGACGGTGCGGCGTGGTCCACGGGCAACGACGTCCGCCCCCTGGTACACGGGGCGGTGTACTTCGCCGAGCTGCTCGCGGCCGTGCGGGCGCAGCGGGCCGGCGACATATTGATGTTCACGGACTGGCGGGGTGACCCTGACGAGCTGCTGGATGGTCCGAAGAGCGCTATCGGCCATGTGTTGTGCGACGCCGCACGCCGGGGTGTCGTCGTGAAGGGGCTGGTGTGGCGCTCGCACCTGGATCGGTTCCAGTTCAGCGAACAGGAGAACTATCACCTGGGGGAGGAGATCGAGGAGGCGGGAGGGGAGTGCTTGCTCGACATGCGGGTGCGGCCGGGTGGCTCGCACCATCAAAAGTTCGTGGTGCTGCGCCACCCGGGTCGACCCGAGCGGGACGTCGCCTTCGTCGGCGGGATCGATCTGTGCCACAGCCGTCGGGACGACGCCGCCCATCAAGGTGACCCGCAGGCGCAACGCATCGCCGATGCCTACGGATCCCGTCCGCCCTGGCATGACATCCAGCTGGCGGTGCGCGGGCCCGCCGTGGGCGATATCGAGGCCACGTTCCGTGAGCGGTGGACGGACCCGGCTCCGCTCAGTCGTAGCCCGCGCAGCCGGCTGCGGGCGGCACTCCGGGGCGAGGACACCCAGGCGGATCCGCTCCCGGTACAGCAACCCGACCCGGGCCCCCGCGGTTCCCACACGGTCCAGATCCTGCGCACCTACCCGAACCGCCTCAGGGGCTATCCGTTCGCTCCCGACGGTGAACGCAGCATCGCCCGCGCTTACATGAAGTCCCTGCGGAGGGCACGCCGACTGATCTACCTAGAGGACCAGTACTTGTGGTCAGAGAGTGCCGTCCAGCCGTTCGCTCAGGCTCTCGCAGATCATCCGGGCCTGCGGATGATCGCCGTCCTGCCACCACTGCCGGACCAAGAAGGGCGGATCAGCACACCGATGAATCTGCTGGGCCGGATCCGCGCCCTGGAAGTCCTGCGACGGGCCGGCGGTGACCGGGTGGCCGTCTACAGCCTGGAGAATCACGCCGGGACGCCCGTGTACGTCCATGCCAAGGTCTGTGTCATCGACGATGTCTGGGCCTCGGTCGGTTCCGCCAACGTCAACCGACGCTCCTGGACCCACGATTCGGAACTCAGCTGCGCTGTCCTCGACGAGACCCGTGACCCCCGTGAACCGATGGACCCCGGCGGCCTGGGTGACGGCGCCCGCGTCTTCGCGCGCGAGCTGCGGTTGTCGTTGAATCTCGAACACCTTGACCGCGATGGGGACGGGGAAGCGGCTGCGCTCTGCGACCCGGGCCGCGCCTTTGCGGCCTACGCCGACTCGGCCGCCGCTCTGGACGCGTGGCACGACGGCGGCCGTCACGGTCCACGACCGTCGGGACGGCTGCGCACCTATCACACGCCGCTTCTGTCCCGCATCACACGGGCCCTGACCGACCCGCTCTACCGGGTCGTCGCCGATCCCGACGGCCGACCGCGCTCCCTGCGTCGGCAGGGTGCCTACTGACAGTGTCCCGGAGGTGGACCAGGCAGGACAGCCGGGCATACCCCAGTCCGGAACTCCTGGCGGGGGAATGGCGACTGTCCGACTGGCAGCCGTGGCAGATGATGGTCCTCCGCACCGAGAGCTGAAGCCGCGTCCCAGGATCCTGGTCGATGTCCAGCCCGGACGGGCCGGTGATGTAGCGGTCGTCGTACGGCGAGTACCACTGTCCGCTGGACAAGGCGCAGCGCGGCCCTGTTCGGGTGCGATGACCGCTTCGGCCTTCAGGACCTCGGCAGGGGTGTTGCAGCCGTCGCGGTCCGCGTCGATCCAGTGCTTGAACGTGGAGCGGTCGTAGCCCGGTCCTCCTCCCGCACCGGCAGCCGCGTGAGGGCGTCGCCTACGGGGAGGGTGACCGTCTCCCCCGGCGCGCGCACCTGCCGTGCGGCCATCACAGCACTGCGAACGGCCGGTGTGTGGGCGATGGCGGGGGCGAGGAGGGCGGCGACAGCGGCGGCCGGGGCCGCGGTACGGTGAAAACGCCGGCGAAGGAGCCGAAGATCGGGGCGCGGATGATCAATGCCCGGGTGGAGACCGTGCACGAGAAGCCGGCCTTCCGCCGTGCGTTCGTCAAACGCCGCTGCCTGCTTCCGGCGGACGGCTTCTACGAGTGGGTGCCGGGTAAGGACCCCGCCACCGGCAAGGCCCGCAAGCAGCCGTACTTCATCCACCCCGCGGACAATCAGGTGATGGCGCTCGCCGGCCTGTACGAGTACTGGCGTGACCCGGCCGTCACCCAGGACGACGACCCGGCCGCCTGGCTGATGACCTGCACCATCATCACCACCGAGGCCACCGACGCGGCCGGCCACGTGCATCCGCGCATGCCGCTGGCGCTCACCGAGGACCACTACGAGGCCTGGCTCGACCCCACGCCCCAAGACCCCGACGAACTGCGCGCGCTCCTCGACCAGCCCGCCGGCGGGCACCTCGATGCGCGCCCGGTCTCCACGGCCGTCAACAACGTCCGCAACAACGGCCCTCAATTCCTCGGCGCGATCAGCCTGTAACCGCAGTACGGAGAGGCCGACGACGGGCCGTCCCTCGGACGTCCGAGGGCGCAAGCGACTGAAGCGACCGTGACTGCGGCAACCGGCCGGACGCGGGCGGGGCCACCGTCAGCAGCATGGGCACCCGGCTCGCACCGACTATTAGTTGGTGGCAGACGGGCGCGCGCCGGAAGCAAGTCGGAGGAGGAGGGGAGGTCGCGGGCCGTCGGACGGCGATCAGCAACAGACCTGGTCGAACTGGTCGGCGCGGCGGCTCGCCCAGGACGGGTCAGGCAGCAGCGTGTGTGCCGGGCCAGTGGTCTCCATGGCCGAATCAAAAGCGCACCCAGGAGGGTGCGTCCATCATGCGTTCCTGCCGGTGAGACGACTGCGTTGCGCTGGTGCGCGACTACCCCCATGTGGTTATCTGGCTTCATGACCGTGCTCGTGACCCGCCGCCACGTTGACTACGGGCGTGTCACCACCACGTGTTGTTCTGCCGTGAGCTGAGTCCGCGCTCCGGCCTCCGACCAGTCTTTTCCCACCGCACAGGGCTGCCGCCGCCCGCATTCGGGCACAACTGACAGCCCTGTGGTTCTTTCGCGCCTTTCCGTTTCCCGCACCACGGGCATCTCCGCCTTCCGCACAAGGGAGCACCACCATGAGCCAGCCCATCGACTCTGTCACCGCCGGCCACATTTCTGAGGAACCGTCCGCCGGGCCCGACACCTCGGCCTGGTCGTTCGAGACCAAGCAGATCCATGCCGGGGCGGCGGCCGACCCGACGACCGGAGCCCGGGCGACGCCGATCTACCAGACGACGTCGTTCGTGTTCCGGGACACGCAGCACGCCGCCGATCTGTTCTCGCTGGCCGAACCGGGCAACATCTACACCCGCATCCACAATCCGACCCAGGACGTCTTCGAGCAGCGTATCGCCGCCCTGGAAGGCGGGGTCGCAGCCGTGGCGCTCTCCTCCGGGCAGGCGGCGCAGACCCTGGCGATCCTGACGCTCGCCAGCTCCGGCGACCACATCGTCTCCAGTACGTCGCTGTACGGCGGCACGTACAACCTGTTCCGGCACACGCTGCCGAAACTGGGCATCGAGGTGTCCTTCGTCGACAACCCGGACGACCTCGAGGCCTGGCGGGCGGCGATCGGGCCGAACACCAAGGCGCTGTTCGCGGAGACGCTGGGCAATCCGCGCGGCAACGTGCTCGACGTACGGGCGGTCGCGGACGTGGCGCACGCGGCCGGGCTGCCGCTGATCGTGGACAACACGGTCCCGACGCCCTATCTCCTGCGGCCCATCGAGCACGGCGCGGACATCGTCGTCCACTCGGCGACCAAGTTCCTGGGCGGGCACGGCACGGCCATCGCGGGTGTGGTCGTCGACGGCGGCACCTTCGACTTCGGGGCTCATGCCGAGCGGTTCCCGGACTTCACGGAGCCCGACCCCAGCTACCACGGGCTGCAGTACTGGCCGGCGCTCGGCCCGGGTGCCTTCGCCGTCAAGCTCCGGGTGCAGCTGCTGCGCGACCTCGGGCCGGCCCTCTCCCCGCACTCCGCGTTCCTGCTCCTGCAGGGCGTTGAGACACTCAGCCTCCGCATCGAACGGCATTCCGCCAACGCCCAGGCCCTGGCCGAATGGCTGGAACAGCGGGACGAGGTCGCCGCCGTCCACTATCCGGGGCTGGAGTCCAGCAAGTGGTACGAGGCGGGGCAGAAGTACCTGCCGAGCGGTGCCGGTGCCGTGGTCTCCTTCGAGCTGCGGGACGGTGTCGAGGCGGGCAAACGGTTCGTGGACGCCGTGGAGCTCTTCAGTCACCTCGCCAACATCGGTGATGTGCGCAGCCTCATCATCCACCCGGCGTCCACCACCCACAGCCAGCTCGACGAGGAGCAGTTGGCGGCCACCGGCACCTCCCCCGGCCTGGTGCGCCTGTCGGTCGGCATCGAGAACCTCGCCGACCTGAAGGCCGACCTGGAGGCAGGGTTCCGCGCGGCGAAGGGCGCGTCCTGAACACCGTACTGACGCCGTCCGAGGTCCCCCTCCCGCCGGCCTCCGGGGCCTGGCGGGAGGGGGACCCGCCCGGGCGTCGCCAGTGGTACGAGCGTGACAAACCGCTTCCCCTGGAGGCCGGCGGTGAACTTCCGGGCGTGAGGCTCGCGTTCGAGACATGGGGGCGGCTCGCTCCCGACCGTTCCAACGCGGTGCTGGTCCTGCACGCCCTGACCGGCGACAGCCACGTAGTCGGCCCCGCCGAACCCGGGCACCCCACCGCCGGCTGGTGGGACGGGCTCATCGGCCCCGGGCGCGCGCTCGACACGGGCCGCTGGTTCGTCGTGGCTCCGAACGTGCTCGGCGGCTGCCAGGGCAGCACCGGGCCGGCGTCCTTCACTCCGGATGGACGCCACTGGGGTGGTAGCTTCCCCTTCCTGACGCAACGTGACCAGGTGGCCGCCGAGGCGGGCCTGGCCGACGCACTGGGCATCGACCGCTGGGCACTGGTCGTCGGCGGGTCGATGGGCGGAATGCGGGCGCTGGAATGGGCCGTGTCGCATCCGGGACGGACGCGGGCGCTCCTGCTGCTCGCCACGGCGGCCGCGGCGAGCGCGGAGCAGATCGCCTGGGCGAACATCCAGCTCCATGCCATCCGCAGCGACCCGCACTGGCGCGGCGGCGACTACCACGACGCCGGCCCCGGACTCGGCCCGCATGCGGGACTCGGCCTGGCCCGTCGCCTCGCCCACGTCACCTACCGCAGCGAACGGGAGCTCCAGGTCCGCTTCGGCCGCACGCCGCAGGGCACGGAGGATCCCTGGAACGGCGGCCGGTACCAGGTGGAGTCCTACCTCGACCACCACGCCGCCAAGCTCGTGCGCCGCTTCGACGCGGGCAGCTACGTCGCGCTTGCAGAGGCCATGAACAGTCACGACATCGGTCGCAGCCGAGGCGGTACGCGCGCCGCCCTGAGCCGTGTGACGGCCAGGACCCTCGTCGCAGGCGTCGACTCGGACCGCCTCTATCCGCTGTCCCAGCAAGCGGAGTTGGCGGCCGGGATACTCACAGCGGATCACGTCCGGGTGGTCGAATCCCCATACGGTCACGACGGCTTCCTCATCGAAGTGGAGCAAGTCGCCGCACTCGTACGCGAACTCGTCGGCTAGACCGCGCGGGGTGGCGCGTGGGCTCGCCCTCCGGCCCTCGCCGTCGGCGGTGACGCTGCGCGTCGAATCAAGTGGGCGCGTTCCACCCGCACCAGAACGTCTCACCACACGAGAAGGCCCGCCGACCCCGCCCGCGCGACCAGGACCCGGGGCCGGTCTCGCACGCGGCGAGCAGCGCCGGACCGCCTCGACGACGGCGCCGGTGAGGAAGAGGTCGGCGCCGCGCCGGGCGCTCGCGCTGAGCCGTACCGGAGCGACCGCGGACAGGCCGCCGACCAGGGTCAGCCTTCGGGGTGTTGGCCGCCGGATACGGCGAGCAGCGCGGCGCCCAGTCCGGCGCGGGCCGCGTCGAGGACACCCGCGAGACAGCCGCCTCGACGACGGGGCCGGGGTGCGGTCGGCGGCCAGTGCGGTGAGGGTGCGGCGGCGGATGGCGCAGGGGTCATTGATGGCGACCAGGGGCAGCGGAGCGGGGGCGGCGGGCGGATTCCAGCCGGGGCGGCGTACAGCCGGGCCGAGCGGTCGATCCGCACCCGGACCTCGGCTCCCGGACGCCCTTCCTGTACGGCCTCGGTGAGCACCGGGACGATCTGGTTGGCACATCGAGCGGGTCGCCGATCAGTTCTCCGCTGCGCTCGGCGGACGTGTCGGGCTGGAGGCAGCGGCTTGAGCGATCCCGAGCGTCCGGGAAAACCCGTAACACGCTGGGGCAATGGGCCTCGATCCCGAATATTGAGATAGTCCCGTCCATCATGTGAATGCCCTCTTGGGATGGTTGCCGCCTTCTGCCACGATCCCTAGCAGCCAGGTAGGAAAACTAGGGATCAGGGGGGTGGCGGTGGGAGCGCTCAGCTGCGCAGACCGGGTGCTGCCCGTGCTGACCTCGCGTCGTCACATCGACTTCGGCCGTACGTCCAGTTCCATCTGTCGGCCGGAATGAGACCCCAGCACGCCATTCCACATCTCCTTGATCACCCCTCCTTCCCTGAGAGGACACCTCCGTGTCTGCCGCAAGACCGCTCACCGCCCTGCGCACCCTCGCCGTCATAGCTACGCTTCCACTCCTGCTCACCGCATGCGGCTACGGCTCCAACTCCACCGACGACGACAAGCAGACCGCGCCCGCGGCAGGCGCCAAGAAGCTCTCCGCCGACGAAGTGAAGATCGGCTACTTCCCCAACCTCACGCACGCCACCGCTCTGGTCGGCGTCCAGGAGGGCCTGTTCCAGAAGGAACTCGGCGGCACCACGATCAAGCCGTCGACCTTCAACGCCGGCCCCTCCGAGATCGAGGCGCTGAACGCCGGGTCCATCGACATCGGGTGGATCGGCCCCTCCCCCGCCATCAACGGCTACACCAAGTCGGGCGGCAAGAACCTGCGCATCATCGGTGGTTCCGCCTCCGGCGGTGTGAAGCTCGTCGTCAACCCGAAGAAGATCAAGTCCCTGAAGGACGTCCAGGGCAAGAAGATCGCCACGCCTCAGCTCGGCAACACCCAGGACGTCGCGTTCCTCAACTGGATCGCGGACCAGGGCTGGAAGGTCGACGCCCAGAGCGGCAAGGGCGACGTCTCCGTCGTCCGCACCGACAACAAGATCACCCCGGACGCCTACAAGTCGGGCTCCGTCGACGGCGCCTGGGTGCCGGAGCCGACCGCGTCGAAGCTGGTCGCCGAGGGCGGCAAGGTGCTGCTCGACGAGTCGACACTGTGGCCCGACAAGAAGTTCGTGATCACGAACATCATCGTGTCGCAGAAGTTCCTCAAGGAGCACCCCGACGTCGTCGAGGCCGTACTGCGCGGCTCGGTGAAGACGAACGAATGGATCAACGCCAACCCGGAGAAGGCGAAGGCCTCCGCCAACACGGCGCTGGAGAAGCTGTCGGGCAAGGCGTTGCCCGCCAACGTCATCGACCCGGCCTGGAAGTCGATCGCCTTCCTCGACGACCCGCTGGCCTCGACCCTCAACACCGAGGCGGAGCACGCGGTGAAGGCCGGCCTGCTGGAGAACCCCACCCTGAAGGGCATCTACGACCTCGCACCGCTCAACAAGGTCCTCAAGGCCGAGGGCAAGAACGGGGTCGACGACGCCGGACTCGGCACCGAGTAACGACGACCGGACCTGACGAGTTCCCAGGAGGTGACGACCATGGCCACCACGATCACCAAGGATGCCGAGGACGCCACGGCGGTGACGCACGCCGCCCGTATCGAGCACGTCTCGAAGTCCTTCCCCGCCCCGGGCACGCCCGGCGGACAGCAGCTCGTGCTGGACGACATCACGCTTGATGTCGCACCGGGCGAGTTCGTCACCCTCCTGGGAGCCTCGGGCTGCGGCAAGTCCACCCTGCTCAACCTGGTCGCGGGACTGGACCTGCCGTCTGCCGGCTCCATCGACACGGACGGCCGGCCCGCCCTGATGTTCCAGGAGCACGCCCTGTTCCCGTGGCTGACCGCGGGCAAGAACATCGAACTCGCCCTGAAGCTGCGGGGGATAGCCAAGCCGGAGCGCCGGCAGGAAGCGGAACGGCTGCTGGAACTCGTACGGCTGCAAGGCGCGTACCGCAAGCGGGTGCACGAACTGTCCGGCGGCATGCGGCAGCGCGTCGCGCTGGCCCGGGCGCTGGCCCAGAACAGCCGACTGCTGCTGATGGACGAGCCGTTCGCCGCGCTGGACGCGATCACCCGGGACGTTCTGCACGAGGAACTGACCCGTATCTGGCAGGAGACGGGACTGTCGGTGCTGTTCGTGACGCACAACGTGCGCGAGGCGGTGAAGCTGGCGCAGCGCGTCATCCTGCTCTCCTCCCGCCCGGGGCGGATCGCCCGGGAGTGGACGGTCGGCATTCCACAGCCACGCCGCATTGAGGACAGCGCGGTCGCCGAACTGTCTGTCGAGATCACCGAAGCACTGCGTGGGGAGATCCGCCGCCATGGCCAGCACTGACACCGGCGCCGACACCGAGAAGGACGGCTCCACGGCAGTCGAGGACCCCCAGACGCCGAGTGATCTCGCGGGAGTGGAGGCCGGGCTCGACGCCCTGGACTCCGTGCAGGCCGGTCCTGCGCCGCTGCGCGAGACCCTGGTAGGCAAGGTCCTGCCCCCCGTCATCGCCGTGGCACTGGTGCTGGTCGTCTGGCAACTGCTGGTGTGGGCGAACGTCGCCCCCGGCTACAAGCTGCCCGCGCCCTCCGACGTGTGGGGCGAGGTGCGCGATGCCTGGGTCCAGGGCACTCTGCTCGGCTACATCTGGACCAGCGTCTCGCGCGGTCTGCTCGGCTTCCTGCTGGCGCTCGCCATCGGTACGCCGCTCGGCCTGCTGGTCGCCCGGGTGGCGTTCGTCCGGGCGGCCATCGGCCCCATCCTGTCCGGCCTGCAGTCGCTGCCGTCGGTGGCCTGGGTGCCGCCTGCGGTGATCTGGCTGGGCCTGAACGACTCGATGATGTACGCCGTGATCCTGCTCGGCGCGGTCCCGTCCATCGCCAACGGCCTCGTCGCGGGCATCGACCAGATCCCGCCGCTGTTCCTACGGGCCGGCCGGACGATGGGCGCGACCGGCCTGCGCGGCACGCGGCACATCGTGCTGCCGGGGGCACTTCCCGGCTATCTGGCGGGACTCAAGCAGGGCTGGGCGTTCTCCTGGCGGTCTCTGATGGCCGCCGAGATCATCGCCTCCTCGCCCGATCTGGGTGTCGGCCTGGGCCAGTTGCTGGAGAACGGGCGCAACAACTCCAGCATGTCGCAGGTGTTCCTGGCCATCTTCCTGATCCTGCTCGTCGGCATCGCCATCGACCTGCTGATCTTCAGCCCGCTGGAGCGGTGGGTGCTGCGCAGCCGCGGCCTGCTGGTCACCCGCTGAGCGAACGGATCCCGACCGACACGGAGTGTGCGCCCGACCCGCGGCATCTCGGTCACGCCGAGATCAGCCTCGAGGCGGTGAACGCCGACGCCCACTCCCCCGCCGTACTGCAGGCACCGCGCGGCGCGGCCGTCATGATGCTGGAACGTCCCACCGCGACGACGGACTCGGACGCGGACGTCAGGGCCTATGCGGCGCGGGCGCTGCGACCGCGACGTGCCGTGCGGCCAAGAGGCGTCCCGTGTTCTGCGGGACGTACCGTGCCACGTTCGTGCCGGGCGTGATCCCCGCCTCGTCGGCCGGCCTCGTGTGGATACCGGCGAAGACCCGGGCGTCGAAAGCAGCGCTGGAGTGTCCGGTGGTGGCTACTCGGCCGGTGCTCGTCCAGGCTGCCGCCGACGGCGGCGAGGACCTCCGCACCGGGCAAGATACCGATGCCCGGGATGCGCAGGACGATGCCGGCGAGCCCGAGCTCGCGAGAAACCGGGTCTCGAGGAGCTTGTCCGTCGCGGAGTTCTGCTCGTTTCGTTCACCGGACGGCGGTCAGGGATTCGTCCAGGCCTCGGGGTCCTCCGCGAGGCTCAGGACCTCGTCGGGCAGCTTGGCCGCGGCGACGTGGGCCAGGGTGACCTCGCCGAGGATCTTGCGGACGTTGGCGCGTACGGCGATCCACAGCGGCAGCAGCGACTCCGCGGGACCGCAGTAGGAGAGCTCGGGTGGGCGCACTCCCCGCACCGAGACCAGGGGGCCGTCCGCGACGCGGATGACGTCGGCGATGGCGATCGTCTCCGCCGGGCGGGCGAGCCGGTAGCCGCCCTTGCCGCCCCGCTGGCTGACCACAAGACCGCCCCGGCGCAGGTCGCCGAGGATGCCCTCCAGGAATTTGTGCGGGATGCCCTGCGCCGCGGCGATCGCCTCGGCCTTGAGCGAGGCCTCGCCCCCTGCTGCGGCCAGCTCCAGTGCCGCCCGCACCGCATAGTCCGCCCGCGCCGAGATCCGCATGCCGCGATTATCCATCACTGTCGTGTCCGCCCGCGCGCCGGTCGCCCTCCCGGTCAGGCTGGAAGGGCGAAGGGTGGGTGCGCGCCGTTGAGGAAGTAGTCGCCCACCTCGCGCAGTGTGTGGGCGACCGGCTCGCGCAGGGTGTGTGTCCGGGCGTTACGCCAGAAGCGGTCGAAGCCGTGCCGCGCGGAGGCGGCCTCGGCGCCGATGACGTCCAGGGCACGGGTGGTGATCTCCTGCGCGGCCCGGGAGGCGGCAGAATCGGCCACGCTCGCCAGGACGGAGATCTCCGCGCACTCCTCGTCGTCGAGTTCCTCGCCCTGTACGAGGCCGCGCACCACGGCATCCACCGCCTGCTCGGCGAGGGCGGACGCGGCACGTGCGACGACGGTGAGCTCGCCGTACACGGTCAGCGCGTACGGATCTTGCGGCGGGTTGTCCGGCCAGGGCTGAGGCGAGAAGGGCTGCCAGGGGGGCCTCATGACCCTTCCGTACTCGCGAATCTCGGCCAGCAGGCCCTCTGCCACGCCAAGACAGAACTGGACGGAGACCAGACGCGCGGTCGGCGCGGCCAGAGAGGCGAAGGGTGACAGGACGCCCTCGTCCGGCGAGAGGGAGCCGAGCACGTCGTCGGCCGCCACCGGCACGGAATCGAACTCAACGCCCCCACCGGCCGCCAGCCGCTGGCCGAAGGCGTCCTCGCTGCTGCCGCTCACGACGCCCGAGCGGGCGGGGTCGACCAGGACGGCCAGCGGCTCACCGGTGCCGTACTTGGCGGCTCGAACCACCAGCCTGTCGGCGATCCCGACTCCGGTGGCATACCTCTGATAGCCGTTGAGCAGATAGCCGCCCGACGTGGGGGTCAGGACGAGTGGTGGTTCATGTGAGGCGATACCGCCTCCCCAGCACCACTGCCCCGCCGTCGACTCCCGCTCGATACGGGCAGCAAGGGTGCGGTCGGCGAAGAACCGGGCGCTGCAGGACAGGAAGTAGTGGTTGCCCAGCAGGTGACCGATGGCACCGTCGGCCGCGGCGACGGTCCGGATGACCGCGTAAGCCGTGCGCCAGTCCCCACCGCCTCCCCCGAGTTCGGCCGGTGCCGGCAGTGTCAGCAGTCCCGACTCGCGCAACCGCGCCACCTCGTCGAGCGGTGCCTTGCCGGCCTGTTCACGCTCGACCGCGTCCGTGGCCAGGTCGTCCGCCGTCTCCCGGGCTATGTGCAGCCAGTCGACCTGCCGGGCTCCCGCGTCGGTCACCTCGTCCGCCGTCACCGTCATATCCTCACCCGCTTCATGCGACTGCGGCTGTCGCTACAGCTCAGTGCTGTGGTCATGGCGTCTTCCTTCAGGGGACCGAGTACGACGCGGTGCCCGGCGAGGCGGCGTGGGAGTGCAGGGGTGCGCAGTGACGCGTCGGCTTCATCATCCTCACTCTCCTGTTCGACCACCGTCAACGCTTTCCTAGTAATTCGATAGGAAAACTAGGAAAGCTGGCGTGGTTCCGGCTGCTTCACGCTCTCGGATGGCGCGTTCACGATGGCGGGCGGCCGGGTGGTCGTCCCTGACCCGGGGGCTGCCGACCGCGCCGTGGAGGCGTTCGCGGAGCGTGGCGCCGCCGGACGGGGCCGGGATCCTGCCGCGGTTGCGCAGTTTCGGGTCGAGGTCGACGAAGTCGGCGAAGGTGCCGGGGGTGGTGGCGTAGGCGAGGTTGAAACCGTTGACGTCGGCCTCCTCGACCCAGTGCTCCAGTTCGTCGGCGACCGTCGCCGGGCCCACCACCATGGGGCCGATGCCGCCGATGCCCAGGTAGCGGGGCGACCTGGTCGGGGATCCAGCGGCGGGTCGGATCGGCGGTGGAGAAGATGGCGAGCGCCGAGCGGACCGTGTCGGTGTCGACGTACTCGAGAGGTTGGTCCGGCGCAAGTTCGGACAGGTCGAGGCCGCTTCGGCCGCCGTAGAAGGCGAGGGCGCCCTCGTAGGAGGCGCAGGAGATGAGGTCGTCGTACTCGGCGCGGGCCTCCTCGCCAGTGGGGGGGATGGCCTGAACAGGAGGAAGATCTTGCTGCTGTACGGGTCGCGGCCCTCGGCGGCGGCCCGCGGACGCCGGTGACTTCGAGGATCCGGTCAGTGATGTCGAGGGGGGCACGGGTCGCGGCGACCTCGACGGTGGCGGCGGTGACGGCGATCTCGCCACGCTCGTCGTCGGTGAGGTCCGGGCGTGGTCGAGGCCTCGCTGGACCGCTTCGGACGCGTGGTCGACGAGGAGGCGCGCCGAGCGTGCCGGACGGCGAGTTCGCCGTAGGTGGCCAGTGTGTAGGGGTCCTGGGTGGTGGAGTCGACGCCCGACAGCAGCCAGGGACGGGTGGTGCTGCGGGTCTGGTCGGCCGCGGCGGCGAGCGCACTCTCGGCGATGCCCAGCCAGAAGTAGACGAAGACCAGCTGGAGCCGGGGTCACCAGCGTGGCGAACGAGCAGTGGTTCTGCGGGGTCCGGCCGATTGTGAGTCGATCGCCGACAGCATCGGACGACCTCGCCGAGGGTGCGGGCACTCATCTCGGCATCTCCGTGGGAGCGGGGCACGGTGATGCCCGGCAGCCCGGAGTCCGACCGTTCGCCGAGTTCTGTGCGCGGCAGAACACCGTCAGCGTCGCGCAGGGCGGCCTCGCGGGCGCTTGGCGACCGCCTCGGCGTCGTCGGCGATCACCTGGGTCATCGCGCGCTCCCGGAACCGGCGAAGGGGACCTGGGCGGCGGGGGCCACCTGCTGCCCGTACGGGTGCCGCCACAGCCCCTGCGCCTGAAGCTTCGGCAGCACGCCCTCGCCGAACCAGTACGCCTCCTCCAGATGCGGATACCCGGAGAAGATGAACTCCTCGATCCCCAACGCGGCGTACTCCTTGATCCGCTCGGCAACCTCGGTGTGACTGCCGACCAGGGCGGTCCCCGCCCCACCCCGCACCAGCCCGATGCCCGCCCACAGGTTGGGATGGATCTCCAGCCCGTCCCGGCTCCCACCCCCGTGCAGGGCCAGCATCCGCTGCTGACCCTGCGACTCACTGCGGGCAAGCCCGGCCTGAACCTGCCGCACGGTCTCCGCGTCGAAGCCCGCCAGCAGCCGCTCGGCCTCGGCCCAGGCCTGCTCGGAGGTGTCGCGGGTGATGATGTGCAACCGGATTCCGAAGCGGACGCTGCGGCCCTCCTGCGCGGCCAGCTTCCTGATCCAGGCGATCTTCCCGGCGACGGCGGTGGGCGGCTCGCCCCAGGTGAGGTAGACGTCGACATGCCTGGCGGCAATCTCTCCGGCGATCGGTGAGGAGCCCCCGAAGTACACCTCGGGCACCGGGTCGGGCACCCGGGCGAGCCTGGCGTCCTCGACCCGGAGGTGCTCACCGGACAGGTCGACGGTCTTGCCCTCCCACAACCCCCGGACGATTTCCAGGAATTCGCCGGTACGGCGATACCGCTCGTCCTTGTCCAGGAAGTCACCATAGGCCCGCTGCTCGTGGCTCTCGCCCCCGGTGACGACGTTGAGCAGGAGCCGTCCGCCGGTCTGCCGCTGGAAGGTGGAGGCCATCTGCGCCGCGAGCGTCGGCGAGACGAAGCCGGGGCGGAAGGCGACGAGGAACTTCAGCCGCTCGGTGTTCTGGCTGACCATGGCGGTGGTCAGCCACGCGTCCTCGCACCACGCGCCCGTCGGCGTGAGCGCGCCGACGAAGCCGAGGTCCTCGGCGGCGCGCGCGATCTGGCTCAGGTAGGCGACCGTCGGCGGCCGGTCGCGCCCGGACTCCGTGGCGGGGGTGCCGTGGCCGCCGCCGACGACGTGACGGCTGTCGCCGTTGGTGGGCAGGAACCAGTGGAAAGTGAGGGACACGCGGGGGCTCCGATCAGTGTTCGTCAGCGTGAGTCAAAGGAGGCCGTGCCGGGGCGGCTTGGTGCCGCCCAGCACGTAACGGCCGATGTGCTGGACCTTCCAGCGGGCCGGGTCGTGCAGGGTGTGGGTGCGCGCGTCGCGCCAGTGGCGATGCAGGCCCAGGGAGTCGAGCGCCGAGCGGGTGCCGGAGACCTCGAAGAGGGCGCTGGCCACTTCCACGGCGGCCTCGGCCGCCGTCACTTTCGCGGCGGCCACCGCGATCGAGGCCTCGGCGGCCGAGTCGTCGGTCAGGTCGGCGCGGGCGTCGTCGACCGCACGGGCGGCCGCGCGAAGCAACGCTTCGGCAGCCCGTTCTCTGATCGCCAGTTCGCCGAACCGCTGGATCAGCAGCGGATCCTCCGCGGCGGTCGCGTGCCCCTCGATGGCGCTCTCGAACCAGGGGCGGCTCTTCGTACGGACGAAGTCCACCGCCTCGGCCAGCGCCCCGGAGGCGATCCCGGCATCGATGGCCGCGTGCAGCAACTGAGCTACCGCGCCGTGGAGTTGGGGGCCTTGGAAGGTGAGGTGGTGCGGCACGACGCGGTCGGCGGGCACGGGCACCGACTCCAGGCGGACGGTTCCGCTGGCGGTGGTGCGCTGTCCCATGCCGTCCCAGTCGTCCACGACCGTGAGGCCGGGCGCGTCGCGCGGGACGTACGCCACGTGCAAGGTGTCGTCCTCGGTGCGGGCGAGAACGGGGATCCAGTGGGCGAACAGCGCGCCGGTGGAGTAGTGCTTGACGCCGTCGAGGACGTACGACCCGTCCGGGAGCCGGGCGAGGCGGGTTCGGATGTCCTGGACATGCTGGGTGCCCGCCTCGGACTGGGCGTTGCCGAACCGCTTGCCGGCCAGTACCTCGCCGAAGAAGAACTCCTGCTGCGCGTCGGTTCCCTGCTGACGCAGCACGTTGACGTACACGAAGTGGCTCTGCGGTATCTGGGCCAGGCTGGCATCGGCGGCGGCCAGCAGCCGGAAGATCTCGGCGAGCGTGTCCGCGTGGACGTCCGCGCCGCCGAACCGGGCGGGCACGGTCACGGCGAGCAGCCCGGAGGCGGACAGCCGCTCCAGCTCCGCGTGGGGGAGCCTGCGCCGCGCGTCCCGCTCGGCGGCGCCCTTGCGGAAGTCCGCGGCCAGCTCCGCGGCCACGGCAAGGGCCTCCGCGTCGTCCGCGATGACGTGCACGACGCTCATCCGGCGGCCGCCAGCAGCGCCGTCCGCCCGCCCAGCGCGGCCGAGAACTGGTCCGTGACCTGCGCCAGAGCCTCGGCCGATCCGGGCGCGACGGTCAGCGTGCCGTCCTCGCCCACCGTGATGTCCTTGTCGAGCGTGAACCAGCCCGGCGTGATGTGCGCAGGGCCCATGGAGGCCAGCACCGGGCGCAGGGCGTAGTCGATGGCCAGGACGTGGGCGGTGGTGCCGCCGGTGGCCAGCGGGAGGACCGTCTTGCCCGCCAGGGCGTACTGCGGGAGCAGGTCGAGCAGGGACTTCAGCAGTCCGGAGTAGGCGGCCTTGTAGACGGGGGTACCGATCACCACCCCGTCCGCCTGCTCGAACAGGGCGGTGGCCCGGACGATCGCCGGGTGACCGAAGTCGGCCCCGAGCAGCGCCTCGGCAGGCAGGGTACGAACGTCCAGCGCAATCACCTCGTGCCCCTGCGCGAGGAGCCGCTCGTCCAGATGGCGCAGCAGCCGAGCGGTGCGGGAGGTGGCCGAGGGGCTTCCGGAGACGGACAGGACAGTGGCCATGGGAGGACCTTTCGGTTCGTCGTTTCGTGTACGGTCTGCGGTCAGGCGTGGGCGGCGGCGGGCTCGGACGCGGCTTCCTGTGCCTCCAGTTCGCGCACGAGGGGCAGCACCCGCTTGCCGAAGTACTCGACCTCCTCCAGGTAGTGCAGGAAGCCGAGGAGGAAGAGGTCGACGCCGAGCCGCTTGTAGGCGACGATCCGCTCGGCGATCTGTTCAGGGGTGCCGATCAGACCCGTGCGGAAGCCGTCGTTGTACTGGACGAGGTCCTCGAACGTGGAGTCCTGCCACATGCCCTTGCCGTCGCCGGTGGACGGACCGGCCTGCTGGACGGCGTCACGGAAGCCGTGCACGGCCTGTGTGTCGGCCTTGGCGACGATCTCGCGGAGCGTCTCGCGGGCCTCGGCCTCGGTGTCGCGGGCGATGAGGAAGCCGTTGAGACCGAACTTCGGTGCGCTGCGGCCCGCTTGGGCGGCGGAGGCACGGACGTCGTCGATCTGCTCGGTGACGCCGTCGAAGTCCTTGCCGTTGGAGAAGTACCAGTCGGAGACGCGGCCGGCCATGGCCCGGGCGGCGGTGGAGTTACCGCCCTGGAAGATCTCCGGGTGCGGACGCTCGGGACTGTTCAGCGGCTTGGGCTTGAGGGAGAAGTCACGCAACCGGTAGAAGTCACCGGCGAGCTCGGCGTGGTCCTCGGTCCAGATCTTCCGCAGGGCGCGGATGAACTCCTCCGAGCGCCGGTAACGCTCGTCGTGCTCCAGCCAGGGCTCGCCCAGCGCGGTGAACTCGCCCTTGAACCAGCCGCTCACGACGTTGACGGCGAAGCGGCCGTTCGACAAGTGGTCGGCGGTGGCGCCGAGTTTGGCGAGGACGCCCGGGTGCCACAGGCCGGGATGCACGGCGGCGATGACCTTCAGCCGCTGGGTGGCGAGCAGCAGGGCGAGGCTGAAACTGGTCGACTCGTGCTGGTACTCGGCGCCGTAGCTCGCCATGTAGCGGACCTGGCTGAGCGCGTAGTCGAAGCCGTTGTTCTCGGCGAGGACGGCGAGTTCGCGGTTGTAGTCGTAGCCCCAGTCGGTGCGCTGCTCGACGGTGCTGGTGACCAGACCGCCACTGACGTTCGGCACCCAGTAGGCGAAGCGGACGGGATCGGATCCGGGGTATGCGGAGGATGCGGGCATGGGAACTCCTGGCAGGAGAATGCTTCGCGGGCAGGACGAATGAGCTCCGCGGAATTCAGGCACACTGGAGCGGCGTTTCCGGGAAAGCCGTCGTCATGACGGACATGAGCCGGAACCGGAATTCACGGAAAAAAGAAGAGGGAGCGGGTGGGAGGGTTTCCCTCGGGTGCGCTCAGACCCGACAGCGACAGAAGGCGCTGGAAACACGCGCAAGGTCGACGTGGCGTCGCCGCGTGAGGTCCTGTCGCTTCATGCCACCGATCGAACCAGGAGGGACTCCGGCCGGTCAAGAATGCCCGGATGTGATTCCACATGGTGAGAGTCGGTATTCACGAGGTTGTGACAGGGATTCCCTTGAACCCGGTCCCGGGAGGGCGCAGTCTCCTGTTCGTGCGTATCGAACAGCTCGAATACATCGCTGCCGTCACACGGCTCGGTTCGCTCCGACGCGCGGCCGAGGAACTTCATCTGTCCCAGCCGGCGCTCAGCGAGACCGTACGCAATCTCGAGCGCGAGCTCGGCGTGGACCTGCTGGAGCGCAAGCGGACCGGGGCGAAGATCAGTGACGAGGGCCGGGAGCTGCTGCCGCACATCATGAGTGTGCTGGACGCTGTGGACCGGCTGCGCGGCGCGGCCGGCGACCAGCACCGCGTCAGCCGCATGGTCCGGCTCGGCACGGTGAACACGGCTACCGTGCCGCTGGTCATCCCGACCGTGCGCGAGTTCCGGGCCTCACATCCGGTCACCCAGGTGGAGTTGGTCGGCGCGCAGCAGGCCGACATCCACCGTGGGCTGTTGGAGGGCGCCTTCGACCTGGGACTGGTTAACTACCTGCGGGGCGACGACATGCCGCCCGGCTTCGAGACGACGGAGTTGCTCTGCGGCCGGCCGGTGGTGTGCGTGCGTCCGGACAGTCCGCTGGCGGCCATGGATGCGGTGGACGCGGACAGTCTCCTGGCCGAGCCACTGGTCGTGATGCGGGCCGGCTATGTGATGCACCGTTTCCTGCACCGGCTGCTCCGCGGCCGGACTCCGTCCTTCTCGTACTCCACCGACGGCGCGGAGATGGGCAAACTGATGGTGGCCGAGGGGCTGGGGGCCACGGTGCTGCCCGACTTCAGCGTCGTCGGCGACCCTCTGGAGCGACGGGGCGCGATCACTGTGCGGCCGCTCGCGGGGGATGCGACCGACGTACTGCTGGTACTGCAGCGCCGCCATTCCGGCTCCGTTCCGCGGGCGGTCCGCGACCTGCACGAGCTCTTCGTGCGCAACGCCCAGGCGTACGGCGATTCTTGACGGCTGACGGCGAGCACGACCGCCCCCGCCTCGATGCGGACAGTCTCACCCGTCGTGCGGTCGAGCGCCCGCGCCCCCGAGACGACGCCGTCGGCGTCGGTCAGGAGTTCCAGCGCCGGAGTGTGGTCGAGGATGCGGACGCCGAGCCGCTGTACCCGGGTCCGCTGCCGGCGCATGTACTCGGGTCCCTGGAGGTCGCCGCGCAGCTGACGGCCGTGGGCGTCGACGGGGAACGGGTAGCGCTGGACGCGAGCGAGTTCGTCCATGCGCGATCACGCCGACCTGTGCGGCGACCAGAAGCACCCCCAGCGTGCCGAGCAGCAGGACGAGAGGGCGGGCCGGGGCGCCGCCGTGGGTGAGCGGGAGCGCCACCGCGAGGAGGCCCGTGCCCACGACGACGCCTCGGGCGATGCCGCCGCCCACCAGTGCCGCGTTGATCTCCCACCACCTGAGTGGGCTCGCGTACACGTCGTTGATGTACTGGTCGCGGCGGGCCTCGAACAGGCTGGTCGTCCCGTTGAAGAAGCCGACATTGACGATCGCCTGGGTGAAGAGGCCGGGCACGATGAAGCTGCCGTAGCCGATGCCGTCGATCGTGTCGACGTGCCGGCCGAGGGCCGACCCGAAGACGACGACGAAGAGCACGGTCGAAAGCACCGGGCCGACGACGCTGTAGCGCCAGATCGTGAGGAAGCGCAGGACCTCGCGCTCCAGGAGCCAGAGGAACGGCGACCGCTCCGCCCGGAACGGTTCGTCGTACGCCGGGAGGGCCGGGGTCTCGGTGCCGCTCACGAGGCGACCTCCTCCGCCGTGATCACCCGGTTGTAGACCTCCGAGATGTCCCGGGCCGCGTACCGTTTCCGCAGGGAGGTGGCGGAGCCGCGGTCGACGATCCGGCCCGCGCGCAGCAGCGCGATCTCGTCGCACAAGGTCTCCGCCTCCTCCAGGTTGTGCGTCGTCAGCAGGACGGTCGTGCCAGCCGCGTTGAGGCCCTTGACGTGCCGCCAGATCTCCGAGCGGAGCTCCACGTCGACGCCCGCCGTCGGCTCGTCGAGGATGAGCAGGCGGGGACGATGCATGAGGGCCCGCGCGAGGACGAGGCGCCGTTGCATGCCCCGGACAGTTCGTAGGCGCGTACGTCGGCCTTGTCGTCAAGGCGGAACAGGGCGAGCAGTTCGTCGGCGCGCCGGGCGGCCGCCTTCCGGCCGATGCCGTGGTATCCGGCGTGGTGGATCAGGATCTGCCGGATGGACAGGAACCGGTCGACGTTGATCTCCTGCGCGGCCAGACCCAGCAGCCTGCGGGCCTGACGGCTGCGATGGTCGTGGCCGAAGACGGACAGAGTGCCTGCGGTGGGTCGGACGATGTTGCACATCGAGCCGATCAGTGTGGTCTTCCCGGCGCCGTTCGGGCCGAGCAGCCCGAAGAAGGCGCCGTCCGGTATCTCCAGGTCGAGCCCGGCCACCGCCGTGAAGCCGTCGTCGTAGGTCTTGCGAAGGCCCTCTACCCGCAGTGCGGGCGGGCTCCCGCCGCTCCGGGAAGTGGAAGCGGCGGGAGTCGCGAGCGGACCGCCCACGGGAAGCGGTTCAGCCATGGAACTGGTTCGCCGGGACCGGGAGGCCGTAGTGCTCACGCAGGGTCGTACCCTCGTACTCCTCGCGGAACAGGCCCTTGCCGCGCAGGATCGGCAGCACGTGCTCGGCGAAGGCCGCGAGGCCGGACGGCAGGGCGGGGGCCATGATGTTGAACCCGTCCGCCGCACCTCCCTCGAACCAGGCGATGATCGTGTCCGCGATCTGCTCGGGCGTGCCGACGAACTCGAAGTGGCCGCGTCCGCCGCCGAGCCGGGAGATGATCTGCCGGACCGTCAGCTGCTCACGCACCGCGAGTTCGATGATCAGGTCGGAACGGCTCTGCGAGCCTTCCAGCTTCGGCCTGGCGAGGATGAAGTCCGGCAGGGGCGCGTCGAGGTGGAAGACGGACGGCTCGGTCTCGAACACGGCGGCCAGCTGGCGCAGCCCGTACTCCGGGACGCGCAGCTCGTCGAACTGCCGCGCGAGCGCACGGGCCTCGTCCTCGGTCGACCCGATGTACGGGACGATGCCCGGCAGGACGATCACTCCGTTCGGGTCGCGGCCCGCGGCCCTGGTGCGGGCCTTGATGTCGGCGTAGAAGGCGGCCGCCCGCTCGTACGTCGTGTGCGCGGTGAAGATGGCCTCGGCGTGGCTGGCCGCGAAGTCCTTGCCGTCCTCCGAGGAGCCGGCCTGGACGAGCAGCGGGTAGCCCTGCGGCGGACGCTCGACGTTGAGCGGGCCGGCCACCTTGAAGTACCTGCCCTGGTGGCCGAGCCGGTGCAGCCGCTCGGGGTCGGCGTAGCGTCCGGTGGCCCTGTCCGCTACGACGGCCTTGGACTCCCAGCTGTCCCACAGTGCCTTGGCGACCTTCAGGAACTCGTCGGCGCGGGCGTAGCGTTCGGCGTGGCCGGGGCGGTCGTCGAGGCCGAAGTTGGCCGCCTCGTCGGCCCCTGCCGAGGTGACGATGTTCCAGCCGGCGCGGCCGCCGCTGACGTGGTCGACGGACGCGAGCCGGCGGGCGAGGTTGTACGGCTCGTTGTACGTCGACGACACGGTCGCGATGAGGCCGATCCTGCTGGTCGCCTGGGACAGCGCGGTCAGCAGGGTCAAGGGTTCGAGCTGGCCCGGCGGCCGGAACTCGCCGGTGCCGATGAGGGCCGGTCCGTCCGCGAGGAACAGCGAGTCGAACTTGGCGCTCTCGGCAAGCTGCGCCAGCTCGATCCAGTGCCGCAGGTCGAAGTCCGCCCGGGGGTTGCTGTGCGGGAGCCGCCACGCAGCCTCGTGGTGGCCCGCTTCCATGAGGAAGGCGTTGAGGTGGAGCCGCCGTCTCTCGCTCATGAGGTGACCTTCAGCTTGGAGCTGTCGTAGCCGGCCGGGAGGAGGTTGTCGGTGATCGACTTGGCGTCGACCTTCTTGGTGATCTGGCCCGCATCCAGGAAGGCGTCGGCGAGCTTCTGCTCCAGCTCGATGTCCGACTGCTCCACCGGGGTCACCCGGTTCGAGTAGGCGGCCAGGGACGCCTTGGCGTCGGCCAGCGGGATGCCCTGCTCCTTGGAGAGCGCCTGCGCGTACTTGTCGGGGTTCTTGACGGCCCAGGCGAACTCCCGTGACAGCCTCTTCAGGACGTCCGTGAGAGCCGCACGCTTGGTCTCGTCCTTCAGCGACGTGTCACTGGCGACGTAGTAGCTGCTCGTCTGGTCGATCGGCGGCAGACCCTTCACCAGGATCCGCGCGCCGTTCTTGACCGCGATCGCGGACTGCGGGTTCCAGATCGACCAGGCGTCCACCTTACCGGTGTTGAACGCCGTCGCGCCTGCCGCCGGGTCGAGGAAGACCAGCTTCACGTCCTTGGGGGTGAGGCCGACGCTTTTCAGCGCGTTCAGGGCCAGGCCGTGGGCCGAACTGCCCTGCGGCACAGCGATCCTCTTGCCCTTGAGGTCGGCGGCCGTCTTCAGCTTCGAGCCCTTCGGCACGATGATGTTCTCCACCGCCTGGTCGGGTGTGAGCGAGCGGTTGACGGCGACGACCTTGAAGCCGTACTCCTTCGCGGCACCGGTGATCGGCGGCACGTCGCCGACGCTGCCGAGGTCGATGTCGCCCGAGGCCGCGGCCTGCACGAGCGGGGGGCCGAAGGTGAACCGGGCGAACTTCACCTTGTAGGGCGCGTTGTCGAACACGCCGGTGATCTTCGCCAGCTCCTGGCTGCCGTCACCGCCGTTGTCGCCGATGGTGAAGGTGTACTTGCTCCACTCGGGGTGCTTGGCGTCGCTCGCGTCGGCGGCGTTGCTCAGGGGCGCGGCGGTGTCCGAGTCCGATCCGCAGGCGACGAGGGTGCCCGCGAGGGCGAGCGAGCCGACGGCGCCGATGAGTCTGGTGGTTCTCTTTCGCATGGGTTGTCGTGCTTTCTGTGCTGGGTGAGGGTATTCGGGCAGGTCAGTGCCGGCCGGCGACGCCGAGGTCTTCCAGGAGCCGGGCGCGGAGTTCCTCGCGTGCGACGCTCGCTTCGCGGTCCGCGGCGCAGAGGTGCACCTCGTGCGAGGTGCCGATGCGGCCGCTGCTCATGACGACGATGCGGTCCGCCAGGGCGATCGCCTCGTCGACGTCGTGCGTGACGAGCAGCATCGCGGCGTGGTGCTTGCTGCGCAGCGCGCGTACGAGGTCGTGCATGCGCAGCCGTGTGATGGCGTCGAGGGCCGCGAACGGCTCGTCGAGCAGGACCAGTTCGGGCTCCGACACCAGTGCCCGCGCGAGCGACACCCGCTGGGCCTCGCCGCCGGAGAGTTCCTTGGGCCACGCTTTCTCACGGCCCGGGAGTCCGACCTCGGCGAGCACATCGAGGGCCCGCTGTTCCGCGTCGGGTCCGTGCAGGCCGAGCGTGATGTTGGGCAGGACCCGCTGCCACGGCAGCAGCCGGTCGGCCTGGAAGACGATCGCACGCCGTGCCGGGACCTCCACGCGCCCTGCGTCGGGCCGGTCGAGTCCGGCGAGCAGACGCAGCAGGGTGCTCTTGCCGCAGCCGGAGGGGCCGAGCAGGATCACCAACTCCTCGTCGGCGATGGTGAGGTCGAGGTGGTCGAGCACCACCCGGTCACCGAACCGACGGAGCACCTGCTCGACGGCGACCCCGGTCTGCCGACGGGGCTCCGTGGCTACTGCGTTGCTCATGACGCCTCATAACTGGGTCGCCACCGCAGCAGCACCCGCTCGAGAACCCGGACGAACTGGTCGGCGAGCAGACCGAGGAGCGAGTAGATCACCAGCCCCACGAAGACCTGGTTGGTCTGCAGATAGGTCTGCCCCTGAGTGATGAGGAAGCCAAGTCCCTTGTCGGCGTTGACCGTTTCGGCGGCGACCAGGCCCAGGACGCTGTACGCCAGGGAGAACCGGAGGCCGACGAGGAACCCCGGCAGGGCTCCGGGCACCAGCACCCGCGTCACCAGGCGCCAGGTGCCCGCGCCCGTCGTGCGCGCCATCTCGATCAGCCGCTGGTCGACGCCCCGGATCGCGGCGAACAAATTGAGATACATCGGCACGCCGGCGCCGAAGGAGATCAGCAGCACCTTCGTCAGCTCGTCGATGCCGAACCACACGATCATCAGCGGCAGCACCGCGAGGAGGGGGATCGTGTTGAGCACCTGCACGACGCCGTTGAACAGGTACTCACCGCTGCGCAGCAGCCCGCCGAGCACTCCGGTGACGATGCCCACCGTCAGACCGATCGCGAGACCGATGCCGGCCCGTTGCAGTGAGATGGCCAGGTCCGGCCCCAGGACGCCCTGTTGCCACAGGTCGGCGGTGGACTTCATGATCGAGGTCGGCGCCGGAGCGTAGGTCTTCGACACCACTCCGGCCCGGGCGAGTACCTCCCAGGCGACCAGTATCACGACCGGAGTCGTATAGATGCCCACCGGCCAGCGCAGGCGCTCGCGGAGTGTGCTGAGCCGCGAACTGCGGCGGGCGTCACGCGGCAGGAACACCTCACGCTCGCGCGCGCTCGTCGTCTCGGCGTCCGGGCCCTCGGTGATGGCAGGGGCTTTGAGGCTGAGCTCGGTCATGCCGCCACCGCCGGCAGGCTGCTGTAGTGCGAGGCATCGCCCACGAGCTGCTCGCTGCGGCGGCCGTCGACACCGACCGGCACCTCTCCGGCGACCGTCACCCGGTTGAGGCGGCGCGGGTGGCCGTCGTAGTTGTCCACCCCGTAGTGCTGGGTGATCCGGTTGTCGAAGATCAGCAGCTGGTTCGGGGACCAGGTCCAGCGCACGATGTTCTCCGGACGGGTCACATAAGACTGCAGGATGCGCAGCAGATCCGCCGAGTCGCCGCTCGACAGACCGACGATCCGCTTGGCGAACCCCCCGATGAACAGCCCGCGTTCGCCCGTCAGCGGATGCACCCGCACGACCGGGTGCTCCGCCTCGTACGGCGTCGACACGAAGACTCGGTCGTACTCCTGCCGTTGTCCGGTCGTGGCCGCGGGGCGGGCGTAGTCGTACTGGTTGGTGTGCACGACGCGCAGCGTGTCCGCGAGGGCCCGCAGCGGTGCGGGCAGATCGCGGTACGCCGCGGCGGCGTTGGCGATGAGCGTCTCGCCGCCGTACGGCGTGGTCACGATCGACCGGAGTGTGGTGAGCTGCGGCGGATTGATCACGAAGGTGACGTCCGTGTGCCATTCGTTGGCCTTGGACGTCTCGCTGTCGACGGCGAGCACGTTCGTCGTGCCGTCGGTGGCCGGCACGTTGGGGTGAGCGGTGGTGAGGTCGCCGAACCACCCGGCCACACGCTCCTGACCGGCATTGTCGAGGTTCACCTCGTCGAACACGATCGCCTTGTGCTCGTTGAGGGCGTCACGGAGCGCCGTGACCGTCAAGGGGTCGGGCGGCGCAGAGAGGTCGACGCCCTCGACGACCGCGCCGATGCGGCCAGTGAGTTTGCGGATGGACGGAGGCATGAGGCAGTCCCTCCCGGACAGCTGGGGCACGCCAAGGGGTGCTGGAGATCGGGCGTTGGGTAATGGGCTGGTACTGCGCAGGGCTGATCGACCACACGCGCAACGCTGGGCTGGGCGGACCGGAGAGAAGAACACGTGGCCACAGGACCGCTACAGCCGCATTCTCAGCGACCGCGTCGGCGTGCGCGCACAGGCTCCCGGCTCACACGAGAAGGAGAGGAGACGGGGAGCCCTCAGGAGGTGGAGACGACGACGATCCCGCGGGGAGGCATCGGAGTGTCGGCGGCTTTACACCGCCGCTGCCAGGCACGCGCCATGGGCGCACACCGGCCGCCGCCGGGGAGCACTTCCCGGGTCAGCGACAACAAAACGCGCTGGAGACGTGCGCCAGATCGATGTGGCGCCGCCGGGTCAGGTCCACGCGCGGGTTCATGGGACGGGAGTCCAGCAGACGTCCACCAGGCTGGTCAAGAACTTCCCGGGCAGGTCTCGCATTGCGGACTCGGAGAATGTCTCAGCCTCTTCGGGACACGCTCACGCCACCTTCCGGCAGCAACGAACGAGAGGGCACGCCCACGGGGTCGGGCGCGACCGCCCCGCAAGTCGCCGGTCTCCTGGCCGCTGTACGAACGGCACGGCGTCTTCCGCTACACCGGCACCTCCGCTCGGTCACCTACCGCCCGGGCGCCCCGGGACCGGACTCCCCGGCGGCCGTGGCCGAGGCCCTGCGTGACGCGGCGGCGGCGTTCGAGTGAGCGCCACCGCCGCGATGCCGGTGAGTGCACGGAGGGTCAGCGCGGAGCGAGGAGCCGTCCCGGTATGTGTAGCAGGAAGTTGAGGGACGATCGTTGCAGCTGCATGAAAATTCCTCGGAACCGGTCGGGTCGCCGGGCAGGAAGCGGCTCAGAAGCCCACGCTGTCCACGTCCTGGACCGGGTCGGCTCAAATGGTCACTGACCGTCATGGCACCGGCGCCGGATCGGGCATCGGAGTACCACCGCACTCAAGTGCGCGCCTCGGGCCCGGCTCTCGTCGCCTACATCGACCAGGCCCGGGCCGAGGTAGCTGAGTGATGCGGTGTCAGCCTGATGATGGGAATTCTTTCGTGGATCCCCATCAGCCGCATTCCACAGTGCGTCGTCACGGGCATGGCGGTAGATAGCGCAGCGTGCCCACGTATTGCTGCCATTGCTTCCGTGTCAGACGGGGCGTGACGGCGGTGCAGATCCGCTGGATGGCTCGCTCGGCATCGGTCTCCCAGAAGAGGGTTGCGCTCTGACCGCCGGTGGCCAAGGTGTGGCCGTCGGGACTGAATGCCAGCGTATGAACGCCCGTGGTAGCGACTCGCAGGGGGGCGGTCAGGGGCCTGAGGTGGTGACCGGTGAGGTCCCACAGCCGCCAGGTGTCGTCATCGGCAGCTGTGGCCAGCACCTGGCCGTCAGGGCTGAACGCCGCGGCCACGGCGGTGGTCCCGAGGGCGCCCCCGACGTCCCGGGGGTGCGCGGGGTCGTGTACGTCCCACAATCTGACGTGACTGCCCTCCTCGGCATTGCCCACGGCGAGGAGGCGGCCGTCAGGGCTGAAGACCGGGCTGCTCCCCTCGAAGGAGCGGCCGATCCGCCGCGGGTGCGCGGGGTCACCCAGGTCCCACAGGCTCGCCCTGTTGGTGTCACTGGTCACTGCCAGCACGTGCCCGTGAGGGCTGAACGCAAGGTGCTCGATGACGCCGTCCGAAGGGTCGGAGGGAAATCCGGGGAGGCGCCGCGGGTGCGCCAGGTCATGCAGATCCCACAGTTGCACCGGGTTGTCTGCGCTGTCATCGAGGTGGCCGGTGACGACAGCAGCCAGGATGTGACCGTCAAAGCTGATGGTGAGCGTGCCGATGCCTGTGGGGGCGGGCAGCGGTGTGGTCAGGGGGGTGGGGGTCAGGGGGGCGGTGACGTCCCACAGACGTAGCGTGCCGGCGTCGGTTGCCGTTGCCAGGACCGGGCCGGCCGGGCTGAAGGCCAGCGCCCCGATGTGGTCCTCCGGGACCACGGCGGCGTTGTTCACCCGTCGGGGATCGGTGGGATCGCGCATGTCCCACAGCCGGAGGATGCTGTCCTCACCTTGCGTGACCAGCACTTGTCCGTCGGGGCTGAAGACCACTTCGGAACTGCCGGAGTAGGCCAGCTTGGTGAACGGCAGAGCCCAGATCTGAAGCTTGTCGCCGTTCCCTACGGCCAGATGCCGCCTGTCGGGGTCGAGTGCCATCGAGAACGCCTCTTGCCTCGAGTGGCCAAGGGGTCGGCCCAACGGAACAGGGTTCGCGGGATCGGTGATGTTCCACAGGCGGACGGCGTCCTCCTGGGCGAGAGCGAGGATGTTGCCGTCGGGGCTGAACATCGCGTCCGTGCTGGTGGCGTCGTCTGACAGGGGGGTATCGATCCGGTGGGCGTTCGACGGGTTCCGCACGTTCCAGAGGGCGACTGTGGCGGTGTCGCTCACGGTGGCCATCGTGCTTCCATCAGGACTGAACGCGATCGACATGGCGTCGCTACTGAACCGATGGCCGACGCGCCGGGGGTGGTCTGGATGACGGGTGTCCCACAGCCGCAGGGTGAAGTCGTCTCCCGCGGCGGCCAGGAGGTGCCCATGGGGGCTGAACGCCACGATGGTCCCCGGCAGCGGACGGCCCATCACCCGCGGGCGTGCAGGGGCGCGGATGTCCCACAACTGGACCTTGTTGTCATCGGTCGCGGTGGCCAAGACGTGCCCGTCGGGGCTGAACGTCAGGGCCACGGTCCCGACAGCTCGGGCGGTGTTGAAGGGGGAGCCCAGCAACCGGGGTCGAGCGGGATCAGTGACGTCCCACAACCGAGCGGCGCCTGTATCGCCCTGGGCGGCAGTGGCCAGGAGGTGCCCACGGGGGCTGAACGCCATGGTCGTACCCGGCAGGGGGCGGCCCACGCGCTGCGGGTGGGCGGAGCCGCGAACATCCCATAACCGGATCCGGTCATCGGATCCCACCGAGCCCAGGACCTGGCCGTCAGGGCTGTAGCCCACCTGGTAGACGGCAGCGCCGGCACCATGAACGGTACTGGCCAACGGGGTGGTGGCGGCGCTGATCAATCGCGTGTAGGTCTGCGGTGATCGGCGCAGGCGGTAGGCGGTGATGTCGAGCTGTGCGGCCAGCGACACATCCTGACTTTCAGGGGGCACATCCGTACCGCGCAGCTGGTCGGCTTCGGCTGTGATTTGCCGGGATACGGCGGTGTCGCGTTGTCTGTGGGCCGTGGTGCGTTGCTGGAACGCGGTGACGGCAGCGCCTACGGCGATCAGGGCCAGGACGGACAGGGCTGCGACGAGCGACTGCAGCCGCCGCGTGGTACGGGCGGCTGCGCGCTGGTCACGCAGGCGTGCGTCGACGCTGGCGGCCAGGAACGCCTGCTCCAGCTCGGTGAGGTAGCGGCTGCGGTCGGCGGCGGGGAAGGCTTCCTCGGCTGTGGCAAGGCGGGTGCCGCGGTACAGGGCACCGGAGTCGCGGCCCACATCGTCCCAGCCGGTGGCAGCGGACGTGAGCTGCCTGTGCAGGCGCAGGCGGTCGCGTTCGGCGTCGATCCAGCCACGCAGGCGGGGCCAGGCGGTGATGAGGGCTTCGTGGGCGAGGTCCACGGCGTCGCCGTTGAGGGTGAGCAGCCTTGCGCGGGCGAGGTGTTCCAGGACGGTGATGGCATCGTTCGGATCGCCCAGTTCGAGTTCGGCGCGCGGGGTGGGGCGTCGGGTGTCGGCAGTGCCGTCGCCGGGCGTGATCAGACGGAGCATGATGCGCCGGGCAAGGTCGGCCTGAGCGACGGTGAGAGCGGTGTAGAGGTCTTCTGCGGTGCGGGCGATGGCGCCGTGGAGGCCGCCGGCCGCCTCGTAGGTCTCGACGGTGAGGGCGCGGCCCTTGCGGCGGTGCCAGGTCTCCCGCAGGGCGTGGGACATCATCGGCAGCGCGCCGGGTTCGCCGTCGACCTCGTCAAGAATCCTTGTGGTCAGGGCGCGCTCCACGATCGTCCCCCGGCTCTGAGCGGGTTTGACGATGGCCTCACGCAGCTCGTCGCGGCTCATCGGTCCGGCCAGCACGGTGCCGTCCTGCAACGCAGCCGTCAGTCCAGGGTGTTCCGCACAGTGGCCGAGGAAGTCCGCGCGTACGGCGAGGACGACGCGCAGCCTGCTGGCGGGATCGATGGCGGTGAGGAGGCGGTCGATGAACTCGTTGCGTTCGGCGGAGTCGGTGCACAGGGTGTAGAGCTCCTCGAACTGGTCGACGATCAGCCAGGTGTCGCCGTCGGTGTCCTTCGGTATCAGACGCTGCTCGTGGGTGCGCAGGGGATGTTCGCCCGGGGTCAGGACGCGCAGCGCCGCCGGCTGCTCAGCGGCCGGGTCCGGGGTGCGCAGACGGGGGATGAGGCCGGCACGCAGCAGGGAGGACTTGCCGCTGCCGGAGGGGCCGAAGACGGCGGTGAAGCGGCGGCTGCGGGTCAGCTCGAGGAGGCGGTCGGTGAGCTGGGTACGGCCGAAGAACAGGTCGGCGTCGCCGGGTTCGAAGCGGGCCAGGCCCCGGTAGGGCGGCTCGGCGTTCTCGTCGTCGGTGCGTGGCTCGGCCGCCACTTCCGCGGCCGCCTGGCGCCAGAGCTCCTCCCACTCCCCCGTAACACCGTCGCAGGCGCGGACGTAGGCCAGGACGACCGGCAGGGTCGGCAGCCGCTCCCCGGCCGCGGCCTGCGACAGGGTGCTCGCCCCCTGCCCGGAGCGCTCGGCCATCACCCGGTACGTCGGACTGCCCGCCTCCCTGCGGAGCTTGCGTAACTGGGCCGCGAACCGCTGAACCGGTCCCGCACTCGGATCCAGCGCACTCTCCGGACGCCCGGGCATCACACCTCCACCGCCGGCCCGCCTCCCCCGTGGACACGGCCCGATGGTCCGGCACGCTACAAACGCCCGCGGCACGAGAGCAAACCAGACGTCCCCTTTGCATGGTCAGCGGCCCACGCTGCGCCCATGACCTGCGATGCGGCCATTGATCACAGTGGCAGCACCGGCTGTCCATTCAATTCACGGACGGCTGAACTCGATGGTGCAAGGCGGTCCCGGGCTCCAGCGCCTACCGCCGGAATCGTCGACGGACCTCCGGCACAAGCACCTGGCCAGGCGACCCACCACCCGAAGAAATGACAAGGAGTCAGCGTTCATGACCGAGAACGAGCAGGCCCCTCCGTACCCGGAGGGCGGCGCCGGCATCTTCGACGTCGACCCCGACCAGGCCGGAGTCAGCCAGGACCCCGACCACGAGGTCACCTCCGATCTCGACGCCCTCCCCGACGACATGGAGCTCTGAGACCTGCCATGGGAACCGCACAGGGAATGATCGCCGCCGCACGCAAGCTGCTGGGCACCACCGAGCACCCGCCCGGCTCGAACCACAACCTCATCACCACCTGGTACGGCTTCTCCGGACCGTGGTGCGACATGTCCATCAGCTACGAGGCCGCCCACTCCGGCAACCTCACAGCCGTGATGGGCAAGTTCGCCCTCACCACCGCCCACGCCCGCGCCTTCCAGAACCGGGGCCGCTGGCACTACGGCATCGGCGGCATCCGCCCCGGCGACGTCGTCTTCTTCGACTTCTCCGGCGGCCGCTCCATCAGCTCCATCAAGCACGTCGGCCTGGTCGAGGCCGTCCACTCCAACGGCACCATCACCACCCTGGAGGGCAACACCTCCGACGCGTTCCGCCGCCGGGTCCGAGGCCGCGCCTGCGTGGTCGGCTACGGCCGCCCCGCCTACGACAACGCCGCCCCGATGCCGAGCCACGACGGCATCCTGCGCCTGGGCTCGACCGGCAACGCCGTCAAGGCCCTGCAGAAGAACCTCAACACCGTACAGAAGGCCGGCCTCACCGTCGACGGCCAGTTCGGCCCCGCCACCGGCAAGGCCGTCCGTACCTTCCAGACCAAGCACAAGCTGACCGTGGACGGCGAGTACGGCCCGCACACCGCCGCCGTCATGAAGGCAGCCCTCGCCGGCCACACCAGCGTGATCAAGCCGAAGGCCCTCGTCGCCCCGCCCGCCCTGCTGGTCGTCGACGGGCAGTTCGGACCGGCCACCTGCGCAGCCCTGCAGCGGGTGCTGAACACCAAGACATCCGCCGGGCTGGAAGTCGACGGCGCCTTCGGACCACTGACTGTCACAGCCCTTCAGACCTACCTGCACGTGACCGCCGACGGCATCACCGGACCCGACACCACCACCGCCCTCAACAAGCACCTCGGACTCACCCCCCAGGACATCTGGGACACCAACACCACCAGCCAACTCCAGAAGGCCCTCAACGCAAACACCTTCTGACCAGACCCGGTGCCGGGCACCCCACCAGGCGCCCGGCACCGGCCGTCCCAGACGGTTCGGATCACGGAAAGAACACGCCGCATACCAGCCTCCGCCAAGCCGTCTCTGCCTGACACGCCCGAGCTGCTGGCCGGGCCGGGCGCCCCACGGGGGTGGACGCTCGGCCACCCAACCGCTTCAAGCCCTGAGCGGTGGTCGTCCCATAGCAACGGGCAGACGGCGACGGGCCGCACGGGATCCTCCGCGCGGCCCGTCACCACGTCAGGACAAGGTTGCGTGATGAGCCACGCGAAGGGCCACTGCCGCCCCTCGGTCACGTTGTCGCGGGTCATCGATGCATCTTCCATGATCGGGAGTTACACCGAACGTTTTACAGTGCCTACTAGACCCCGCCTCGGGCCCCGCCTCGCTGACCCGGGCGGACGTCGCCTCACTTGTGGGAGGCGCAGTCGTAGAGGGTGAAGCTGCCGTCGGTGCGGAGGCCGTATGCGGTGGGTCGGATGCGATGGCAGTGGGAGTGCACCCAGCTGGTGGCAGCAGTGGTGGGACGCTGGCTGGTGAGCAGCGCGTAGCGCACCTCGTGGGCGGTGACGAGTCCGCCTAGCTGCTGGGCGGTCGGGAAAGGAGTGCTGCCGGTGAACCCGCCCATGACGAGGATGGGCTCGGACTTCGCGCGCAGCAGGGGCTCGGCAGTGTAGGCGGCCTGGGTGGCGAGCAGGTACTTCTCGCCGTGGCGGTGCGTGGTGAGGTAGTCGAGCAGGGCGGTGTCGCGGGTGCTGGGCCGGCTCAGCCCTCTTCTGCGCGGAGCGTGACGCTGGTGCTCGTAGTACGACTTGCCGACCGGACCGGCCATCGGCGAGGTCGCGGCGCCCGCGTAGAGCGGGTCGAGGGTGGAGAAGGCCCAGCCGGCCGGTACGACCAGGATGGCCGCGATCCCGGCGGCGAGGGCGGCGTCGACCTTCCGTGGGGAGGTGCGCGGTCCGCGGCTCCACAGGCCCACCACGCCGGTCAGGGCGAGCATCACGGCGACGGGCAGCAGCCAAGAGACGAAATGGGTCGGCCAGTCGATCACCAGCGCCCAGGCCGCTGTCAAGGCGATCGCCGCGGGCAGCGCCATGTACCGCCGGCCGGTCGCTTCGTGGCCGGGCTCGTGCAGTGCCTCGTACTCCGATCGGAAGAGTGCGAGTCCGCCACCGGCGAGTGCGGCGATGGCGGGGGCGATGACGGCCGTGTAGTAGGCGTGGTTGCCGTTGGAGATGCCGAAGATCACGGTGTGCACGGCAAGCCAGCCACCCCACATCACAAATCCCGCGCGGGTGAGGTCGGTTCGCGGCCGGCCGGCCTGCCAGACGACGCCCAGCACCGCGGCGAGCACGGCGAGCGGCAGCAGCCAGGAGACCTGCGGACCGACCGTGTCGTTGATCAGCATGTCCCAGCCGGTGTTGCCGGTGGTGCGGCTGGCGGCGGTGCCCGCGACGGCGCCGAACGCGGTGGGATCGCTGCTGAAGCGGCTCAGGCCGTTGTAGCCGAAGACCAGGGCGAACGGATTGTTGTCGGAGGTCCCGTCGAGGTAGGGGCGGTCGGCTGCCGGTGTCACCCAGACGATGAGCATCCAGGAGCAGGAGACCGCCAGGGCGACCGCTCCGCTCAGCAGGACCCGTACAGCGCGCTTCAATGCCGTTCCTGGTGCCACGAGTTGGTACACGGCGGCGAAGACCGGCAGCACCAGCCACGCCTGCAGCATCTTCGCCTGGAAGGCGAGCCCGACCCAGACCCCGCAGGTGATCAGTGGCAGCAGCCGCTCCGTGCGGACCGCCTTCTGCAGCGCTCCGGCGGCCGCCACCAGGAGCAGGGTGAGGGTGGTGTCCGGGATGGTGGCGCGGTTGAGCGCCACGGTGACCGGGGTGAGGGTGAGCACGAGCGCGGCGGTCAGCGCGGCGAAGGGGCCGGCCCAGGCTCGCACGACACGGTGCAGCAGCCACACGGTGAGCACGCCCTCGACGACCTGCGGAAGCGCGGCCGCCCAGGTGTGCTCGCCGAACAGCCAGACGGAGACGGCGTCGGGCCAGAAGGCGCCGGGCAGCTTGTCGATGGTGATCGAACCCGCGGTGTCGAGCCCGCCGAAGAAGAACGCGCGCCAACTGCCGGCCATCGAGCGTATCGCCGCACCGTAGAACGGGTGGAGCGCGGCATGCCCGATGCCCCAGGAGTACAGCACCGTGGCGACGGCGAGCACCGCGGTGAGCGCGGGGCGCTCCCAGCGCGGGGCGGCTTCCGGCTCGTCGGTACGTCGGCTCGCCGCCCGGCGGCCGCGCCGCGATCCGGTGGACTGGGCGGCGGGGATGGCTGTCATGACAGTGGTCCTCGGGTCAGCAGTTCAGGTGGAGCGGCCGTGCACACGCGGCACGGTCACAGGCGGCGGGCCGCCCGGAAACCGCGGGCGTAGAAGTCGGTGCCGTCCAGCAGTGAGCGGCCGGACAGGTCGCCCATGGTCGGGCCGTTGGCGGCGGAGCGGCTGGAGTAGAAGCGGTGCCGGCCCTGGTCGTCGAGGCCCATGTACATGCCGCAGTGGTCGATGAAGTTCGGCCGGTCCTTGATGATGGCGAAGAAGACCAGGTCGCCGGGTTGCAGCGCGTCCAGATCGGTGGGCTGCGCGCCGGTGTCGGGGATCACCAGGCGGCCGGGGCCGTAGGCGGCGATGGCGAACGCGCGGCGCGGCAGCCCGTTGCCGCGGGCGTTGGTGTTGTGCAGGGGGATGCCCATGCGGTAGCCCCACACCAGACGCTGGAAGCCGGAACAGTCGACGTCGCCGTAGCGGGCCTTCTCGGGCTGCACGCGGGTGCCGTCCGGGAAGGTCCAGTCGATGCCCAGATAGTCGTAGAAGTCGGACTGCTCGTCGTGGTAGGCGAAGTCCAGCGGGTTGTTGACCGCGGCGTTGCGCGGGCCGAAGTGCGCGGTGCCCGCGTAGCGGACACCGGCGCCGTTGTGCTTGTCGGGCGCGCCGGCGCTGCTGTACTGGAACGCCACGGCGAAGACGTCCGGGCTGCTGTCACCGAGGGTCTTGCGGAACCAGGTGGTGAACCAGGCGGACTTCTCCATGCCCTGCTGCCACGCGTGCGGAAGCACGCGGACCCAGGCGTCCGTTGTCACCTTGGCCTCGGTCGTCCGCGGCTCACCGAAGGTGCGGCTGGGACCGGTGAGCACGGCCGTACGGGCTCCGTCGGTGAACGTGGCGAGCGTGCCGCCGTCACCGGCGCGGACCACGGTGCGGTCGGGGGCGGACAGCCGCTCGAAGGTGTGGGGCCCGTGGAGCCGGGCGCTCGAGCCGGAGTTCTTGCCGTCGGCGTCCGTAGCACCCCCGCCGTCGCCGTGCCCGAGGCGTTCCCAGGCGTATCCGCCCGCCACGCCTGCGGCCGCCACGCCTGCGATGGTCCGGAAAACGGCACGGCGAGTCGGGCGGCTCCGCCTGCCGACGGGTTCGTGGCGCATGGCCGGTCCTCCTGGAAGTGTGAGACGAGCGGGTGGGTGGTGGACAGGTGCGGGTACGGGTCAGCCGGTGGGCAGGACGCCGATCAGAAGACCGGAGACCAGCACCACGTACGTCGCCAGGGTCACCGCCGTGGTCGAGATGACCGTGGCCGCCAACGGCTGGCGGGACATCTGGTAGGAGACCAGGCCCGGGACGATGAAGCCAAGGGTCTGAGACGTGTACAACAGCGGGAACTCGTGGCTGAGGGCGAGCATCACGGTGGTCTGCAGCAGGACCGCGCACAGCACGACGGCGGCGAACAGCCTCTTGCCGTAGAGGATGACCGTGCGCTGGAGCAGCTTCGTCATGAAGTACGTCGCCGCCGCCACCGCCACCATCAGCCCGGCCATGCGCACGTCGGTGACGAGCGTGAGGGCGATCCAGCCAGGGGTGATCATCCCTCCGGGAGAGAGGTTGGTGGTCAGGTAGCAGACGAGGGAGAAGACCAGTCCGAGGGCGATCCCGAGTGCGGCGGTCTGTGCGTTGAGGTGGGCGGGGATCACGGGTTCCTCGTGAACTGGTACGGATCATGGGAGTGGTGCGGGTCGTCCGCTGTGCTGCGGTCGTCGGGCGGCCAGTCCTGGCGTTCGGCTGACCGCCGGTCCGGGTCGCGTTGCAACGGGATACGGAAGGCGTACGTGGGTGTCTCGAGCGGCGCCACCCAGCTGTACGGCTCCGGCTCGGGTGGCCGGGCCACCGAGATCCGCGGCCGCGGGATGGCGATCTGCATGGTTTCCTGGTCCAGGCCGTCGCCGTCGGGAACGACGTCGAGCGGGTCAGCGGAGTCGTCCAGCGGCAGCTCGGCCAGACACTCCAGGAACAGCTCGCCCTGGCCGTGGATGTTGCCGATCGCCACCAGCGAGGCGACGGGGTCGAGTTCCGCGAGGATCGCCGCGGTCAGCTCCGCGGGGTCCCGGCGGTCGCCGCCGAGATCCACCACCCTGCCGGTGAAGCCCTCCGGAATCGCGTCGCGGGCGCTCTTGGTCGGGTGGCCGATCAGGAACACCGTCTCTGCGGCGAGATCGGGCACGATCGTGCCCATCTGGCCGTTGCGCTCCACCCGGTCGGGGCGGCAGTTGATGATCACGCTGAGCGGCCGCCGGATCGCGCCCAGATCCTCCAGCTGCTTGACGTTCATCAGCGTCGACTCGGGGTCGTTGGCCGCGAAGACGTTGGCGAACCGCAGCCGCTTGCCGTCGGGGGTGACATAGCGCTCCACGGACAGCACGCCCGGGTCGGGCGGCGCGTCCCACATGCCCTGCATCGCGGTCTGCCGCTCCACACCGAGCAGTTCGGCAACGGCGAGCGCGATCGCCACGTTCTCCTTGAACGTGAACCAGCTGAAGCCCCGCAGTTCGGCGTCGGTCACCGTCTCGGGATCGACCGCGATCAGCCGGCAGTTCCGCTTGTCGGCCTCCTCCTGGAGGATGTGCAGCCGGTCCTTCTCCGCCGTCACACACACCCCACCCACCGGCATCGACCGGGAGAGCGAGCGCGCGACGTCGTCGAGCGTGGGCCCCATCTCCTCCAGATGGTCTTCGCGGACATTGCACAGCACGCCGATCGTGGAGCGGATCAGCTTCTCCTGATTGATCTCCTGCAGCGCGGGCATGACCGCCATGCACTCGATCACCAGCGCGTCCGGCCGGTAGGTCGCCGCCCGTCGTACGATGCCGATCTGCTCGACGATGTTGGAGATGTTGAACTTCCGGTACACCGGCTCCTCGGTGGCATCCGGATGGATGAACCGGGCCGCGGTACCGGTGGTCTTGGCAACTGTGACCAAGCCGCCGCCGCGCAGCGCTCCCGCGCACAGCCGGGTGATCGAACTCTTGCCGCGGATGCCGTTGACCAGCACCCGCGTGGGTATCTGCTCCAGCGAGGCGAAGTGCCGGCGCTGCTCCAGGATTCCGGCGATCCACAGCCCGGCGCAGCACAGCAGGACTATGACATAGAGGAAGAGCATGTCGGTTTCCGTCCTTCTACCGCTGAGGAGTGTGCTCACGCAGGGACCCTGGGGGGCGCGCGGTGTGGCCGGACCTGGCCGCCCGATCGCGTTCCGCCAGGGCCTGACGCACCAGTTCCAGGCTGCGGGTGACCGAGCCGATCTCGTCGTGGTTGACCGGATGCAGCACGGTGCGGCGGTCTCCCCCGGCGAGCCGCTCGACGAGGACGGCCACCGCGCGCAGCGGCCGGATCACCACGACGTGCAGCCAGCCCAGGCAGGCCGCACCGACGGCGAGGGCCAGGATGCCGGCGAGCATGGTGCGCTGCTGGGCCTGCACCGCGGGGATCTGGAGCGCAGCGGCGGGCTCCGAGGTCACCAGGTGCCATCCGAGATGGGCCGTCGGGCCGCTCTTGGCCAGCGGCGCGGCGGCGTCCACCGATGGGCCGGACGACGTGAGGTGCACCGCCGAGGTCGCGCTGCCCGCGGTCCCCGGGGCGCCCTGGGTGGCGCGGGCGAGACGCGTCAGGGCCAGGTCGGGCAGCGGCTCGAAGGCCTCGTAGCCCTCGCTCGCCGCCAGCACCCTGTCGTGGTCGTCCGTCACCCATACAGTTCCCAGTTTCGGCCTGGGCAGGATGGAGTTGAGCGCCTGCACGTCGATCTCACCGAACAGGACCACCCCGGCCGTCGGGACCTTGCCCTTGGCGGCCGGGACCTGCGCGTAAGCGGCGATCGCCGGGATTCGGCCCGATGTGTTGACGTTGGTGATCCCGCCGCCGTGGGGTACGTGGACGAGAGTCCGCAGCGGTGTGCCGCCAACCCTCAGCGTGATGCCCCCGGAGCGGTCCAGCAGGTACAGCGAGCGGTACTGCTTGTGTTCGGCGAGGGTCTGCCGCAGCACCTGGGTCTGAGCGGCCCGGCTCCCGCCCGCCAGAGTCGCGGCCGCGTCGTTCAGTTCGGTGTACGACTGGTCGAGGGACTGCTGGATCCGGTGCGTCGCGAGGACGGTACGCGCCTGCTGGTCCGCGAGGACCGGTGCGGGTACCGCGGTCGCGGTGTCGGCACGGTCCAGGAGGAAGATCATCGGCACCGCCCAGCAGGCCACCACCACGACGCCGGCCACGGCCAGCGCCCGGTAACCCGGTCCGCGCCGGGCCGGGATCTCCTGCGGGCCGCTCTCACCGAGCAGTTGTGTGCGCAGCGAGTCCAGGGCCCGCCCGATCCGGGCCAGTTCCCCGAAGCCGTGCACCGGTACCGGCCGGGACAGCTCCGCCGACGCGGCCGGGCCGCCGGTCGCGCCCCGGGCCAGACGGCCGGCGGACAGGAACAGCCGCAGCAGTGGCTGCTGCACGACGAAGTGCAGCACAAGCCAGAGCAGCAGCGCGACCCCGGCGAGCGCCCCGGCGGCCAGGAACGCGAAGCGCGAGTAGTCGACGGCGGTGGCCGTGGCGGGCACCGTGCGGGAGGTGAGCACCACCAGACCGAGGTCGTCGGTTTCGCCCGGACCGGTCGACGAGGCCACCTGGGCCCAGCCGGTCACGATGCGCCGGCTACCGGTGGCAGCGCCCAGCAGGCTCCCCGAGGCGTCGGTGTCCGACCCCGACTCGTGCGCCGCGCGGGTCACCTTCCCCGGCAGACCGCCGTCGACTGCCGGCGACGCCGCGCCGTGGACCGCGGTGGCGAGCACGGTGCCGTCGGCGTCCAGCATCTCGGCCTTGCGTCCGTCGCCGTACGCCGCGAGGGCGGGGAGCGCCTCGGAAACCACCAGCAGCCACTGCCGGTCGGCCCCGCCCCGCGCCTGGTACTGGTCCTGGTCGGGATCCTCCTGCTGCGCGGGCAGCGTGACCCGGGCGAAGTAGAGAAGTTCCCGGGTGCCGCTCGCCGTCACCAGCCGGGGCGGGATCTCGCCGTGTCCGGACGCCGTCCTGGCGACGTCGACGCCGGCCAGCGGCACCGTCTTTCCGCCGGTCGCCAGCAGTTTGCCGGTGTGCGCGTCGAGGAGCACACGACCGGCGACCGCCTTGCCGGCGGGGGTCAGCGCCTTGAGCGCGGTCGTGGGAGTCGACGCGCTGGTCGCCGGGTAGGCGCGTGCCTTGCGTCGTACCGCGTTCGCTTCGGCTTCGATCGAGGTACGCATCGACAGCGCGGTGTCCGCGGCGATCTGCTGCTCCCCGTTCAGCACGGCCTGCGGGACACCCGTGGTGGGGACGCCGTCGAGGCAGATGACGGTCAGCGCGGCAACTACCAGAAGAAGCAGGACAAGTGAGGCTATCGGCGGGCGGACCCCACCGAGCAGCGGCATATCGGCGCGGCGACGAATGCGGTGTCGGCGCGGCGCCCGTGGTGCGGAGGGCAGGGGAGCGGGTCCTTCCTCAACTGGCGTCGAGCGCACAGGTATTCCACAATGCGGATACTTTAGCCCCTCGTCATCACATGGCCATCACATTTTCGTGCGACAACCGTACGAGTGAGCAAGATCACGGGGCGGCGGCGCACGTGGGCGGTACCGCCGCCACTGACACGCCGAAGGGTGCCGAAGGGTGCCCCCGTGGAGGGGGCCGGCCCTTCGGCTGTCCGGTCAGCGGACGAAGGAGATCTCCGGATAGCTGCTGTGCGGCCCATCGAGCAGAGTGCTGTGCTTGTGACGCAGCTCCTGATCGAAGAAGGCGGCGAGGTAGACACGCTGGACCTGCACCGCCCGGTCGGGGTCGATCGTGCCGTACTGCTGCTGGATCTGACTCTGGGAGAGCCCGAGCCAGTCGGCCCACTGCGGCACCAACCACTCGTTGTCGCTGAACGACAGGTGCGCCGCGCCGTGCAGCTTGATGTCGACCCTGTAGCCCTTCAGATGTGACCACAGCGTCCGCCACGAGCTGTCGTTGTTGCGGTTGTGGCTACCGGAGCTGAACAGCATGAAGGGGCGGTCCAGGTCCTTGCTCGGCGCCGTCCCGAAGAACTGGCCGTCCAGGTTGGCGCCGGCGGCGATGCGGTGGTCGAGTTGCATCGCGGTGTCCACCGCCGCGCCGCCCAACGACCAGCCGAACATCCCGATACGGGAGGTGTCCACCGACTGCGACAGCCCGGAGGGGAGCGTCGCGTGGCCCACGTCCGGGTTGCCGCCCCTGCTGATCGTGCCGAGCGCGTTGATCACGAACCGCACGTCGGCCGCTCGCACCTTGAGCGTGTCGGAGGAATGGGAGCCCGCCGGCATCGTGTTGACCTCGAGCCGGTTGCCGGGGAACTGCACCTCGTTGGCGTCGTGGGTGTGGTCGACCGTGACGACCAGGTAGCCGCGGCTGGCGAGGTCCTGGGCGAGCGCGGTGCCCATCGCGCGGTCCGAGTGCAACCCGGTCGAGTAGAGCAGGACGGGCAGCTTGCCGATCTTGGTGTTCACCGGGGCGAGTACATGGCCCGCGGTCTTCGGGAGGGTCACCTCCTGCGGCGACAACCCGCGCGAGGCGAGGAAGTGGTCACCGGAGATTGACGGCATCCAGGGCGCCTGATAGTGCCCGGACGTGGAAGTGGCCGGGTACCAGAGCGACACCATCAACTCGCGGGGCTTGTTGCCGGGTACGTACGGATCCGTACGGGACTTGTCGAGCAGGTGCAGGCCGACCATGCCCACGCTGTACGGCCCGGTCGGCGCGGGCATGGTGAGCTGCTGGGCGGAGGGGGCCGTGCGGGCGGACGAGAGCGCCTCAGGGTGCACGGGCTTGTGGTGCAGGGGCACCTCGTCGTTCTCGGGTGCCCAGGGCACGTCCGGGTCGGGCTCGTCGGCAGAGAACCCGGCGGCCGAAGGCTTGCCGGACGTCGTCCCGGCGGCCATGGCCGGCGAACTACCCATGGCCAGCGCGACGGCCAGCGCACCCGCCGGGCCGACCGCCCTGGAGATCAGGCTGCGACGGTGGCGCGGGCGGCGATGTTTCATGAACTCCCCCTTGCTGGTCAGCGATCACGGAACGCGCGATCGACTGCCGCACACCGTACCGCCACGACGGCGTGCGTATTCACCCGCCCGTGTACCGTCGCAGCGATCTTCACGCGCCGGATGCCTGGAGCTGCCCGCAACGCGCCTTGTCTCAAGACGGCGGCCCACCACTTCCCCAGTCGCCGGTGCCCCAGCAGCCGATCACCGTCGCTCTGCCGACTGCTGCGAGGCTGCCACTGCCTCACCGGGCCGCCGACCTGGAAGTACGAGGTAAGGATGAGGTAAGCTTTCCCCTGCAAACCTCGAGGAAAGCACTTTGTACTTTGCCAGGCGTTCGAGAAGGATCGCGGGTGCTCGCGACTGCCGTCCCGATTCGCGGAGTTGTGGCGACCTACCGGGTCGCTGCCAATCGCCGCGTGGATTGAGTACTCCACAGGCGGGGCGGCGGCGCCAGCTCTGTTGCTGGCCGCAGCAATCTACGCGGCTGGTATCCGAGGAGAGGTACAAAGACTGTGAGGCCCTACTTCTACCTGGCACCCACCTATGCCTGGCACCAGTAGACCAAATCGAGAGCGCCACCCCAGGCTGTCTGCGGTCGCGTCTCTCCGCTCTTCGTTCGTCGGTAGAGCCTCGCTCTTCTTCGGAGTCGTCGGCATCTGTGTCTGGATTCCCGGGACTGCTGTCTGGTTCTTCCGAGGGCATGTTGGCGAGGTAGACGTGCTGATGCGCATCCTGTGCCCACTGATGGAGGGCGTAGCGATATTGCTTGTCTATCTCCATCGCCGACGGGCTATGCCGCGCCAAACATGGCCGCACAGGGTCAACGAATGGACGGCCCGCCGAAAGTCTCACCTTCGGCGGGCCGCAAGCACCACTTCACCCTGCTCTACACCAGCCAGACTTGCCGCCCGCCCCTGACCTCCGCACGACCGCGGCCCTTCCCCCGCAACCAGGGGGCGGGCCGTTCCGCGTTCGATTCCGCTCATGGGGTCACTCGTCTCCACAGCAGGCCGCGCACCGGCCCAGCTTTCCCTGCCCGCATACAGGAGGCCCAGCCGGGCCAAGCCAGCAGTTTTACGGTTTGGGCGCTGCGACTGCGAGGGGTGAGTCGTGCCGCCAAAAAACGGCCCTCCCGCCCCCAGCGCCCGGGCGTGGTCGAGTCCCGGCCAAGAGACACCCCTGCCCATGCCGCTTCATCGGCGCATCCACCGCTCGTCCCGCTTCCCGGCCTCACCGCGTGCCGGCACCGGCGCACCCGCTCAAGCCCCGTACCCGCGTGAGCTGAACCCCGCTGTTGCCGCGCTTACCGGTCCTGCTCCCACGGTCCTTCCCCGCCCACCCGGCCGGCCGGCGAAGAAGCAGTCGGCACGGCAGATGGGAACACCGACCCCCGCCGATGTCCTCAGCGTCTCACCGCCTACCGTGCGCGAGCTCGTTACAAATCCGGTCCTCCACGCTCTGCTTTTCTCGGTGCGGGATGCCACATGCCAGGGCGTACCAGCGGGGAGGAGTCGTCACCGCTCCCCCGCTGCGGGCCCGCACCGTGGCGTGGCGGCCGGCAAGGGCCGCAACGTGGAGGCCCTCGCCCGGCCCCGGCCCTGGGCCTCGCCCGATAGCGGGGCCCAGGGCCGGGGGATGCAGGTTGCGGGCGGGTCAGCCGGGGAGTTCACCGCGCTCGCGCATGACGTCGGTCGGGGCGTTCAGCCGCAGGTCGTCGTTGCTATGGATGGAGAACAGGCTTCTCCTTAGTACTGCAACGGTGCTTACAGTGACTGCTGGCCAGTTCCGTCGTCGGTCTGGTTATGGGTGGGGACCTTGCTGATGGCAGGTTGTGGGCGGGTGAACTGGGCGCAGTGCATGAGCGGTTTCTGCACAGGTTCAGCTGTGGGCCGACCGCTACCGGGCGACCGGTGCCGCCGGTATGGCCAACCGCTCCAGCCGCCCGCACAGCAGTCCTGGGCGGACACCGAGCCGTACCGAGCGACGGATCATCAAGGTGCGTCTCCTGCGCCGCTGGGGTCCGGCCCGCATCGCGCACCTGCTGCACCTGGTCCCCTCGACCGTGCACCGTGTGCTGACCCGCTTCGGCCTGGCCCGCCTGGCGCACCTGGACCGGGCCACCGGCCGCGTCATACGCCGCTACGACCGTGACAAGCCAGGCGAGTTGGTGAACGTGGACATCAAGAAGCTCGGCAACATCGCCGACGACGGCGCCACAAGGCCCTGGGACGGCAGGTGGGACGCAAGTAGCGCTCCGGCGTCGGCTACAGCTACATCCACACCGCCGTCGACGACCACTCCCGCTTGGCCTACAGCGAGATCCACGCGGACGAGAAGAAGGAGACGCCGACAACCGCCGCATCGGGTACATGGCGTGCTGGAACGCGCGGGACCGCCGCACCACGTGGGTGCGGCGGTCCTGTGACGCCCGCAGTACCTGCGGTCAGTCCCTCCGGATCCGTTGCTCGATCCCGAGGAGGTGGAACTCGCCGTATCCGAGCCGTCGGGCGACGGCTTCGCACTCGGCGTACTGCCCCTTTGTGAGGGGCACGTCCATCGCCTCCAGGCCCGCAGAACCAGCCGGAACCCCAGGTCGCAATCGACCCCGGTGATGACCTGTTCGAGTGCCGCCAGGACGGTGGTGCCCGGTACGGGGCGCCAGGACGGGCTGACGGACCGGTCGGCCAGCTCCGGTCCGAGCTCCCGGAGCTGGGCCAGCACGGTCGCGGTCGGTTCTGTGTCCACCGGCCGCGGGACAGGCGTGTACGCGGGAGCGACCTGGGCAGCCGGGCCGTTGCGGAGGTGCCGGTGCCAGCCGCCCTCATCCCGTGGGAGAGGCGCGCTTTCCGGCCAGTACTCGCAGGTAGCGGTGCGGGAGGCCGGTTGGTGGGGGCATGATCGCGGTTGTGTTACGCGAAGACATGCCCTGCTGCGTGCGGTGGGAGATCCTGATGCACGAACGGTTCAGCGGCGTGTGGATCTGCAAGGACTTCGGCCGCGTGACCACCGGCGCGGACCCCACCGAGCTGGGCCAGGCCGTCCTCGCCGCCTACCTCGCCGGCCGGGACAGCCGGGGCGAAACGTTCCGCATCGTCGTCCGCACCGACACCGGCAGCCACTCCGTCATCACTGCCGACCAGCTCGCCGACCCCGCCTGGAAGGCGGACCCAGCCGTCTGCCAGGCACTGCCCGCCTACCTCCGCAACGCCCTCGCCTGACGTGGCGGCCGTGGGGCGGCCTTCTTGGCCGCCCCGGCGGGCTGCCGGTGGCTGGTACTTGCCGGATACCGCAGCGCCCCGCCACCAGCACCGTCGCGCGCGCCCTGAACGCCTACCGCTCGCCTCGACGCGACCGCGGGGTCTGTCCGGCCGGTGCGTCAGGAAAGAGTCGTGCGCAGCGGCCCCGCAGGCAGGAGGAGCAGGGTTCCACTGCTGGGCCTGCGGGGCCGGTGCATGACTCACGTACCCCGCGATGCGTCCGATACGCCCGATCCCTCCCAACCGCCCGCGCAGCTAGTCTTCTTACGCGAGTGGGGTGCGGCCCCCGCCCGCCCGCCCCCCCCCCCCCGCGGCCCCCCCCCCCCCCCCCCCCCGGCCCGGAGGGAAAAAACCGGACCCCCCGCCCCCGGGGGCCCCCCCCGCCCCCCCCCCGACCCCCCCAAC
>NZ_JBIBKS010000025.1:0-119860 GCF_042959345.1 Streptomyces sp. NPDC007905 | reverse complement strand
GGGCGGTGGCCGGACCTCTGATCAGCGTCTCCGACGGCACCCCTCGGGCCCGGTGACACCACCCCCCAGGTCATCCGATCGACAGGGGGCAACAGCCATGCCGGGCCCGGAGGCCAGCGGCCCCGTTGCAGGACCGCAGAAAACATAACGGGGCGCTTTCGGTGCCGTGTGATGGCCGTCCGACGGCGCGAGGCTGGGCGCGACAGGACGTGCGCGCCGCCGGACGGAGTCGGGGAGCTCTCTCGGTGAGGTCGTGGCCGGGGACCGCGGTGGGTGCGACGGAGCCGGGAACCCTTCCCTCTGGTCGAGAAGGGGACTCGGTCCTTCACCACCGCACTGGCTCGCACACCGCCGCGGTCCTCGCCCTGCCCGCGGTGCCGGCGATCACCCCTCATCCGGATCGCTCGGCGGCGGGTCGTACGCGTCCGGGGCCGGACCTCCCCGTCAAGTCCCGGACGCGGCCTCGGGGATCAGTTCCGGGCCGCGGCGACGCCTGGGCGCGACAGGACAGGTGTCAGCGGCGCCGCGGCCCGGAAGTCCGGGAACGCCTGTCAGACCTGGGCGCCGGACAGGCGCTCCACGGCCCGCAGCAGCGCCGAGTGGTCCAGGCCGCCGTCGCCCTGGGCACTCAGGGAGGCGACCAGCTGGGCGACCACGGCGCCGACCGGCAGGGCGGCGCCGACGTTGCGGGCGGCGTCGGTGACGATGCCCATGTCCTTGTGGTGCAGGTCGATGCGGAAGCCCGGCTTGAAGTCGCGGGTCAGGAAGTTGTCCTTCTTGCGCGACAGCGCGGTCGAGCCCGCGAGGCCGCCGCCCAGGACGTCCAGCGCGGCCTTCAGGTCCACCCCCGACTTCTCCAGGAAGACCACGGCCTCGGCGCAGGCCTGGATGTTCACGGCCACGATCAGCTGGTTGGCCGCCTTCACGGTCCGGCCGGAGCCGTGCGGCCCGCACAGCACGATGGTCCTGCCCAACACCTCGAAGATCGGCTCGGCCTGCTCGAAGTCGGCCTGCTCGCCACCGACCATGATCGACAGCACGGCCTCGACGGCACCGGCCTCACCGCCGGAGACAGGGGCGTCCAGCACCCGGATCCCCTTGTCCCGTGCGGCCTTCGCGAGGTCCACCGAGGTCTGCGGGGTGATCGAGGACATGTCGATCAGCAGGGCGCCCGACCTGGCGTTCGCCAGGATGCCGCCGGGGCCGTAGGCGATGGCCTCGACCTGTGGGGAGGCGGGCACCATCGTGATGACCACGTCGGCGTCCCGGACCGCCTCGGCGATCGAGCCGGCCGCGGTGCCGCCGGCGGCGGCCAGGCGGTCCAGCTTGTCCTGCTCCAGGGTGAAGCCGGTGACGTCGTAGCCCGCCTTGATCAGGTTCTCGGACATGGGGGAGCCCATGATGCCGAGGCCGATCCACGCGATCTTGGGAAGGGTGCTCATGCTCGGGGGTGCCTCTCTGACTGCTGTGCAAGGTCGGGGGGTTCAGCGCGCTGCGCGCGGGAGCCACTCGAAGGCCTCGGCGCTCGGACGGTCGCCCGGCTTGTACTCCAGGCCGACCCAGCCGCCGTAACCGGCCTTCTTCAGATGGTCGAGCAGCTTCTCCAGCGGGAGCGAGCCCGTCCCGGGTGCGCCGCGGCCGGGATTGTCGGCGATCTGCACGTGGCCGGTCTTCGCCGCGTACCGGTCGATGACCGCGGGCAGGTCCTCACCGTTCATCGACAGGTGGTACAGGTCCATCAGGAACTTCGCGTTTCCGAGCCCCGTCGCCGCGTTGACCTGGTCCACGATCTCGACGGCCTTGGGGGCGCTCACGATCGGACACTTCGGCGACTCGGGCTGGTTGAGCGCCTCGATCAGCAGGATCGCGCCGATCCGGTCGGCGGCCCGGGCCGCGAGGGTCAGGTTCTCCAGGGCGAGCGCGTCCTGTTCGGCCGGGTCCACGCCCTCGACGCGGTTGCCGTAGAGCGCGTTGAGCGCCTTGCAGCCGAGGGACCGGGCGAAGTCGGCCGCCACGTCGATGTTGGCGCGGAACTTCTCCGACTCCTCACCGGGGACCGACAGGGCGCCGCGGTCCGGGCCCGGCAGCTGTCCGGCGTAGAAGTTCAGGCCCGTGAGCCGGACCCCCGCGTCCTCGATCACCTTTTTCAGGGCGTCGAGCTCGGACTGCTCCGGGGTGGCGGAGTCGACCCAGGGCCACCACAGCTCGACCGCCGTGAAGCCCGCCGTGGCGGCGGCCGCGGGACGCTCCAGGAGCGGGAGTTCCGTGAAGAGGATCGACAGGTTGACGTTGAAGCGCTGGTCTGCAAATCCCACGGGGGCGGCGCCCCCTTCCCGTAATTCCACAATGTGGAAGTTCCTTTCTGCTTAACGGAAGACTGCCTGTGAGGGAGGAGAACTGTCAAGAGAGCCCACGAAAAAGTGCCCCCGCGCCTACGCGCGAGGGCACTGACCAAGAGCTGCTCAGAGGGCGTCGACGCCGCTCACCTTCCAGCCGTCGGAGGTGCGGGTGAGCGTCATCCGCACCCGGTTCAGGTCCAGACGGGGCCCCGACACCTGTGTGCTCTCGGTGATCTGGTTGACGAAGAGCAGGACGACGGCCCTGTCCGGTGCGGCCGAGACGACGGAGACCGCCGGGGCGCCGCCGTCGGCGGGCGTCGCCACGGTCGCCTTCACCACACCGTGGTACTTCTTCGCGGTCGGCGCGACCACCGTCTTCGTGGTCTTGCCGTACTGGTCGCGGAAGTGCCCGGTCAGCAGGGCGCGGGCCCGGGTGAAGTCCCGGTCCAGGTGCCGGTAGTCGTACGACAGCACGACCGGCGCCGCCTTCCGCGCGGCCGCGAGGGCCTCGCCGCGCGCCCGCTCCGCCTGCCGCCCCTCCCGGTACTGCCACCCGAGTACGGCGGCCACGACCAAGGCCGCCACGAGTACGGCGCCCAGCACCGCGGTGAGCACGTGCCGCCCGATCCGGCGCGGGGGCGCGCTCTCCTCGGGCTCCTCCTCGAACGGCGCGGGCTCCGGCGGGTCCTCCCAGCCGTCCGTCGGCGGCTCGATGAGCAGCGTGCGTCCGGACGGTGTCTCCTCTGCCGGACCGGCGGCACGGGTGTCGCGCCCGGCGCGCTTGGCCGCCGCGCGGGCGGCCGCGGTCATGGTGCGGCGGGCCGGGGAGCCGGTGCCGCGGGTTCGGGTGGTCGGGTTCGCCACGGTGTCTCTCCTCATTGATGGCCTCACCGGTGGTTCAGCCCACGAACGCGACGTCGGACGTCAGCCAGCGGCCGTCCACGCGCACGAGGTCGAGCTGGAGCCGGTAGGTGCGCGCCTGGCCCCCGGGCGCGGCGGTGTTGGTCACCTTGCTGTCGGCCACGACCAGGACCCGGGCCGAGTGCTCGTCGGACCGCACGATGCCCGCTTCCAGGACCTGCCCCTCGGACACCGACTTGTTCTGGGCGACGAGCTTCGTCAACTGCTCCGTCTGCGCGGCGAACTGCTTCTTGAAGCCGCCGGTGGCGCCCTTCAGCACGTTGCCGCTGTCCCGGTCGTAGTGCCGGTAGTCGAGCGAGGTGAAGTTCAGCGCCGACTGGCGCGCCGCCGCCAGGACGTCCTGACGGCGCTGCTCCGCTCCGCGCTGGTCGGACAGTTTCAGGCCCAGCCAGACGGACAGCACGGTCATCAGTACGGTCGCGGCGACGAGTCCCACCGACAGGGGCCCCATGCGCACCCCTCTCATGCCATCGGTCCCACGAGCAGCCATTGCCACGATTCCTTTCCGAACACGGTCTGTTCGCCGCCCGTCGAGCCGATCTCGACGGGCGTTCCGTCCGGGCCGATCGCAGTGCCGGTCTCCGGGTCGTACGGGGCCACGAACGCGGCCTGGTCGGCGCCGGCCGAACCGGTCCTCGCGCCGGGGGCGTTCTGCGCGCCGCGCACCGAGGTCTTGCCCCCGCGCGGTGCCGCGCAGTGCGCGGCCGTGTTCGCCGGGCGGGTGCTGGTGTCGGCGGGGTCGCGCCGCTGGGTGCCGTAGCCCTGGGTGCAGGCGGGCGGGTCGTCGGCGTTCACGGTCATCCCGAAGTGGGTGGTGCCGTCGCCGGGGATGACCGTGTAGCTGCCCGCCACCGTGAGCGGGAGCGTGACCAGGGACTGCTCGACGCCGGGCAGCCGGGCCACGGTGATCTGCCCGCCGCTGATGAGGTTGGTCAGCAGGACCGGCACGTTCGGCCGCGTGGACTTCAGCAGGGAGTCGAACTGCTGCGCGGCGGGCACGGTGTTGCCGATCAGCCGGCGCAGATCCCCGTCGCTCGACTTCATCTGCTCACTGAGGTCCGCCAGATCGTGGGAGAACGACTTGATGGCCGAGCCCTCGTCGGCCTGTGTCTTGAGTACCTTCCGTGAGTCCTCGATCAGCGAGACCGTCTGCGGGAGCGACTCGGAGGCCGACTCCACCAGCGCGTTGCCGGAGTCCACCAGACGGCTCAGGTTCGGTCCGGTGCCGGCGAAGGCCTTGCCCAGCTCGTCGACGGTGGTGCGCAGATCGTCCTTGCCGACCGAGTTGACCAGCCGGTCGAGGCTCAGCACCAGGTCGGTGACCGGCAGCGGGGTCCGGGTACGGCCGCGCGGGATGGGGCTGCCGTCGATGAGATACGGGCCGCCCGACCGCCGCGGCTGGAGGTCCACGTACTGCTCGCCCACCGCCGAACGGTTGGCGATCACCGCCAGCGTGTCGGCCGGGATCTTCGGGGCGCCGTCCTCGATCTTCAGGGCCACCGAGACCCCGGAGCCGTTCAGCCGCAGATCGCCCACCCGGCCCACTGGCACACCCCGGTAGGTGACCTCGGCGCCGGGGAAGATGCCCCCGGACTCGGCGAAGTCGGCGCGCACGGTGTAACCGCGGGCGAGGACGTCGTCCACCAGGCCCGTGTACCGGGCGCCGACGTACGACACGCCGAGGGCGGTGACGGTCGCGAAGGCGAGCAGCTGGGCCCTGACCGTACGTGTGATCACGGCAGTATCCCCTTCAGCATCAGCTCGGCAAGGCCGAGGTCGATCCCGGGCGGGAGGCGACGCGAGCCGTCAGCGGTGCCGTAAGCCGCGGTGCACACCGGCGGACACAGCAGGGTGCTGCCGTCGGAGGGCTTCGAAGGCACGGCGGGCACGGAGGGCACGGAGGGCGCGGACGGCGTGTCCGGCAGGGACGGGGTGGACGGGAGGGGGGTGGGAGTGGGGAGGCCGGGAAGATGCGGGGTCCCGGGCGTCGGGGTCGTCCTGCCCTTGCCCGGCTTGCCGGTGACGTTGCCGTAGAGGTCCGCCAGGTCGAGGTCGGCGGTGATCCTCAGGTTGACGTAGTCGCCCTTGACGGCGTCCGTCACGTTGCGCGGGAACGGGTAGGTGGTCAGCAGTTCAAGGGAGTTGGGCAGGTCGTCGCCCGCCTTGTTCAGCTGCTGCAGGATGGGCTGCAGCTTCTTGAGGTTGGCGACGGTGTCGTCCCGGGAGGCGTTCACCACCCTGGTGCCGGTGGTGCCGAGCCTGGACAGGGCGGTGAGCATCTTTGTCAGGTCCCGGCGCTGGTCGGCGAGGGCCTTCAGGGCGGGCGGCATGGTGTCGACGGCCAGGGCGATCGTCTTCTTCTCCTTCTTCAGCCGACCGGCCAGTCGGTCGACGCCCTTGAGTGCGCGTACGATCTCCGCCCGCTGGTCGTCGAGGCCGCCGAGGAACGTGTCGAGCTGCTTCAGCAGGGACCTGACCCGGTCCTCACGGCCGGTGAGGGCCTTGTTCAGCTCGACGGTGATCGTCTTCAGCTGGGCCACCCCGCCGCCGTTGAGCAGCGCGGACAGGGCCGACAACACCTCCTCGACCTCCGGGTTGCGGCCGCTGCGGGAGAGCGGGATGCGGTCGCCGTCGCGGAGCCGTCCGACAGGTGCCGTGCGGGCCGGCGCGGACAGGGCCACGTACTTCTCGCCGAGCATGCTGGTCTGCCTCAGGTCGGCGACCGCGTTGCCGGGCAGCTTCACCGAGTCGGCGATGCGCAGCCGCACGCGCGCGTGCCAGCCGTCCAGCTCCACCTTCTCGACCGCGCCCACGGTGACGTTGTTCACCTTCACCGCCGACTGCGGCACCAGGTCGAGTACGTCCCGGAACTCGACGGTGACGTGGTAGGCGTGGCCGTCCGAGGCGGCGCCGCCGGGGAGCGGGACGTCGTACCAGCCGTTGAACTCGCAGCCGGTCAGCAGCAGCGAGCCGACCGCCGTCCAGGCGGCCACCCGCCCCTTGCGCAGCACGCTCATGCCGGTGCCCCCAGGATTCCGCCGAGGGTCTTGTCGACGGTGCCCGTCGTCGCCGGGGCCGCCGGCACCTTGGGCAGGGAGTCGAAGAGCTTCTTCAGGTCCGTGCAGTCGGGGTTCTTGCCGCCCTCGTCGCCGGTCGCCTTCAGGAGCGAGCAGAGCAGGGACGCCGGGTCCTGCGGGTTCTGCGCGTTGTTGCGGGTGTCGAGGGTGCCGGCGGCGGGGTTGTAGGCGTTCTGCAGGTTCGACAGGCCCGTGGGGGCGACGTTCAACAGCTCCTCCAGTGCGGCCCGTTGGGTGACGAGGACCTTGGTGACCTTGGCCAGGCCCTTGACGTCCGAGGTCAGCGCCTTCTTGTTGCCCTTCACGAAGCCGGACACGTCGCCGAGGGCGGCGGCCAGGTACTTCAGCGCGTTCGCGAGATCCCTGCGCTCCCCGGCGAGTTGCCCGGCCACGTCGGCGAGGCTGGTGTTGAACGACCGCACGCTCTTGTCGTCCGCCGCCAGCGCGGCCGTGAACACCTGAAGGTTCCGCACGGTCCCGAACAGGTCGCCGCGCCCGTCGGACAGCGTGGTGACCGCCTGCGAGAGGTCCTCGACCGTCTGGTTGAGGTTCTTGCCCTGTCCCCGGAGGTTGTCCGCGTTCACCGCGAGCAGCCGGGACAGGGAGCCCTTCTTGTTGGCGCCGTTCGGGCCGAGCGCCTCGGCGGTGGTGTGCAGGCTGTCGAAGATCCGGTCCAGCTCGACGGGGACGGCCGTACGGGACTCGGGGATGACGTCACCGTCCCGCAGCACCGCGCCCTTGTGATACACCGGCAGCAGCTGCAGGTAACGGTCACTGACCACCGAGGAGTTGACGATGGCGGCCTGCGCGTTCGCGGGGACCTTGCGGCCCTGGTCGTACTCCAGCTCCACGCGTACCCGGTCGCCCTCCGGTGTGATCTTCTTGACCTCACCGATGCGGACGCCGAGGACGCGGACGTCGGAGCCGGGGTAGATGCCGACGGTGCGCGGGAAGTACGCCGTGACGCGGACGGGGTCCGGGCTCGGCCACAGGACGACGGCGAGGCCGGCGACGACCGCGAGCGCGGTGCACAGGGCCAGGAGTCTGCGGGTCATCGGGTGCCTCCCGTCCGTGGCGTGACCGGGGCGGCGACCAGGTTCTGGACGTAGGAGTCGAACCAGCGGCCGTTGCCGAGGGTGTTGGTGAACAACCGCACGTAGGGGGCGAGCAGTTGGACGCTGCGGTCGAGGCTCGCCTGGTTGCGTTCGAGCATGTTCACGAAGGTGTTGAGGTTCTTCAAGGCGGGCCCGATCTCCTTGCTGTTGTCGTCGACCAGGCCGGAGAGCTCGATGCCCAGCAGTGCCGAGCTCTTGAGCAGCTTGTGGATCGCCGTGCGCCGCTTGTCGATCTCCTTGAACAGTGCGTCGCCGTCCTTCACCAGCGCGGAGAAGTCCTTCGTGTGGCCGGCCAGCACCTTGGTGACGCCGTTCGCGTGGGCGAGGAGGCCGCGCAGCGCCTTGTCACGGGAGGCGACCGTTCGGGAGATCCGCGACAGTCCCTTGATCGAGGCCCGCACCTCCGCCGGGGAGTCCTGGAAGGTGGTGGAGATCGTGTCCAGCGCCTTCGCGAGCCGGTCCGTGTCGACCTTCTCGCTGGTGGTCGTCAGGTCGCTGAAGGCCTGGACGACGTCGTACGCCGACACCGTCCGCCGCAGCGGGATCTCGCCGCCCGGCTTCAACCGGCCCGTCCCCTTCGGGTACAGGGCCAGGTACTTCGCTCCGAGGATCGTCTTGACCCGGATCGACGCGCCCGTGTCGGTGCCGAGCGCCGGCTCGCCCTTCACCTTGAAGGTGACCTTGACGTGATCGCCGGCCAGGTCGACGTCCTCGACCTTGCCGATCTTGACCCCGGCGATCCGTACCTCGTCGCCCGGCTTGAGTCCGCCGGCCTCCGAGAAGGCCGCGCTGTAGGTGTCGCCGCCGCCGATGAACGGCAGGCTGTCGGCGTTGAAGGCGGCGACCGCGAGCAGCGCGAGGACGGTGAGGCCGACGGCGCCGACGACGACCGGATTGCGCTCACGGAAGGGCTTCAGGCGCGGTCGCTTCAGCCGGAGCCTGGGCAGCCTCGGCGGCAGGACCCGCACCCTGACCAGGGGTCCGGGGCGGGTGGTGCGCTTCGGCGGCCGGGGGAGTCCCGGCAGCCTCGGCGGCAGGACCCGTACCTTCACGAGCGGTTCGGGGCGGCCCGTGGCCTTGGGCAGCCGGGGGAGCTTCGGCAGCCTCGGCGGCAGGACCCGTACCTTCACCAGTGGTTCGGGGCGGCGCACCGTGCGCCGCGTGATGCGCATGCTCATCCGCCACACCTCGCCCGTGCCACGTGCAGCTCCGGGGCGATCACCTGCTTCGTCTTCGGCAGCACGATCCGGCCGTCGAAGTCGCAGAGGTAGAAGTTGAACCACGAGCCGTAGGACGCCGTCCCGGTCAGCTTGTCGAGCTTGTTCGGCAGCCGCTTCAGGACGCCCTCCACGGTCTTCTCGTTCTTGTCCAGGTTTCCGGTGAGCTCGCCCAGCCCGGCGATGTCGTCCTTCAGCGGCGGCCGCGCGTCCTTCAGCAGCCCTGCCGTGACGTCCGTGAGGTCGCCGATGCTCACCAGGGACCGCCCGATGGGCTTGCGGTCGGCGGACAGCCCCGAGACCACCCGGCGCAACTGCGTGAGCAGCCCGGAGAAGCGGGAGCCGCGCTTGTCGAGCGTCTCCAGGACGGTGTTGAGGTTCTTGATCACCGAGCCGATCAGCTGGTCGCGGTCGGCGAGGGTGGTGGTGAGGGAGGCCGTGTGCGCGAGCAGGCTGTTCACCGTGCCGCCCTCGCCCTGGAGGGTCTTGATGATCTCGGTGGCGAGCTGGTTGACATCGCTCGGGCTGAGCGCGGCGAACAGCGGCTTGAAGCCGTTCAGCAGGGCGTTGAGGTCCAGCGCCGGCTGGGTCCGGGACAGCGGGATGGTGCCGCCGGGCCGCAGCCGGGTGGTGCCGTCGCCGGTGCCCTCGGTCAGCGCGATGTACCGCTGCCCGACCAGGTTGCGGTAGCGGACGACCGCGTGGGTGCCCGCCAGCAGCGGCCGGTCCGCGCCGACGGTGAAGGCGACCTCGGCCAGGGTCCGGGCCTTGATCCGGATGCCCTCGACCTCCCCGACCCGCACTCCGGCCACCCGGACGTCGTCGCCGGTCTCCAGCCCGGTCACGTCGGTGAACACCGCGTGGTAGGTCTCCTTCGGGGTGAAGGAGATGTTGACGATGGTGGCGGCGAGCAGCGCCGTCGCCGCGATCGTGACCAGCGCGAAGAGGCTGAACTTGATCAGCGGACCGGCGGTCTGCCGGGCTCCTGTCCGGCTCATGCGACACTCACCGCCGTTCCGCGCGCGAGCGGCCCGAACAGCAGGGTCGCGACGGGCGGGACCTTGTCGGCGGGGACGCCCATGACGGGGGCCACGAGCGAGCCGACGGCCCGTTGTTCGGCCTCGGTGGCGGACACGTTGACACCTCCGGGGAGCGCGCCGCCCGGACTTCCGGCCGACGTACCGTCGTTGAGATGGGGTTTCGGCCCGGGCACCGGCGGATGCGGCAGGCCACGGCAGTTCGGGCCCGACCGCTCGCCGTAGACCGGCTCCTCACCGGGCCGGTACGCCCCCTGCGGCCGGACGGCTTCGAGGGTGATCCGCATCTCGCCGCCCCGGAACGCGTCCTCCGACGCCTTCTCCTGCCGGACCAGGCCCTGGAACAGACACGGGTACTCGGGGGAGTAGCGGGCGAAGAGCTCCAGCGTGGGGCGGGAGACCCGGCCCAGGGTGATCAACCGGTCGCCGTTCTCGGAGAGGAAGTCGTCCGCCGTGCCCGCGACCGCAGCGGTCGCGCGGAGCCCGGCGGCCAGCTGGTCCCTCTTCTCGACGATCGTCCGGCTGGTGGTGACCGTGTTGCGCAGGATCCGCATCAGATCCGGCGCGGCGTCGCCGTAGACCTCGGCGACGTCGGCGAACCGCGAGATGTCTTCCTTCATCGACGGCATATGCGGGTTGAGGCGGCGCAGGTAGCCGTCGACCCGGGTGAGGTTGTCGCCGATCCGGTCGCCGCGGCCGTCCAGCGCGGTGGCGAACGCCGAGAGCGTGGCGTTCAGATCACCGGGCCGGACGGTCCGCAGCAGCGGCAGCAGGTCGTTCATCAGCTGCTGGAGCTCGATGCCGACCTTCGTACGGTCCTGGGTGATGACGTCCCCGGCGCGGATGGGCCGAGCCGTGGAACGGGTCGGCGGCACCAGGTCGACGTACTTCTCGCCGAACAGCGTCTTGGGCAGCAGCCGCGCGTGCACGTCCGAGGGGATGGATGGGACGTACTCGGGCTTGAGCGCGATGTCGAGCGTGGCCTTCGTGCCGTCCGCGTGCACCTCGCGCACCTCGCCGACCAGCAGCCCGCGCAGCTTGACGTCGGCGCGCGGATCGAGCTGGTTGCCGATGGTGTCGGCCTCCAGGGTGATCGGTACGACGGACGTGAACGCCTGCTGGTAGACGGCCACCGCGAGCGACAGCAGCAGCGCGAGCACGGCGATGAACGCGATGCCGTACACCCTGAGTCTCACTTTGCGCATGCGCACCTCTCTCACCCCGCAATCCGTACAGTCGTGTTGGCGCCCCAGATCGCGAGGCTCAGGAAGAAGTCCAGGACGTTGATGGCGACGATGGACGTCCGCACCGCCCGGCCCACCGCGACGCCGACGCCCGCCGGACCGCCGCTCGCGTGGTAGCCGTAGTAGCAGTGCACCAGGATGATCAGCACGGCGAAGACGATCACCTTGCCGAAGGACCACAGGACGTCCACCGGCGGCAGGTACTGCTGGAAGTAGTGGTCGTACGTGCCGGTCGACTGCCCGTAGTAGCCGGTGGTGATGGTGCGGGCGGCGAGGTAGGAGGACAGCAGCCCGATCACGTACAGCGGGATCACCGCGACGAAACCGGCGATCATCCGCGTCGTCACCAGGAACGGCAGCGACGGGACGCCCATCACCTCCAGCGCGTCGGTCTCCTCGCTGATCCGCATCGCACCGAGCTGCGCGGTGAACCCGGCGCCGACCGTGGCGGACAGGGCGAGTCCGGCCACCAGCGGGGCGATCTCCCGGGTGTTGAAGTACGCCGACAGGAACGCCACGAAGTTGGAGGTGCCGAGCTGGTTGAGGGCCGCGTAGCCCTGCAGACCGACCTCGGTGCCGGTGAAGAACGACAGGAAGGCGATCACGCCGACCGTGCCGCCGACGACGGCGAGCGCGCCACGGCCGAAGCTCACCTCGGCGAGCAGCCGCAGGATCTCCTTCTTGTAGCGGCGCAGGGTGCGGCCCGTCCACGCCAAGGAGCGTCCGTAGAAGGACAGTTGGGTGCCCAGCTCCTCCAGGGAGCGCAGTGGGCGGTCGAGGACTCTTTGCGGTCTCATCGGCTAGCCCCTCTGCGGAACGATCTGGAAGTACACCGCGGTCATCACGAAGTTGGTCACGAACAGCAACATGAAGGTGATCACCACGGACTGATTGACGGCATCACCCACACCCTTCGGACCGCCCTTCGCGGTGAGCCCCTTGTACGAGGCGACGATCGCCGCGATCGCCCCGAACACCAGCGCCTTGATCTCGGCCGCCCACAGGTCGGGCAGCTGCGCGAGGGTGGTGAAGGACGCCAGGTAGGCGCCGGGCGTGCCGTTCTGGAGGATGACGTTGAAGAAGTAGCCGCCCGCGACGCCGACCACCGACACCAGGCCGTTGAGGAGGACGGCCACGACCATCGACGCCAGCACGCGCGGTACGACGAGCCGGTGGATCGGGTCGATGCCGAGGACCTGCATCGCGTCGATCTCGTCCCGGATCTTGCGTGCCCCGAGGTCCGCACAGATCGCGGTGCCGCCCGCGCCCGCGATCAGCAGCGCGGTGACGATCGGCGAGGCCTCGCGCAGCACGGCGAGCACGGACGCGGCACCGGAGAAGGACTGCGCGCCCAGCTGCCGGGTCAGGCTGCCGATCTGGAGCGCGATGACCGCTCCGAAGGGGATCGAGACAAGAGCCGTCGGCAGGATCGTGACGCTCGCGACGAACCACGCCTGCTGGATGAACTCCCTCGCCTGGAACGGCCGTCGGGGCAGGGTCCGGACGACGTCCAGCGCCATCGCGAACAGACTGCCCGAGTGCCTGAGCGCACCCGTCGGGGAGAGTCTCATGGGCTGGTCACCTCCTTTCCGTGCAGCTCGGCCTCCCGTCCGGCGATCGACTCCCAGCGGGGTGGGCGTGCGATGCCGGGGCTGGGCAGCAGGCGGGGAGTGAGGTCCTCGACTCCGCCGCCCTCGTCGATCAGGGCCAGCTCCTGCTCGACCTGTGCCGCGTCCTTCTCCTCCGCCATGCCGATCGGTCCCTGCATCCGGCCGTTCAGGAACTGCCGTACGACGGGCTCGTCACTGGTCAGCAGCTGCTCGCGGGGCCCGAACATCACCAGCTCGCGCCGGAACAGCAGTCCGATGTTGTCGGGCACCTGGCGGGCCGAGGCGATGTCGTGGGTGACGATGAGGAAGGTCGCGTCGATCTGTGCGTTGAGGTCGACGATGAGCTGGTTCAGGTAGGCCACGCGCACCGGGTCGAGGCCCGAGTCCGGCTCGTCGAACAGGATGATCTCCGGGTCGAGGACCAGGGCGCGGGCGAGTCCGGCACGCTTGCGCATCCCGCCGGAGATCTCGCCGGGCAGCTTCCCCTCGGCGCCGATCAGCCCGACCATGTCCATCTTCTCCAGCACGATGCGCCGGATCTCGCTCTCGGACTTGCGCGTGTGCTCGCGCAGCGGGAAGGCGATGTTGTCGTACAGGTTCATCGAGCCGAACAGCGCGCCGTCCTGGAACAGCACGCCGAACAGCTTCCGCACCTCGTACAGGTCGCGTTCCCGCAGCCGGGTGATGTCCCGGCCCTGGATCGTGATGGAGCCGCGCTCCGGCTTCAGCAGCCCGACGAGCGTCTTGAGGAACACCGACTTGCCCGTCCCCGAGGGGCCGAGCATCACCGAGACCTCCCCGGCGGGCAGCGTCAGCGAGACGTCCTGCCAGATGACCTGGTGACCGAAGGACTTGGTCAGCCCTTCCACACAGATCTCGACACCCATCCGGTCCCACCCTTCGCCCGTGCAGCTGCTCCGACATCTGCTCTACGGGGAGGGGCGGGGCGTCCGTCGCGGCGACGGCGGATTTTTTTCGGGCGCGTGTACGGCGTGCTACGGCTGCTTCACGGCAGGCACGCTCGGGGTGGGTACGGGGAGGGAAACAGACGGAAGAGCCGGGAGCGACGGCGCAGAGGGAAGCGACGGCGCTGAGGGAAGCGGCGGCGCTGAGGGAAGCGGCGGCACCGACGGCACCGCGGACTCCACCGGCAGCTTGGGAAGCGGAGGCGAGGAGACCTCCGGCAGGGGCGGCACGGACAGGGGTATGACGGTTTCGCCGGCGGGCGATCGGGTCGCCGCCCGAGTCGGGGCCGCCGGCGGCCTACGCGTCTGCGGAGCGCGCGCCTGCCCGGCGCTGTCGGTGCTGTTGGCCACCTGCGCCCCGCTGGACATCGTCGGGTGCCGAGTAGGGGCGGCCGCGGGACCGCCTCCGTCGAGCGCGTACGGCAGTACGAAGCCCGCCACCGCCAGGGTCGCCGCCGTGGAGGTGACCGCCACGGCCTGCACCTTCCCGCCCCCGCGCGGCCGCCCCCGTCCGACCAGGAACAGGACGAGCCCGAACGTCCCGGCCAGCGAGGCGCGCAGCGTCCGCCGGGCCCGGGCGAGCAGCGACTCGACGGTCCGGTAGCTGAGCCCCATCCGCACCGCGACCTGGCTCACGTCCATGTCCTCGGACTTCAGCCGCAGCGCCTCCGCCTGCCGGGCGGGCAGCTCCCCGCTCCGCACGGCGAGCCACTTCGCCTCCGCCCGGTCGCACACCGCCTCCTCGACGGGCACCGGGCCCGGCGCGACGAGCGTGGGGCGGCTGCCCACCTCGGCCTCGCGGTTGACCTGCCGGTACCGGTCGACACACAGCCGCATCGTCACCGTCGTCAGCCAGGCGCCGAGCCGCTCGTCGTCGAGGTCAGGGCGCTCCGCGGCCCGCAGCATCGCCTCGTGCACGGCGTCCTCGGCGTCCTCCTGGCTCATGGAGCGCCGCCGGGCCACCTTGAGCAACTGCTCACGGTGGCCCCACATGCGCTGCCAACGCTCGTCGGCGGCCGCTGTGTCCGCAGGCATGTTCGTCGCCATGAGGGCCCCTTCGCACTCACCGCCGGTCCTGTGCTTCCGGCGGGTGGCGACATTACCGCCGGGTATCGGCGGTTGTGGAGGGGGAGACGCCCATCGTGTTCTAGCTGTTGCCCATGGTCAGAGGCCCTGTGTCGGAAAACACACCGCCGCCGGGCAGCGTGAGGGTCGGTACGGGCACGGGAACCGCCGGCGTCCGCGGCTCCTTGGGGACGTCCGCCGTGCGGGACGCGGTGGGGGAGGGCGAGGCGGGTGGCGTCGTCGGAGTGCGCGACGGGCCCGGGCCCGGCTTCCGGTCCTCCGACGGCTTCGGCGAGGGCTTCGGCGAGGGCTTCGAGGTCTTCGGGCGGGACGTCTTCGGCCGGTCCCGGGACTCGCCGGACGCGTCCGGCACCACGCGGTGTCCGGTCAGGTAGTACGCGTACCAGGCCCGGACCGTGCGCAGATAGGCGTCCGAGTGGTTGTAGCCCAGGATCGCCCGGTCCAGGTCGGCGGGGTCCGAGAGGTCCCGGCCGCCCGCGCACAGGTAGCGGCCGGCGGCGAGCGCCGCGTCGTAGACGTTGTCCGGGTCCGCGTGCCCGTCTCCGTTGCCGTCCGCGCCCCAGCGTTCCCAGGTCGACGGGATGAACTGCATCGGGCCGACCGCGCGGTCGTACACCGCGTCCCCGTCGTACCCGCCGCCGTCGGTGTCCGGTACGACGGCGAAGGCGCCGCCGGTCAGCCGGGGACCGAGGATGGGCGTCACGGTCGTACCGTCCGGGGCCACCCGGCCGCCCCGCGCCTGCCCGGACTCCACCTGGCCGATCGCGGCCAGCAGCTGCCAGCGCAGCCGGCAGCCCGGCGCGCTGCGCGCGAGCTCCTCCTCGGCCCGCCGGTACGCGGCGAACACGCTCGCGGGCAGGGCGCCGCCCGTCACCTGCTGTGCCCGAACCTCCTTGTGGGTCCGCAGCGGTGGGAGGCCGGTGCGGTAGGGGGTGTCGCCGGACACGCTGGGGCCGTCCTCGGCGGCCGCGGCCTTCCGCACGGGCTGAGCGACCTGCGCCGAGACCGCCCCCGGCGGCTGTGACGCGGTCAGCGCGGCCATCGCCGCCGCCGCGATCGCGGTACCCCTGGCACCCCTCAGTGCTCCCTTGTGTGCACGCGCTGTCACTGTGCAGTCCCCTCGCTGAGTGGATCCGTCGTCTGCTCTACGCGGCCGGACGGCAGGTCCGTCGCGCGGAGCGGGGCGGATTCGGCGGGTGCCTTTTTCCGGGAGCGGGATGCGCACGCGTGTCCGTTAAGGTCTCCCCAAGCGGCCTGGGCGGTCCTACCCGGTCGCGGACCTGGCGGCACGCGCGGGTCGGGAGCAAATGCCTTGGGGGCACAGTGCGACTGAAAGTGGAGTTCACGACGGAGCCCTTCGATCTCGACGAGGCACCCGCGCACGCGCTGGTCGCCCGCGAGGTCATCGAGGCGGCCGAACTGGACGCGGTGGACGTCGGCCCGTTCGGCAACACGGCGGAGGGCGCCGCCGACGCCGTGCTCGGTGCCGTGGACGCGCTGCTGCGCAGGAGCCTGGAGGCCGGCGCCACCCGCATCTCGCTCCAGGTCAACGTCGTCGGCGCGGCCGGGGAGGGGGAGAAGTGACCGGCAACGGGGACGAGTCCTTCATCGCGGCCGTGAAGCCGCTGGTCGACGCCATGGGCGGGGAGCTGCTCCCGCCGGACGAGGCCGGCACCGAGGACGTCGTGCTCGCCTGGGAGGGCGTCGACGTGGTCGCCGTACGCCTGCCTCAGCTCGCCGATTCGCTGGACCACATCCTGGTCGCCATGGAGCGCAAGCAGGGCAAGCCGCTGGCCGACCTCGACCGCAAGGCCAAGCAGGAGGTCGTACGGATACTGGAGGCGCGGGGTGCCTTCGCCGTGCGGCACGGCGTGGAGACCGTGGCCGGCGCGCTCGGGGTCAGCCGCTTCACGGTCTACAACTACCTCAACCGCGAGAAGGAGGGCTGACCGCCACCCGGGATGCACCACCGAATTTTCAACAAAGTGTTGACGTGATGTTGCTCAGGGCGTTAGCTACAGGCAGCCCGTTCAGCACGAAGGCCGTTTCCGGCCACGGAGGCTCCCGTGACTACGACTTCCACGCCCCCGGGCCTGGCCCGGTTCAACGTCCTGGAGGAGCACGCGGCCCTCGCCGCCCTCCACGAGGCGTGCGCCTCCACCGAGTGGGCCCGGCGGCTGCTCGCCGGCCGCCCGTACGCCACCGCGGAAGACCTCTACGCCGCCGGCGACGCCGCCATGACCGAGCTGAGCACGGCGGACCTGGAAGAGGCGATGGCCGGCCACCCGCCGATCGGCCGCCCCAAGGCCGGCGACCCGACCTCCGCCCGGGAGCAGGCCGGCATGGCCGGCGCCGCCGAGGAGCTCAGGGCGGAGATGCTCGAACTCAACCTGGCCTACCAGGAGAAGTTCGGCCACGTCTTCCTCATCTGCGCCACCGGCAGGACCGGCGAGCAGCTGCGGGACGCGGTCAAGGAGCGGATCGGCAACGCGCCGGAGCGGGAGCGGGAGATCGTCCGCACCGAGCTGGGCAGGATCAATCGCATCCGACTCGCCCGACTCGTCGAAGAGGACGCCTGAGACCATGAGCACCAGCACCACAGCCTCCGTGTCCACGCACATCCTGGACACCTCCGCCGGCCGCCCCGCCGAGGGCGTCGTCGTCCGGCTCTCCGCCCGTTCGGGCCAGGGCGCCCCTTACGGGCAGGGAGGGGACTGGCAGGCGCTCGGCGGCTCCGCGACCGACGCCGACGGCCGGTGCAAGGACCTTCCGGACCTGCCGGAGGGGACGACACACGTACGGCTCGACTTCGCGGTGGAGCCGTATTTCGAGAAGAAGCAAGCCGATGCGCAGCAGGACGCCCCCGCGAATCGGGACAGCGGCGTCGTGTTCTTCCCCGAGGTGGCGATCACCTTCGCCGTGAACCCCGGGGAGCACTACCACGTACCGCTGCTGCTCAACCCGTTCGGCTACTCCGTTTACCGAGGGAGCTAGCAGAAAATGCCCACGATCCTGGGACAGAACCAGTACGGCAAGGCAGAGAACCGAGTCGTAAAGATCACGCGGGACGGCGCCACCCACCACATCAAGGACCTCAACGTATCCGTGGCGCTGAGCGGCGACATGGACGCAGTCCACTACTCCGGCTCGAACGCCAACGTCCTGCCGACCGACACCACCAAGAACACGGTGTTCGCCTTCGCCAAGGAGTACGGCATCGAGTCCGCCGAGCAGTTCGGCATCCACCTCGCCCGCCACTTCGTCACCTCGCAGGAACCGATCAAGACCGCCCGGATCCGCATCGAGGAGTACGCCTGGGAGCGGATCGAGACCTCCGACGCCAACTCCAAGTTCATCGGAGCGGACGAGGTCAAGCACTCCTTCGTGAGGAAGGGCCAGGAGACCCGGCTCACCCAGATCACCTTCGACGGTGAGAAGTGGGAGGTCATCTCCGGTCTCAAGGACCTGACGGTGATGAACTCGACCAACTCCGAGTTCTGGGGCTACGTCAAGGACAAGTACACGACGCTCAAGGAAGCCCACGACCGCATCCTGGCCACCTCGGTCTCCGGCCGCTGGCGATTCAACTGGACCGACGACGAGCAGAAGATGCCCCACTGGGAGAGGTCCTACGAGCAGGTCAAGAAGCACATGCTCCAGGCCTTCGCCGAGACGTACTCCCTCTCGCTGCAGCAGACGCTGTACCAGATGGGCGCGCGCATCATCGACAACCGCAGCGAGATCGACGAGGTCCGCTTCTCGCTGCCGAACAAGCACCACTTCCTGGTCGACCTGGAGCCCTTCGGGCTGAAGAACGACAGCGCCGACGGAGCTGTCTACTTCGCCGCCGACCGGCCCTACGGTCTGATCGAGGCGACCATCCTCCGGGACGGCTGCGAGCCGAAGATCCCGGTGGACCTCACCAACCTCTGATCCCCCCTCTTTCGGCACCCGTGACCGGGGAGACACCTCTTCGGCTCCCCGGTCACGGCACTCAAAACTCCTGGGGTCCTTGCCGTGCCCTCTCTCAAGAGTCCACTGAGTGAAAAGGACGAAGTCATGGCAGCAGCCCAGCGCATCGTCATCGAGAACTGTTCGATCGCGACCGTGGACGAGGACGACACCGAGTACGCCTCCGGGTACCTGGTCCTCGCCGGCAACCGTATCGAGGCGGTCGGCGCGGGCAAGGCCCCCGAGGGCCTGGAGAACGTCGTACGCCGTATCGACGCCACCGGGCACCTCGTGACCCCCGGTCTGATCAACACCCATCACCACTTCTACCAGTGGATCACCCGGGGCCTGGCCACGGACCACAACCTCTTCAACTGGCTGGTCGCCCTCTACCCGACCTGGGCGCGCATCGACGAACCGATGGTGTACGCGGCGGCCCAGGGCTCGCTCGCGATGATGGCCCGCGGCGGCGTCACCACCGCCATGGACCACCACTACGTCTACCCACAGGGCTCCGGCGACCTGTCCGGCGCCATCATCCGCGCCGCCCGCGAGACGGGCGTCCGCTTCACCCTCGCCCGCGGCTCCATGGACCGCAGCGAGAAGGACGGCGGCCTGCCCCCGGACTTCGCCGTGGAGACCCTCGAGGGCGCCCTCGCCGCCACCGAGGAGACCGTCAAGAAGCACCACGACGCCTCCTCCGACGCGATGACCCAGGTCGCCGTCGCCCCCTGCTCCCCCTTCTCCGTCTCCACCGAACTCCTCAAGCAGGGCGCCGAACTCGCCCGCCGCCTCGGAGTACGGCTGCACACCCACGGTTCCGAGACCGTGGAGGAGGAGAAGTTCTGCCACGAGCTGTTCGGCATGGGCCCGACCGACTACTTCGAGTCCACCGGCTGGCTCGGCGAGGACGTGTGGATGGCGCACTGCGTCCACATGAACGACTCCGACATCGCCGCCTTCGGCCGTACCGGGACCGGTGTGGCGCACTGCCCGTCCTCCAACGCCCGCCTCGCGGCCGGCATCGCCCGCGTCCCCGACATGCTCAAGGCCGGTGTCCCGGTCGGCCTCGGCGTCGACGGCACCGCGTCCAACGAGTCCGGTGAACTCCACACCGAGCTGCGCAACGCCCTGCTGATCAACCGCCTCGGCGCGCACAAGGAGGCCGCGCTGAGCGCCCGGCAGGCGCTGCGGCTCGGCACCTACGGCGGCGCCCAGGTGCTCGGCCGCGCGACCGAGACCGGCTCGCTGGAGGCGGGCAAGCTCGCCGACCTGGTGCTGTGGAAGCTGGACACCCTCGCCCATGCCTCCATCGCCGACCCGGTGACGGCCCTGGTCCTCGGAGCGGCGGCCCCGGTCACCGCCTCCTTCGTCAACGGACGTCAGATCGTCGAGGACGGCCGCCTGCTGACCGTCGACGAGGACGCCATCGCCCGCTCCACGCGGGACGAGGCCCGGCGCCTGGCGCGGATCGCCGCCCAGGGCTGAGCCGGAACCGGACTCCGGCCGGGGGGGACGGCTCCCGGTCGGCCGCCGTGGACCCGAGCGGGGTCCACGGCGGCCGTCTCCGGGGCGCGCGTGAAGGCGCGCGCCCCGGAACGGTCACCCTCCCCTGACCCCATGGGTCCTACCGGTCCCGCACGACCGCCGCGCACCACCTCCCTGAACCCGCGTCAGAGCCGACGTGTCCAACCGACCGGAGGAGCCGCCGTGTCCGCCAACCCCGTTGACGAGACAACCGTCCACCCCGCGGATGAGAGGTCCGTCCACCCCGTGGACGAGAAACTCCCCGCCCTGAAGATGGCGACCAGCGGCCTGCAGCACGTGGCCGCCATGTACGCGGGAGTCGTCGCCCCGCCCCTGATCGTCGGCGCGGCCGTCGGCCTGTCCGGCACCGACCTCACCTTCCTCACCGGAACGTGCCTGTTCACCGCGGGCCTCGCCACCTTCCTGCAGACCCTCGGCATCTGGAAGATCGGCGCCCGCCTGCCCTTCGTCAACGGCGTCACCTTCGCCGGGGTCGCCCGATGACGGCCATCGTCGCCTCCGCCAAGGACACGTCCGACGCCCTGCCGGTGATCTTCGGCGCGGTCATCGTCGCCGGTCTCCTTGGCTTCCTCGCGGCCCCCGTCTCCCACATCGCGAAGGCACGGGCGGCCTACCACGCCGAGCACCGGCCGGAGCTGCTCGACGCGTAGGGGAGCGGCTACAGGCCGAAGAGGCCGAGGTCCGTCGCCAGTTCCTTGAACACCTCCCGGGGGTCGGCGACCAACTTCCGCTCCTTCAGGTCCAGCAGGCCGCCCACCGCGGTCACCTCGGCCGCCACCGTGCCGTCGGTCTTGCGCATCTCCTGCCGGATCCGGAAGGTCTTGCCGCCGCCCCACTCGAACTCGCAGGTCACGTCGACCTCGTCACCGGCGAGCAGCTCGCGCCGGTAGCGGATCGTCGTCTCCAGCGCCACCGGGCCCACACCCCCGCCGACGAGCCGGGCCTGGCTCACTCCGGCGGCCTTGAGCAGCGACCACCGGGCGTGCTCCGCGTAGTTGAGGTACACCGCCTGGTTGAGGTGTCCCTGCACATCGGTCTCGTAGCCGCGGACGGTCACGCGCACGGAAAACGGTTCGCTCACGACTTCCCCTTCTCGTGTACGACGCACTGATCCCCCTGATCCTGGCACGCCGTTCACGCCCGGCGCGGGGAGGCCAGCAGATAGCGCACCCTCGTGCGCGGCTCGGTGTACTCGCCGGCCTGCCAGCCGGCCCGCTCCAGCGTGGCCGCGCATGCCCGCAGGCTCTCCTCGTCCGGCGCGTACACGGCGACCGCCTCCGGCTGCGGGGTCGCGCGCACCCGGTAGCCGTCGTCGTCCGGGCCGGCCGGGCGGTGCCCGGCCGCCTCCAGGGCGAGCGCGGCGGCCCGCACCAGATGCGTCCGCTCCCAGCCGCACGGGCGGTCGGTGGCACCGCCGGGGTTGGTCATCCGGCGCAGCTCGAGCAACCCCTGCCAGGCGCTGTGCACCTCCCGAAGCCGCGCCGGACCGGACGCGGGTGGCTCCTCCTCGCCGCCGACGCGCGCGGTGAAAACCCCCGAAGAACCGGACGGTGCCGGTTGTTCCGGGGGTTCGGGCACCGCCTCCCGTATCCGGTGCCCCGCCGGAGTGAGGAAATGATCGTGCGGCGGCCGTGGATGCCGGAAGGCCAGCCCGCGCTTCACCAGCGCGGCCAGCTGCGCCTCCGTCCCGCGCAGCCGCCCGGTGACCGGATCGGCGGCATCGATCACCCGCCGCTGCGCGGCGGTCGGCGGTCGGGTCACGACGTACTCCCTCCGGTGCGCCGGCTCCTGGGAACCGCCAGGTGGGCGGCTCAATCGAAGCGTACGGCCGGGGTCTGACAACGGGATGAGCCCGGCAGTGCGGCGGGGGCGCGGCACCGGAGCCGGTGGGCCGGGGCGTCGGCGGGGGCGCGGCACCGGAGCCGGGGGGATCAGTCGGGCGGTCGGACGTTCCAGCCCGCCACCACCGGGCGCCCGTGCTCGGTGCCGAGGCGGCACAGCGCGCCCGTCGCCAGCTGGAAGAGTGCGCCGTGCCGCGGGGGCAGGCCGAGGCGGCGGGCGGTGAGGACGCGCAGGAAGTGCCCGTGGGCGATCAGGAGGACGATTCCCTCGGTGTTGGCGAGGGCGGCGTCCACCTTGGCGAGCATCCGGTCGGCGCGCTCGCCGACCTGCTCCGGACTCTCCCCGGGGTGCTCGGGCGGACCCGGCGCGACACCGTCCGTGAACAGGAACCAGCCGGGCCGGGTCCGCCGGATCTCCACGGTGGTCACGCCCTCGTACCCGCCGTAGTCCCATTCGCGCAGGTCGGCGTCGACCCGGGCGTCGCGGATGCCGATGAGTTCGGCGGTCTCCCGGGCCCGCTGCAGAGGGCTGACGAAGGCGGCGCCGATCCGGTGCGAGCGGATCAGCGGCACCAGCCGGCGCGCCTCCTCGCGGCCGTGCTCGGTCAGGGGCACGTCGGTCCAGCCGGTGTGCCGTCCGGACCGCGACCACTCGGTCTCACCGTGCCGGACGAGAAAGAGGTCACCCACGTCAGCGCCCTTCCCGCTCGCCTTCAGAGCACGGTGCCACAGGCCGGTGGCCGTCCGCAGGACGAACTGGGCCAGACGGGCCGCCGCCCACGGCGTCGCCGTACCCCGACGGGAACGCGAAACGCCGCCGCGTGCAGGCATACGCCATCCCGCTCGCCGGGTCGGCTCCGGATCCCGCGGGAACCGGTCGCACCGCTGTGCCGGGCCCCGGGATCGTCCCGCTCCCCGGCGCGATCCGTCGCGACTGCGCACGCACACCCTCGATCCCCCGAACCCCTCGGCTGCAACGGCCGCTAAAGTCCCAGGTCATGACTGAGGAATGGCGCGAGGACCGGATCGGCAGCGCTCTGCGTGGTGAAAACCCCACGGTGCTGCGGCGCCTGGACGCGGGGTTCGCGGTGATCGGGGACATCCAGTTCCTGCCGGGGTACGCGGTGCTGCTGGCGGACGACCCCGCCGTGGGGCGACTGTCGGACCTGCCGAAGGCGCGGCGCCTGAGCTTCCTGGACGGCATGGACCGCCTCGGCGAGGCCGTCGAGCGCGCCTGCGGTCGGCTGGATACGGGTTTCCGGCGGGTGAACCTGGAGATCCTCGGCAACACCGACGGGTTCCTGCACGCGCACGTGTGGCCCCGGTACGAGTGGGAGCCGGCCGATCTCGTGGGCCTGCCGGTGTGGCTGTACCCGCAGGAGACGTGGAGGGACGACCGGCATGCGCTCGGTCCGCGCCACGATGGACTCCGCGCAGCCATCGGCGAGGAACTGGACCGGCTCGCGGAGTGAGGCCCCAGGGCCGCCGGCCATGCGGACCGCGGCCCGGCGCGGGCCTCCCGGTTACTGCCGGTACCCGCTGAGGAACCGGCCGATCCGCCCGATCGCCGCCTCCAGGTCCTCCGCGTGCGGCAGCGTGAGGATGCGGAAGTGGTCGGGGGCGGGCCAGTTGAAGCCCGTGCCCTGGACGACCTGGATCTTCTCGCGCAGCAGGAGGTCCAGGACGAACTTCTCGTCGTCGTGGATCCGGTGCACCTTGGGGTCCAGGCGCGGGAAGGCGTACAGCGCGCCCTTGGGCTTCACGCAGGACACCCCGGGGATCTCGTTCAGCTTCTCCCAGGCGACGTTGCGCTGCTCGTACAACCGCCCGCCCGGAGCGGCGAGTTCGCGGATGGACTGGCGGCCGCCGAGCGCGGCCTGGATCGCGTACTGGGCGGGCGCGTTGGCGCACAGCCGCATGGAGGCCAGCATGGTCAGGCCCTCCAGGTAGTCCTTCGCGTGCTGCTTGGGGCCCGTGACCACCAGCCAGCCGGAGCGGAAGCCCGCCACCCGGTAGGTCTTCGACAGGCCGCAGAAGGTGAGGACCACCAGGTCGGGGGCGAGGACCGCGGCCGAGTGGTGGACGGCGTCGTCGTAAAGGATCTGGTCGTAGATCTCGTCGGCGAAGACCATCAGGCCGTGCCGGCGGGCCAGGTCGAGGATGCCCTCCACGACCTCCTTCGGGTACACCGCTCCGGTGGGGTTGTTCGGGTTGATGAGGACCACGGCCTTGGTGCGGTCGGTGATCTTCGACGCCATGTCGGCCAGGTCCGGGCTCCAGTCGGCCTGTTCGTCGCACAGGTAGTGCACCGCCTTGCCGCCGGCCAGGGTCGTCACCGCCGTCCAGAGGGGGAAGTCCGGCGCGGGGATGAGGATCTCGTCACCGTCCTCGACCAGTGCCTGGACGGCCATGGACACCAACTCCGAGACGCCGTTGCCGAGGAAGACGTCGTCGACGCCCACCTCCAGGCCCAGGGCCTGGTAGCGCTGGGCGACCGCGCGGCGGGCGGAGAGGATGCCGCGGGAGTCCGTGTAGCCGTGCGCCTGCGGCAGCATCCGGATCATGTCCTGGAGGATCTCCTCCGGCGCCTCGAAGCCGAAGGCCGCGGGGTTGCCGGTGTTCAGGCGCAGCACGCTGTGGCCCGCCTCCTCCAGCGCGTTGGCGTGCTCGATCACCGGGCCGCGGATCTCGTAACAGACCTCGCTGAGCTTGTTCGACTGCCGGAACTCCATGCGCGCTCGCCCCTCCGGTTTCGTGTGTTGCTTGGTTTTACCAAGTTCGAGCTTGGAAAGTCCAACGACATGTCTAGACTGCGGGGCATGCCACCTCGCCGAAGCTACGACCAGTACTGCTCCGCAGCCCGCGCGCTCGACCTCGTCGGCGACCGCTGGACCCTGCTGATCGTCCGGGAGCTGCTCGCCGGCCCGCGTCGCTACACGGACCTGCACGCGGACCTGCCCGGCGTGAGCACGGACGTACTCGCCTCACGGCTGAAGGACATGGAACGGGACGGGCTCACCACCCGCCGGCGGCTGCCCCCGCCGGGCGCGGCCTTCGTGTACGAACTCAGCTCACGCGGGCGGGAGTTGCTGCCGGTGCTGCAGGCGCTGGGGGAGTGGGGGCAGGCCGAGCTGGGGGAGCGGCGGCCCACCGACGCCGTACGCGCGCACTGGTTCGCGCTGCCGTTGCTGCGGGCCCTGAAAGGTGACGGGGTCGTCGAAGTGCGCCTGGAGGAAGGAGACTTCCACCTCCACGTCGGCGCCGAGGAGGGCCCCGCGTACGGCGACGGGCCCGCGCCCGGCGAGGCGGACGCCCGGCTCGTGATGGACTCCGCGACGTGTTCGGCCGTCGGCCGCGGCGAGCTGACGCTGGCGGATGCCGTCCGGGCCGGACGCGTCAGGGTGACCGGTGACGGCACACTCGCCAAGGCCCTGCGGGAGGCGTGAGAGCGCTGAAGGGCCGCCGGTGGCTTGAGTTCTGGTGGTCGTCGCAACACCCCAGCTCAGTCGATGCGATGGACGTCGAGGTCCGGGCGGATCGACGGCCACAAGGGCAGCAGCCCTTCCGGGCACACCCGCGACCACCTCGACGCAGTCGCTGCCGAACCCAACAGCCGTCCACGCAAGACGCTCGGCTGGGAAACCCCAGCCGAGCGTCTGTCTGAACTGCTCGCTACCACACGTCAGTGATCACGTGGTGCAACGACCCCTGGACTTCGCCTGGGGCGGGCCGTCAACGGGATGGTCAGGCGTTCGGCGGAACCCGGGAGGGCCGCCCCGAGCCGCGCGTGAGCGCGTATCCGCCGATGCCCGCGAGCGCGGCGAGGAGACCGCCGATCGCGGTCCACACCCAGCGGTCGGACCACCAGCCGGAGGACCAGCCGTCGTCGGGCTCGATGCTCGACAGCACCGCCGACTTCGAACCGTTCTCGCCGGCCTGCGACTTGACGGCGATTCCGGGGACGAGCGGCTTCGCCAGCGAGCCGTCCACCGCCGCCGCGCCACCGATGTCCTTGGAGTCCACCCGGACTTCGGTGCTCACCGGCAGACCGAGGTCGGCGGAACCGAGGTCCACCGCCGTCAGCCGGACGTAGTACGTGCCCGGCAGCGGGTCGTTGGCCCACGGCTCCGACCAGGCGCGCACCGTGCGCAGCACACAAGCCAGCTCGACCGAGGAGGCCCCCTGCGCGGCGGTGCGGGTGGCGGCGCCGTACTGGCAGGACTGGCGGCGCCGCAGACCGTCGTACACGTCGATCTGCCAGGTCTGCGTCCCGTGCGTGCCGGGCAGCTTCACGGTCGCCTTGACGGTCGGGCGCTGCCCGGCGTCCGCCGGGAACGACCAGTACAGGTAGTCGCCGGTGGAACCGGACGCGGTGGCCTGCTGCCCCTGCTCGATCTCGGTCGCCGTACGGAAGGACGTACCCGCCCGGGTGGGCGCCTTGCCGTCGTCCGAGGGGCTGGGCGAAGGGGACGAGTCGGCCGCCGCCGGTCCCGCGGCCAGCCCGAGCGCCAGCAGCGCGGTACCCAACACTCGTGTGACACGCATCAGTTCGTCCTCCAGACCGCGACCCGCCAGCGCGACAGCCAACCCCACAGCAGACCCGCGACGAAGCCGGCCAGCACCAGCGCGCCGAGCAGCCACCAGCCGCGCCCGAGGCCGAAGGAGGCGACATCGCTCGCCTTCGACGGACCGTCCACCGCGTCGACGGTCAGCTCGAGCGGCAGACCGGGCGTGGTCTTGACTCCGGAGGCCGCCGAGAAGGAGTTGGTGACCTCGAGGCAGACGGTCTCGGCGGTCGCGTTCTCGTCGTCGCTCTCGGGCCTCGGGTACCGCAGGCCCGTGGACATGACGTCCGTACGGCCGTTGCCCGCCGCCTCACCGCGCACGATCTCGCGCCCGCGCACCGTCACCGCCCGCAGCAGCACCCCGTAGTCGGGGTTCACCGCCCGGTCGTCCGCCACGCTCACCGAGGCGCGCAGCTCCTGGCCCGGGTTGACGTCCACCTTGTACCAGCGCTGCTGCCCGAACTCCTCGCGGTCCGTGTACAGCCCGGACTTCAGCGACGGCGCCTTCGCGCACTCGGCCGCGCCCTCGGTCGCCACCGGCGTCACCACCGGATCGGCTGCCCGGTCCACCAACTGCCCTACACGGTCGACCAGTTCCTCCTTGTGCTGTACGGAGGTGTACGTACCGCCGGTCGCGTCCGCGATGCAGCTGAGCTGGTCGCGGGTCTTGGCGTCCGGCACCAGGCCGAGGGTGTCGATGGTCAGCCCGATGCCCTTGGCCGCTATCTCGCGGGCCACCTCGCACGGGTCGAGCGGCTGGCAGGTGTCCTCGCCGTCGCTGATCAGGACGATACGGCGGGTGCCGTCACCGCCGTTGAGGTCGTCCGCCGCCTTCAGCAGCGCGGGGCCGATCGGTGTCCAGCCGGTCGGCACCAGCGTGGCCACCGCGGTCTTCGCCTCGGTCCGGTTCAGCGGGCCGACCGGGTACAGCTGCGCGGTGTCCTTGCAGCCGGTCTTCCGGTCGTTGCCATGGTAGTTGGCGCCCAGCGTGCGGATGCCGAGCCGCACCTCCTCGGGCGTCGCGTCGAGCACCTCGTTGAACGCCTGCTTCGCGGCGGCCATCCGGGTGCCGCCGTCGATGTCCCGGGTCCGCATGGAGCCGCTGACGTCCAGCACGAGTTCGACCTTCGGGGCGGCCTGTTCCGTCTCGTCGGCCGCGGCCGGGGCGGGGAACGCGAGCCCGGCCGTCAGGGCGGCGAGCAGAGCACAGACGCCCGCCGCCAGCCGTTGTCTTCTGATCATCGGCGGATCTTATTGATCTCAGGTGCCCGGCTCCAAAACGAGCGGGTTCGGCAGCGAGGTCCACAGGTCACCGGGGGTCCCCGGGGACAGCCGCATCAGCGTCAACGCCTTCGCGGGCACCGGGCCTTCGCACAGGGCCGCCAGGTCGCGGGTGCGGGGCAGATCGGGTACGGCCGCCGCCAGTGCCGCCCCGAGCGCCGGACCCGAGCCCGCCGTACCGGCGAGCGCCCCCGCCACCAGGGAGCCGAACAGCTTGCGGCGCAGGGCCGTCTCGTCGTCCGTGATCAGCCGGCCGGTCAGGGCGGGCGGGGCGATGCCGTGGCGGGTGAGGCGGGCGGGGCTGATGCGGATGTCGGCGAGGTCGCGGTAGACGAGGCGCAGGGGGGTGCCGTCGGCCGAGAGGATCACCAGGAGGTTCTGGCCGTGGGCCTCCAGGGCGACGCCGAGGTCCAGCAGGCGCAGCCCGACCGTGAGGGCCAGTCGGGAGAAGTCCGCCAGCCATGCGGGGGAGTCCGGCAGGGCGGTGGTGGGCAGCGCCGCCACCGGCAGCACCCGCTCGCCGGGGCCCGCGTACACCTGCGGCGACTCCCGCAGCAGGGCGGCGAGATCGGGGGAGTGGGCGGTGGCCGCGCCCAGGGTGCGGGTGATGTGCAGCAGCCCGTCCGTGCGCGCGGCCAGGTCCGAGGCGAGGGACGTGAGCGCGGCGGACGCCTCGACGGAGTACGCGGAGATGTCCCGCACCGAGGAGGTCAGCCGGGCGCTCAGCGCGGTCTTCACGTGCGGGCCGCCGGGCAGGGCGAGGGTGCGCAGGGACATCAGCGGGCGCGCGGGACGCCAGGGGTCGCAGGACCGCTTGAGCACATGGGCCGCCTGCCACGGGTGCACCGGCAGCAACAGCCGTCCGGGGGAGCGCAGTTCCTCCGGCCAGTCCCCGGACACCAGGCACTCGGCGGTCGGCACGGCCACCGTGCCCAGCTCCACCACGGGCCGGTGCTCGGGTCCGTACGACAGCTGCTCCGCCACCGAGAAGCCGGGCCGGGAGCGGCAGTTGGGGTGGAAGGGGTGCCCGTCCACCACCCGCTGCTCCCACTCCCAGTCCTGTTCGGGCCACTCCTTAGGGTGGTCCGCGCCGGCCCGGGACAGCGCCAAGGAGGCCACGCTGTGCCCGAGTTCGACCGCGAGGCCCGCCACGTGGGGCACCGCGAGGTCGGTCATCAGACGGGCCGGATCGTCGTAGCGCTCCCGGTCGAGGTGGACGGCGCCGACACAGCCGCCGGTCGCGTACGGGTCCGCGTGCGGGCCGTGCAGCGTCCGGCCGTCGGCCAGCCGCAGCGCGAGGCTGTGCGCCCCGCCGACCCTGCCGGTGAGCCACGGCAGGGGCTCGTGCGCGAGCGCCCGCCACAGACGGGTCAGCACCGCCGCGCGGGCGCCCGGCAGCGCGGCCGTGTACCGGGGCAGCAGATCGGGCCGGGCGGCGGCCAACTCCTCGGCGACCTCGGCGTCGGCGGTGGGGGAGTGGTACACGGTCGGCTCCTCGGGTACGGCCGGCACGGGGCACGATGGTCAGGGACGACAGACATACTGATCGCGTTCGGGCCCCGGACGAAGAATGGATCGCGTGGACCTCAAGCCTCCCGCCGACGCCGTCGCACAGCGCGCCGACGCATACGCGGCCGCCCCCCTGCTCAACTGCCTGCTGCGGGAGGTCGCCGAACCGCTCCCGCGGTCCGGGGCACGGCCCGCCTACCGGCTGCCCGGCACCGGCCGCCTGCTGCGCGTGCGCCCCGGCCGGCGGCCCGCCGACCCCGAGGTGCACAGCGCCGGGTCCTGGCACCGGCTCGGCCACTCCGAGCTGGTCAAACTGGTCGCCGAGGAGCTGCGCCGGCTCACCGGGCTGCCGGGCGACGACCTGCCCGCCGAGATGATCGACAGCCGGGACACGGTCGCCGCCCTGCTCACCGCGCGCGCCCGGGCGACGGCACCCGAGGACCCCTATCTGCGCTCCGAGCAATCCCTGATCACCGGTCACCCCTACCACCCGGCCCCGAAAGCACGCGGCGGCGGCCCGGCCGCGGCCTGGCTGCCGTACGCGCCGGAGGCCCACGCGCACTTCCCGCTGGTGCTGCTCGGCGTCCGCGAGGACCAGGTGGCCGAGGAGGGCGACACCCGCGCCCTGGACGCCCTCGCGACGGCCCCGCCCGGCTACCGGCTGCTGCCCGCCCACCCCTGGCAGCTCGGCCTCCTCGGCCGCGGCCTCGAACCCGCCTTCGCCGACGGCCGTCTGATCCGGCTCGGCACCACCGCCTTCGACACCTGGCCGACCGCGGCGGTCCGCACGGTGTACGAGCCGCGGCGCGACCTGTTCCTGAAGTTCAGCCTCGACGTGCGCATCACCAACGACATCCGCCGGCTGTGGCGCCACGACCTGCTGAAACTGCGCCGCACCGACACGGCCGCCACCGAGGCCTTCGCCGCCATGGGGCCGCCCGCGGCCTGGCTGAGCGACCACGGCTACCGCACCGCCGCCTTCGCCTTCGAGGAACTGGCCGTGCTGGTCCGCGACGGGCTGCGCGACCACCTCCTGCCGGGTGCCACCCCGCTGCTCGCGGCCGGGCTCGCGGAGGGCTTCGAGGGCAGCCCGCCGGCCGCCACGGCCGCTCCCGAGGCCTGGTGGGAGGCGTACCTGAGGCAGGTCGTCCCGCCTGCCCTCAGGGCGTTCGACGAGCACGGGGTGGTCCTCGAGGCGCACCTGCAGAACACCCTGATCGCCGTGGACGCGGCCGGTACGCCCGTGCAGGCCCTGTTCCGCGACGCCGAGGGCGCCAAGCTGGTGCCGGACGTCTCCCGCGCGGCCGGCTGGGAGCGGCTGGTGTACTGCCTGGTCGTCAACCACCTCGGCGAGATCGCCGGTGCCCTCGTCGAACACCACCCCGGTCTCGACCCCTGGCCCGCCGTCCGTCGCGAACTCGCCCGCCACGACCTGCCCGAGGTCCCGGCCCTGCTCACCTCGCCCACCTTGCCCGGCAAGACCAACCTGCTGCTGCGCTGGACCGGCGCCGACGGCGCGGAAGCCCGCTACCTGCCCCTGCCGAACCCGTTGGCGGACGGCAGTCGCTCAGCACTCGCGTGAGTGCCGCGGGGTGTCCTCGGCCATGCCGCACGAACAACCCGGCGCTGGCCGCGCTCGTCCGGACCGCGTCGTACCAGCCGCACTCGGCCGTCTCGCCCAAGGCACGGAGAAAGCCCTGCGTGTCCTGCGGTTCGCCTGCGTCTTCCGGGTACTCGCATGCGCCTGCTTCGCCGGCGTGGACGGGGGTAACCCCCTGCTGGCACTGGGCGGTGCGATCGTGGCCGTCGCGCTGCTCACCGCGGGGGAGGACCTGCATGCGAGCTGCGGTGGCCGGTATGGGAGCTGGACGGCAAGGCGGGCACAGCTGCGGTGCCATTCCTCCCCAGCTGTTCACGCTTGGTTACTATGCTCACTTCATGCCGGAGGCCGGAAGCAAGGGTCGCACCGCATCGACGAACTGCTGGAGGAGAGGGGGACGAGCGTGCCGGTCGAAACTCCCCAGATTCTCCCCAGGGCTGATCATGGACGATTCCCCGGATTGCAGCGCCTTGGAGGTGGTCGTGAAAAGCAAGGGTAATGAACTGTGGAGCCTTCGAAAATGCTGAGGGAGGTCGCCGCGACCCGCTATGTCGCGCCCCTGCACTCCGGCGGCTCCGTCCCCGGAGTCGTCGAGGCCGACGACCTGGGCATGTATGTAGTGAAGTTCACCGGCTCGGCGCAGGGACACAAGGCACTGGTCGCCGAGGTGATCGTCGGCGAGCTCGCCCGCGCCCTCGGCCTGCGCTTCCCCGAACTGGTGCTCGTCCACTTCGACCCGGCGATCGCCGCGGCCGAGCCGCACCAGGAGGTCCGCGAGCTGCACGGCGCCAGCACGGGCGTCAACCTCGGCATGGACTACCTGCCGGGCGCCGCCGACTTCACCCCCGACATCGCGGGGGTCCTCCCCGTGGACCCCCTGGAGGCGGGCAGGATCGTCTGGCTCGACGCCCTGACCGTCAACGTGGACCGCACGGTCCACAGCTCCAACCTGATGGTCTGGCCGACTTCGGGCACGGTTCCCCCGCGCCTGTGGCTCATCGACCACGGCGCCGCCCTCGTCTTCCACCACCGCTGGGACACCACGACACCGGGCAAGAAGTACGACTTCCGCCACCACGCCCTCGGCCACTACGGCCCGGACGTGCGGGCCGCCGACGCGGAACTGGCCCCCCGGGTGACCGGGGAACTGCTGCACCGGATCGTCGCCGAGGTACCGGACGCCTGGCTGGCCGAGGACGCCGGATTCGCCACGCCCGACGACGTCCGCGCGGCCTACGTCGACTACCTCCTGGAGCGCGTACGGCTGTCCGAACAGTGGCTGCCCACCGACTTCCCCGGCCGCGAGGCGCTCGCGGCCGAGGAGGCCGCCCGCGCGGCGAGGAGCCGGCAGGGCCGCCCGGACTGGCTCAAGCGGGTCCCCGACCTGCACGGCAAGCCGGCGGCGGAACAGGATTGGTCGGTGCACCTGGGATGACCCATGTCGTGCAGATCGAGTACTGCACCCAGTGCCGCTGGCTGCCCCGCGCGGCCTGGCTGGCGCAGGAGCTGCTCACCACCTTCGAGGCCGAGCTGACCGAGCTGTCGCTCAAGCCCGGCACCGGAGGCGTCTTCGTCGTCCGCGTGAACGGCGAGGTGGTCTGGGACCGCCGCGAGCAGGGCTTCCCGGAGCCGACGGCGGTCAAGCGCCTGGTACGCGACCGAGTGGCCCCGGGGAGGTCCCTGGGCCACTCGGAGCCGCCTTCTCCGTGAGCGTCAGCCCTTGAGCTGCTCGTACGCCGGCAGGGTGAGGAAGTCGGCGTAGTTCTCGTCGAGGGCCACCTGGAGCAGCAGGTCGTGGGCCTGCTGCCAGTGGCCGGCCGCGAAGGCCTCCTCGCCGATCTCCTTGCGGATGCCGTCCAGTTCCTCGGCTGCCACCTTGCGGGCCAGCTCCGGGGTGGCCCGGTCGCCGTTCTCGAACTCGACGCCCGCGTTGATCCACTGCCAGATCTGCGAGCGGGAGATCTCGGCGGTGGCCGCGTCCTCCATCAGGTTGAAGATGGCGACCGCGCCGAGGCCGCGTAGCCAGGCCTCGATGTACCGGAGGCCGACCTGGACGGCGTTGACGAGTCCGTTGTACGTCGGCTTCGCGTGCAGCGAGTCGATCGCGATGAGGTCGGCCGCCTCGACGTGCACGTCCTCGCGCAGGCGGTCCTTCTGGTTCGGCTTGTCGCCGAGAACCCTGTCGAAGGACTCCATGGCGATCGGGACCAGGTCCGGGTGGGCGACCCAGGAGCCGTCGAAGCCGTCGTTCGCCTCGCGGTCCTTGTCGGCCCGGACCTTCTCGAAGGCAACCTTGTTGACCTCGGCGTCCCTGCGGGAGGGGATGAAGGCCGCCATGCCGCCGATGGCGTGCGCGCCGCGCTTGTGGCAGGTGCGCACGAGGAGTTCGGTGTACGCCCGCATGAACGGGGCCGTCATCGTCACCGCGTTGCGGTCCGGCAGGACGAACCTCGCCCCGCCGTCACGGAAGTTCTTCACGATGGAGAACAGGTAGTCCCAGCGGCCGGCGTTCAACCCCGAGGCGTGGTCGCGCAGTTCGTAGAGGATCTCCTCCATCTCGTACGCGGCCGTGATGGTCTCGATCAGGACGGTGGCGCGGATGGTGCCCCGCGGGATGCCGAGGTAGTCCTGTGCGAAGACGAACACGTCGTTCCACAGGCGTGCTTCGAGGTGCGACTCGGTCTTGGGCAGGTAGAAGTACGGGCCCTTGCCGAGGTCCAGCAGCCGCTGGGCGTTGTGGAAGAAGTACAGGCCGAAGTCGACGAAGGGGCCGGGGACCGGCGTGCCGTCGGCGTCGACGAGGTGGCGCTCGTTCAGGTGCCAGCCGCGCGGGCGCATGACGACCGTGGCCAGCTCCTCGTTCGGGCGCAGGGCGTAGGACTTGCCCGAGTCCGGGTCGGTGAAGTCGATGCTCCGGTTGTAGGCGTCGATCAGGTTGAGCTGGCCGTGGACCACGTTCTCCCAGGTGGGTGCGGAGGCGTCCTCGAAGTCGGCGAGCCAGACCTTCGCGCCCGAGTTGAGCGCGTTGATGGTCATCTTGCGGTCGGTGGGGCCGGTGATCTCGACCCGCCGGTCGTTCAGCGCGGCCGGGGCCGGGGCGACCTTCCAGGAGTCGTCCGCGCGGACGGCGGCCGTCTCCGGGAGGAAGTCGAGCGTGCAGGTGCGGGCGATCTCGGCGCGGCGCTCCGCCCGGCGGGCGAGGAGTTCGTCACGGCGCGGGGTGAACCGCTGGTGCAGCTCCGCCACGAAGGCGAGCGCCGCGTCGGTGAGGACCTCCTCCTGCCGGGGCAGGGGCTCGGCGTCGACGATGGCCAGCGGGGACGGCGCTGGTGCGGACATGAGCTGTCACTTCCTTCAGCGGTGGCACCAAGTGCCAAGTGGCACGAACAGGACAGTGAGCGCCCACTGTGCGCCGGACGCTTCTGATCAGTGGATAGTAGTTTCCTCATCGTGGAACTTCAATGGTTTGTTGATGCCAAGACTCTCTGAGTCGAGGCAAGGTGGGGACTCGGTGCCACCCCCTCACTCAAGGTGGCTCAGGTCGGCCTCGGTGTCGATGTCGTACGGCTCGGCGACGTCCGCACACTCCACGAGCCTGATCCGTGCCGCGTGCTTTTTCAGGTAGGCGCGCGCTCCCCGGTCGCCGGTGGCGGCCGCCGCGATGCCCGGCCAGTGGGTCGCGCCGAAGAGCACCGGATGCCCCCGTACACCGTCGTAGGCGGCCGAGACCAGCGAGGTGTCGTCCACGTACGCGCCGAGTACCCGGGCCACCGCCTCGGGCCCGATCCCGGGCTGGTCGACCAGGCTCACCAGGGCCGCGCGTGCGCCCGTACCGGTGAGCGAGCCGAGTCCGGCGCGCAGCGAGGAGCCCATGCCGTCGGCCCAGTCGGGGTTGTCGACGAGCACGCAGCCGGTCAGGTCGGCGCGCCCGCGGACGTCGTCCGCGCGTGCCCCCAGGACGACGTGGATCCGTCCGCATCCGGCCGCGCGCAGTACGCCCACCGCGTGCTCCACCAGGGGGCGCCCACGGTGCTCGAGCAACGCCTTGGGTCGCCCGCCGAGCCTCCTGCCGCCACCGGCGGCGAGCAGCAGCCCGGCGATCTCCTCGCGAGCGTGGTGATGGTCCTGGGTGTCCATGCGTCCTGCATACCTGACGCGGGCGGCGGCGGACGGCTTCCTTGGGCTGAATTTCGGTCCGGGCGGTGGCGCTCGCGCACCGGGTGGCGTTAACTGGCCCGCGCACGAGGGGGTGCGAGGGGGAGGGCTGTGTTGCGGAGCTTGGGGCAGAGGCCAGTGACCGGCAGCGACGAGGATCCGAGAGTGGCGGAACTGCGCACCGCGGTGTCCCGCCTGCGCCGCGAACTCGCCGCGCACCCGGCGGAGTTCCCCGACCGCGGCATAGCCGAGGACGAACTGGCGGCCCTGGCCGCGATGGCCGCCGGCGGCCCGCCCGAGACCCCGCGCCTGCACAGGTCCCTGTTACTGATCGCCGGGGCGATCGGCTCGGTCAGCGCGCTGGCCCGGGGTCTGTCGGAGGTCAGGGAGGCCGTGGACCTGTTCGGAAAATCACCGAGGAACTGACCTTCGTGGCCACCTACGACGCACTCGGCGCCGCCTGTGCCCGCACCCGGCAGCCCGATCCGCGGATCGCTGCGCGGATCCGCGCCGTGCTCGGGAACGTCAGGGACGTATCAACGTGGGAGCCGGCACCGGCTCGTACGAGCCGCCGCACACGGTCCTCGCGGTCGAACCGAGCCGGGTCATGGCCGCTCAGCGGCCGCCGGGAGCCGCGCCCGCCGTGCGGGCGGTCGCGGAACGACTGCCACTGCGGGACGACGCGGCCGATGCCGTCCTGGCGGTGCTGACCGTCCACCACTGGACCGACCTGGCGGCCGGGATCGGAGAACCGCGCCGGGTCGCCCGCCGCCGCATCGTTCTGCTGACGTGGGACCAGCGGATCTTCCGCGAGCGGTACTGGCTGGTCCGGGACTGCCTGCCGGAGGCGGCGGCGTTCGACGACACCCGCGCCGTGCCGCCCGAGCCCCCGGCTCGCCCGTCTGCTCGGCGGAGCGCGCCAACGACCGGTGCGGGTCCCGCACGACTGCGTCGACGGGTTCGCCGCCGCGTACCGGCGCCGCCCCCACGCCTACCTCGACCCGCGGGTCGGGGCGGGGATCTCCCTGCTCGTCCAGACCGGCCAGGACGTCATCGCGCCCGGTCTGGCCCGGCTCGCGGACGATTTGGAGAGCGGTCACTGGCACGCGCGCCCGTCATGCCCGCCTGCTCGCGTTCGACTTCATCGGCCTTGGGTGGCGGCTGTTCGTGACCGACGTCTGACCCGCACGAGCGGGGTGCTCACGCGCCCGAACTGGCCAGCGCCTGAGACAGTTCCGTCGCCGCCTGCTGCAGCATCGGCACGATCTTCTCGGTCGCCGCCTCCGTGACCCGTCCCGCCGGTCCGGAGATGGAGATGGCGGCCGCCGTGGGGGAGTCCGGGACGGACACCGCGAGGCAGCGGACCCCGATCTCCTGCTCGTTGTCGTCCACGGCGTATCCCAGCCGCCGGACGTCCTCCAGCGCGGCCAGGAAGCCCTCGGGCGTCGTGATGGTCTTCTCCGTCGCGGCCGGCATGCCCGTACGGGACAGCAGCGCGCGCACCTCGTCGTCGGGCACGCTCGCCAGCAGCGCCTTGCCCACACCCGTGGAGTGCGGCAGCACCCGGCGCCCGACCTCGGTGAACATGCGCATCGAGTGCTTGGAGGGCACCTGGGCGACGTACACGATCTCGTCGCCGTCCAGCAGTGCCATGTTCGCCGTCTCCCCGGTCTCCTCGACCAGCCGGGCGAGATAGGGCCGTGCCCAGGTACCGAGCAGCCGGGACGCGGACTCCCCGAGGCGGATCAGCCGCGGCCCGAGCGCGTACCGGCGGTTCGTCTGCTGGCGTACGTAGCCGCAGGCGACCAGCGTGCGCATTAGTCGGTGGATGGTGGGCAGCGGCAGCCCGCTGGTGGCGGACAGCTCGCTCAGGCCGACCTCGCCGCCCGCGTCCGCCATCCGCTCGAGCAGATCGAAGGCACGCTCCAGGGACTGGACCCCGCCGCCGGCGGAAGTCTTGGCGGAGTCGGTGGTGCTGGCGCTGGACGTCGGCACGGCGCGTTTCCTTTCGGGGCGGGCAGGAAGGGCAGAAGCCTACCCGGCAGTCGGTTGACCGCCCGCTGGTACGTAGCTACGTTCTGCTTGTTGGAATTCTAATTCCGCTTTGTGGAAACGTCCAGAGTGGCGGCCCGTGACCCGCTCCCCGGAAGTGTGCCTCTTGACGGCGGGAAAGCGGGAGTGAAGACTCCTTCAACAGAACGTTGAATTCCGTTACGTGGGTGTAAATCCCGTTTCCTGGAAGCACATCGGCGGCAGAGAGGGGTTCGGGTGTCCGACGCTGAACTGGTGCTGCGCTCGACGCGCGTCATCACTCCGGAAGGGACGCGGGCCGCCACGGTCACCGTGTCCGCCGGCACGATCACGGCCGTACTGCCGTACGACGCCGAGGTGCCGGCCACGGCACGTCTGGAGGACTTCGGCGACCACGTCCTGCTGCCCGGCCTGGTCGACACCCACGTGCACGTCAACGACCCGGGCCGCACCGAGTGGGAGGGCTTCTGGACCGCCACGCGCGCGGCGGCGGCCGGCGGCATCACCACGATCGTCGACATGCCGCTCAACTCCCTGCCGCCGACCACCACGGTGGCGAACCTGCGGGTGAAGCAGCGGGTTGCCGCCGGCAAGGCCCACATCGACGTCGGCTTCTGGGGCGGCGCCCTGCCCGACAACGTCAAGGACCTGCGCCCCCTGCACGACTTCGGTGTCTTCGGCTTCAAGGCGTTCCTGTCGCCCTCGGGCGTGGACGAGTTCCCGTACCTCGGCCAGGAGCAGCTCGCCCGGTCCCTGGCGGAGATCGCCGGCTTCGACGGCCTGCTGATCGTGCACGCCGAGGACCCGCACCAGCTGGCCACCGCGCCGCAGCACGGCGGGCCCAGGTACGCCGACTTCCTCGCCTCCCGCCCGCGCGACGCCGAGGACACGGCCATCGCGAACCTCGTGGCGCAGGCCGGCCGCCACGACGCGCGCGTGCACGTGCTGCACCTGTCCTCCAGCGACGCGCTGCCGCTCATCGCCGCCGCCCGCGCCGAGGGCGTCCGCGTCACCGTGGAGACCTGCCCGCACTACCTCACCCTGACCGCCGAGGAAGTCCCGGACGGCGCCAGCGAGTTCAAGTGCTGCCCGCCTATCCGCGAGGCGGCCAACCAGGACCTGCTCTGGCAGGCGCTGGCCGACGGCACCATCGACTGCGTGGTCACCGACCACTCGCCCTCCACGGCCGACCTGAAGACCGACGACTTCGCCACCGCGTGGGGCGGCATCTCCGGTCTCCAGCTCAGCCTGTCGGCCGTGTGGACCGAGGCCCGCAAGCGCGGCCACGGCCTCGAGGACGTGGTCCGCTGGATGTCCACGCAGACGGCCGCGCTGGTCGGCCTCGACGCCCGCAAGGGCGCCATCGCGCCCGGCCGTGACGCCGACTTCGCCGTCCTCGCCCCCGACGAGACCTTCACCGTCGACCCGGCCGGCCTCCAGCACCGCAACCGGGTCACCGCGTACGCCGGCAAGACCCTGTGCGGCGTCGTGAAGTCGACCTGGCTGCGCGGTGAGCGCATCGTCGTGGACGGCGAGTTCACCGACCCCAGGGGCACCCTGCTCACCCGCCCCCAGTAAGCCTCCCCCCAGCTCTCGGTCTCGCTCGAGCAGGGGGCCCATCCCGCACCCGGCCGACTCCCGAAAGGAACCCCTGATCACCGTGACGGCGCAGCAACATTCGAGTTGGGCCGGCTTCACCGGCGACGCGAACCCCTACGGAGGCGGCGACCCGTACGCGGACTACCGCACCGCCGACTTCCCCTTCACCCAGTACGCCAACCTGGCCGACCGGCAGCTCGGCGCCGGGGTCATCGCCGCCAACGACGAGTTCTTCGCCGAGCGGGAGAACCTGCTGGTGCCCGAGCCGGCCGAGTTCGACCCCGAGCACTTCGGCCACAAGGGCAAGATCATGGACGGCTGGGAGACCCGCCGCCGGCGCGGCGCCTGCGCCGAGCACCCCTGGCCGACGGCCGAGGACCACGACTGGGCGCTGGTCCGCCTCGGTGCTCCCGGGGTGATCCGCGGGATCGTGGTCGACACCGCCCACTTCCGGGGCAACTACCCGCAGGCGGTCTCGGTCGAGGCCACGTCGGTGCCGGGCTCCCCGGCCCCGGAGGAACTGCTGGGCGACGAGGTGAAGTGGACGACGCTGGTGCCGCGCACGCCGGTCGGCGGCCACGCGGCGAACGGCTTCGCCGTCTTGGCCGAGCAGCGCTTCACCCACGTGCGCGTCAACCAGCACCCCGACGGCGGCATCGCCCGGCTGCGCATGTACGGCGAGGTCGTCCCGGACCCGACGTGGCTGGAGGCGCTCGGCACCTTCGACGTGGTCGCCCTGGAGAACGGCGGCCAGGTCGAGGACGCCTCCGACCTCTTCTACTCCCCGGCCACCAACACCATCCAGCCGGGCCGTTCCCGCAAGATGGACGACGGCTGGGAGACGCGCCGCCGCCGCGACCGGGGCAACGACTGGATCCGCTACCGGCTGGCCGCCCGGTCCCAGATCCGCGCGATCGAGATCGACACGGCCTGCCTGAAGGGCAACAGCGCCGGCTGGGCGTCGGTGTCGGTGCGTGACGGCGAGGAGGGCGACTGGGTCGAGATCCTCCCGCGCACCCGCCTGCAGCCCGACACCAACCACCGCTTCGTGCTGCCGCAGCCGGCCGTCGGCACGCACGCGCGCGTGGACATCTACCCCGACGGCGGCATCTCGCGCCTGCGTCTGCACGGCTCCCTGACCGATGACGGCGCGGCGCTCCTGTCGTCCCGCCACCAGGAACTGGGCGGCTGAGTCCCGGCCCAGGAGAAGCGGGGCACCGCCCTTCGTGGTCCCGCTTCCCGGCCGGCCGGCCGGTGGGCCGGGCCCTCCCGGTTGTGCCCACCCGCTCGGCGGGCAACCGCCGCGAGGCCGTTCGCCGGCGGCGAACGGACAGCGGATCCGGCCGCGGCCGGAACTCTTCGCTTCACCTCCCGCGTTCTCCCCGCGTGACCCTTCAGCAAGAGATCGTCGGCAACGCCATGCAGATGGCGGTCGTCAACCTGCGCCCCGGCCAGACCGTGTACTGCGAGGCGGGGAAGTTCCTGTTCAAGACGACGAACGTGACCATGGAGACGCGTCTGTCCGGGCCGTCGGGCAACGGAGGTCAGCAGAGCGGTGGGGGCGGTGGCATGGGAGGCATGCTGCGCCAGGCCATGGGCACCGCCATGCAGGTCGGCCAGCGCATGCTGGCCGGCGAGTCGCTGGCGTTCCAGTACTTCACCGCCCAGGGCGGCGAGGGCACGGTCGGCTTCGCGGGCGTGCTGCCCGGCGAGATGCGCGCCCTGGAACTGGACGGCTCGCGCGCATGGTTCGCCGAGAAGGACGCCTTCGTGGCCGCCGAGTCCACCGTCGACTTCGGCGTCGCCTTCCAGGGCGGCCGCACCGGCATGAGCGGCGGCGAGGGCTTCGTCCTGGAGAAGTTCACCGGGTACGGCACGGTGATCATCGCGGGCGCGGGCAACTTCATCGACCTGAACCCGGCGGACTTCGGCGGCCGTATCGAGGTGGACACCGGTTGTGTGGTCGCCTTCGAGGAGGGCATCCAGTACGGCGTCCAGCGCGTCGGCGGCCTGAACCGGCAGGGGATCATGAACGCCGTCTTCGGCGGTGAGGGCCTGTCCCTGGCCACCCTGGAGGGCAACGGCCGCGTCATCCTGCAGTCCCTGACCATCGAGAGCCTCGCCAACGCCCTGAGGAAGGCACAGGGCGGCGACAAGCAGGGCCCGACCGGCGGACTGTTCTCGACGAACGTCGGCTGAACCGGTGAGTTCCGGGGGCGGGCGGGGTCCGAGGTGAGGACAGCAGATCCCGCACCCGGAAGAAGGCACCCGTCATGGGCAAGCTCGTCTCCACCCTCTTCGTCACCCTCGACGGTGTCTACCAAGCGCCCGGCGGCCCCCAGGAGGACCCCAGCGGCGGCTTCACGCAGGGCGGCTGGAGCTTTCCGTACGGCGACGACGACTTCGGCCGGTTCGTCACCGAGGTCTTCGACGGCGCGGGCGCCTTCCTGCTGGGCCGCCGTACCTACGAGATCTTCGCCTCCTACTGGCCGAAGGCGGCCGATCCGGCCGACCCCATCGCCTCCCGGCTGAACTCCCTCCCCAAGTACGTCGTCTCCTCCACGCTCCCTACGCCCGGGTGGTCCGGCACCACCGTCGTGTCTGATGTGTTCGCGTCGGTGCCGCGCAAGGACCAGCGGGCCAAGGGCGACTGCTATCTGCGGGGACTGATGCTGGACGGGCGGCGCAAGTCGATCCAGCCGATGGCGGAGCGGCTGCCGGACGGCAACGAGCGGAACCTGCAGCAGTTCGAGTCAGCACCGCACCGTCGAATCGCCCCGAACTACGCGTCCCGGACCGCACTCGTGCCGGCCGCCTCCGAGCCTGGAGCCGGCGGTGGGGGGAGGGTTCCGAGGGCCGTGCGAGCGTGGTCGTGTGCCTGGTCCCCGTCGGGAGCCTCCAGGGCGCGGCGGTACCAGTGGCGCGCCTCGTACCACTTCTGCTCCGCGGCGGCGACATCGCCGAGCAGGGCCAACACCAGTGAGGTCAGGACGGGTTCAGCGGGGTGCGGGGCACGCCGTTCCGGTTCCGGGACGGGTCGGGCTTCCCGCGCGGAGTTGCCCTCCAGGACGGGGCGGGTGTCTGCGGGCGCTGACAGGATCTCCGCGAGGCGGTCCCACCGGCCGGTCTCCCGTAGCAGTTGGGCGTACGCGGTTCGCGCCTCGGCCTCCGCTTCAGGGTCGGCGGCGGCCAGCACCTGTTCGAAACGGTGGGACGCCTCAGCGTGGCGCCCGCCGACGAACGCGAGCCGGGCGAGCATCAGCAGGGCCTGCGGGCGCTCCGGGCTGTCCTCGGCCGCGGCCAGGGGGAGCAGGGTCTCCTCCGCTTCCTCGGACCGACCGAGCTGGGCCAGTGTGCTGCCCAGGTACCGCCGTGCCTGTGGCTCCACGGCGGGGTTGCCCGATGCCACCGCCGCAGACAGGCGGTCCCGGGCTTCCTCCAGTCTGCGCTGAGCCAGATTGGTCACACCGAGCAGCAGACCGGCCCGGGGCGCGCTGCCCGGGACGCCCATGTCCAGAACGGCGGTGAGGAGTTCCGCGGCCATCTCGGTCTCCCCCACCTCCAGGAGGTACTCACCCTGGTCGAGGTAGCTCTCGGCGACGTCCTCCTCGGCGTCGGATCCCGCGGCGCCGGCCAGGAGCCGCCGCGCGGCGGCGTGATCGCCCTGGCGGAGGCGCAGCGTGCCGAGGATCACCCGCGCCGCTTCGGTGACCTCTGACGGCTCCCCGCGGAGGGCCTGTCCCAGGAGTTCCGCAGCCTCTGCCTCGGCTGCGTTCCCGCCGTCCTCCAGAAGCTCTGAGGCCAGGAAGAGCCGGGCCGCGTCGGACGACCGTGGAACATCGGCGACCACGGCGGATCTCAGCAGCCGGAGTCCTTCCGACCGGTCGCCCTCGGCGACGCGGACCTGTCCGAGCAACGACTGGGCCCAGGTGGAGAGCGTGGGATGCGGCGCGTCTACGGTCTCGACGAGCAGTTCCGTCACGGCCGCGAAACCCTGTGGCTGGTCCGGGGCGACGAAGTCCGCCAGCATGAGTGACAGGTGGATCCGGGCGAGGTGGGACCAGTACTCGTGGCCGGATTCGATGGCCTGTCGGTAGGCGGCCTCGGCCTCCTCGTACCGCTCCAACAGGGCCAGCATTTCGCCGAGCAACTCCGCGGCGCGCGGGCCCTGTCCGGCGTGTCCGGAGGCCGCGGCCTGCGCGAGCAGCCCGGTGAACGCGGCCACGTCGTCCGGATCGTGCAGGTCGGCCGTCCGCGCCAGCATGAGCGCCAGGTCGATCCGGGCGAGCGGGGACCAGTGCTCATGGCCGGATTCGATGGCCTGTCGGTAGGCGGTCTCCGCCTCCTCGTACCGCTCCGCTGCGGCCAGCAGATCGCCCAGTTGGTCCATGGCATACGGGGCGTTCGCCCAGGGCCCGTCGGCGACCTCGGTGAGCAACTGCTGCGCGCGGTCCATGTCGCCCTGCCCCGCGGCGAGTCCGGCCAGGGCGAGTTGGGCGGCCGGCGCCCAGTCCGGATGGCCGGATTCGACGGCCTGGCCCAGCCGGTACTCCGCACGGTCCACTCGCCCGTACGCGAGATGCCAGCAGCCCAGGACGTGGGCGGCGCGCGGCGCATGGGCCGGATGGCCCGACCGGATCACGTCGCGCAGCAGCTCGGCACCCTGCTCCTGGTCCTCCTCCCCGCTCACCAGGAGCCGCCCCAGTGCGACCTGGGCCAGCGGCCACGCCAGCGGTACCGGGGCGTTCAACACGCTCTCGAGCAGCGGCCTCGCCTCCCCCCACCGGTTGCACTCCACGAAGAGGTCACCGAGGTTGGCGCAGGCCAGGGGCGCGGCCAGCGGGTGGCCACCGGCCATCACCTCCCGGAGCATCTGCTCCGCCTGGGCGAGCTTCCCCTGGTTGACCAGCAGCCAGCTCATGTTCGTCCGGGCGAACTCCGTGATCGGCGCGGTCACCGAGGCGTCCAGGGTGCGGGAGAGCGTCCAGGGGCCGGTGTCCGGGATCGGCAGGTCGCCGGCGCGGGCCGAACGGGTTCGCAGCAGCTCGGGCCCACTGGCCACCGGGCCCTGCTTGCGAGTACCGCCCAGGGAGGCGGGAGCACCCTCGTCGGCGAGCATTCCGCCGAGCCTGGCCTGCGCCAGGCCGGCCACCTCGTCGTCGCCTGCGGCCAGGACGTCGTCCAGAAGCGACAGAGCCCGTTCGTGCTGGCCTTGCAGGATCAGCAGCCCGGAGAAGTACACCCGGGCGAGCAGGGCGAGCTGCCGGTTGCGGCAGCCCATCGCCGCCTGGAGGAGCCCGCCGGCCCGTGCCCGGTCAATGATCACCAAGACGCCACCGAGTTCGACCTGAGCGAGCGGCACGACGTCCGGGACCCCGGACTCCAGGGCCGCCTCCAGACACTCCATACCCTGCGCGAACTCGCCCCGTGCCATCTCGAGTTGCCCGAGCATGACCGCTGCCCATGCCGCGTCGTCCCGGTCTCCACCGACCTGCCGGACCCGGCGCAGCACGGCCACGGCCACTTCCAGCTCGTTGCGTGCGACCGCGGTGACGGCGACCGTGAGCAGATCGGTGCTCAGGGCCGCCGTCTCTCCAGGGGCCCCGGTGCCGCCGGAGGCGCTCCCTGCCAGGGCGAGTTGCCAGGCGAAGCCGGGCACCGCCGCCCCGGGGTCGTCGGTCCTGGTGTCGAGATAGTCGGGTACGTACGGGAAGATGGCGTACATCCGCTGTGCGGATCCGTCGCCGGACGTGGCGTCCTCGGTGTCCGCCGGGGCCGGGGGCTGCTCCGGGTGGAGCAGGGCGATCTGCCCGGCGACGGGCTCGCGCGCCCAGGCGATCCCGGCTCGGAACGCCGCCTCGTCCGCGTCCAGCGACGGGTGTGCGGCGCTCAGGTAGCCACGGAACAGCCGGAACAGGACGGCCTCCGGCACCGCCCCGCGCAGGCCCATCCGCCACCGGTCCGCCGCCGCCCGGGTCACCGCCCAGCCTGCCGGGCAGCTGTCGAAGCCGTCCGTCAGGCGCCGCTCCAGCTCCGGCGCGGCCACCAGAACCTGCCCGATGCCCCGCGCCGTGAAGTCCTCGCCCGGGTAATGGCGGGCGGCGTCCGCCAGTTCCTCGTCGGTGAGCCGCTGCGGCAGCTGCACCTGGCGGGCCAGGCGCAGCACGCTGCGGGCGACGCGTCCCTGGTCGTCCGCGCGGTCGAAGAGCGCCTGCCGCTGTATCGAGGTCATGGAGGCGACCACGACGACCGGTGGCTCCTGCCGTGCGAACCGCTCCAGGACCTGGACGTCGAGTCCGCCGGGCCGCAGATAGTGATCCAGCTCGTCCAGCCACAGGACGACCCGGTCGCCGCCGGCCGGCAGCCGCAACCGGGACAGGTCCCCCGGCGCGGTCCGGTCCGCAGCGGGCACCAGGAGCCGAGCCTGCGGCACGCGGCGTCGCAGCAGTTCGAACAGGGTGCGGGACTTGCCGGACTTGGACGGCCCGACGAGCAGCAGCAGCCGGGCGCTGCCCGGTGCGGCCGAGACCACGCTGTCCAGCGCCTCCTCCAGGAGCGCGTCCGACCCGCGGCGCGGGACGTACGGATCGGCGCGGCCCTCTTCGGTCCGTTGCCCGCTGTACGTGGAGGGGGTCACTCCGATGTGGTAGGGATCCACCTCGCCGACGGCAGGCAGCTCCCCCGCGGCCGTGAGCGGCAGCGCGAGCCGCGACTTGAGGCGGGCCCGCAGCTCGTGCTCGGCCTGCTCCCGCACCTGTTCGGCCAGCGGAGGCCAGTAGCGCAGCAGCGCCTCGGTCTTGATCGCGTACGCGGTGCCGTTGGTACCGGTCCCGCGGACGCCGAGCTCGCCGCTCCGCTCCCGGGCGTTGAGGATGCCGATCACTCCGTCGCCGTCCTCGTCCCACACCGGCGCTCCGGAGAATCCGGGTTCCGGCGCCCAACCCGCTCGCGGTTCCAGCAGCAGCCACTCGTCGCCCGCGTGGTCGACGATCTCGCCGCGCACCGGAACACCACCGTGCGCGTGCTTCTTCGGGTAGCCGTAGGCACGGAACCGGTGGTGCCAGATCCCGGCCGCCGTGGTGCACAGCGGTGCGGGCCGGGCGCCGGGCGGTGGGTCACCTGCGAGTTCCAGGACGGCTACGTCCCCCGTGCGGGCCTCGGTGGCCGGATGCCAGCCATCCGGCAACACGGTCGCCCGAAGCGCCTCGGCGTGCCGCACGTGCTGGAACCGGACGTACACCGGCCCACCGGGCGCGTCCCGGGCCCGCCCGATCACATGGGCGCAGGTGAGGATGTGGCGTGGCCCGCACATCACGCCGACGCCGTACGCCGGCCCGTCGGCGGCTTCGCGTCGGATGCTGACCAGCCAGGGCGGCTGTTCCCGGCTGAGGCCCACGACCCGTCAGGCCCCCGGACTCGCCGACTGCGCCGGCGCGGTGTCGGCCCGTGCCCACCGCAGCCGCAGGGCGAAGTGTCCTTCCGTCGCGGTCTTCGCGACGACGACACCGGCCTCCGCGGTGAACTTCATACCGAACTCGATCTCCATCTCCTGCGGCGCGAGGGCGCGCGCGGTGTCCACGACCGACCGCAGGGTGGGCAGCGTGGACTGCAGCGACTCCCCAAGCCGCCGCCGGGCCTCGACGATGCCGTCCTCGCGGCGCGAGATCAGCTCAAGACCAGGGGTGTCATCGACCACTTCCACCACCAACTCGGAGCCCTCCGGCCCCTCGAAGCGCACCAACTCGCTCACGGGTCCCCCAACCGTCGGACTCGTCGCGCAAGACGAGGCCCACTCACTGATTGCGCAGTCTAGGTCCGAGCGGCCCTGCCCCACAGGCGAATGCGCCTGCCGGCCGGAACTTCAGCGCTACGCTGCCTCAGGGAACGGTGTGACAGGGAAGCGGGGGGTGCGGATGGCGGCCGCGGACGACGTGTCATCGGGTGGGCGTGCCCGCCGGGTACTGCGCGACGCGCTCGCGGCAGGCGACTTTCTCGCGGCGCTCGGCGCCTCGCTCCGGTGGGCCTCGGAGGCGCTCGCGGAGATTCGTGATGACGGCGGTGTCGCCGCGCTCGAGGGGCTGTTCGGCCTGTACGACGCGCTGGAGGAGGTCCCGGCGCTGGCCGCCGAGGCCCCCCGCCTCGTGGCGGCCGCCCGGCCCGGAGAGCGGCCGGCGGAGCAGCTGGACAAGCGGCTTGCCGAGCTCACCGCGCTCCACGAACGGCTGCGGGCCGATCGAACGGCGCTGGAGCGGCTTGCCGCCGCCGAGAACGAGCTGCAGCAATGCCTGGCGGAGCACGCGGAGTTGCGGGACCGCATCGCGGAGCTGCGCAGCCTCGAACGACTGGTGGACACGTTGGACGCGCTGAGCGGACAGCAACGGGTGGTGGACGAACGGCTGAAGGCGCTGCGCTCCCGGGACACCTCTGCCGAGCAGACGCTGACCGCGGCTTGCGGCGCACTGGTGCGACTCAGCGAGGACCGGCTGGACGCGCTCGCCCCGCGGACCCGAGAGGCGCTCCGCCAGGCCGGGGACAGCAGCGAACGGCTCGCCGTGGAGGAGCGGGAGCTGGCCCGGGTCACTTCCGAACTGGACGAGCGGAGCCGGCGCCTCGAGGCGGTCCGCACCGAACTCGGTGAACGTATCCCGCAGTTGGAGCGCTACGCGCGCGCGGACCGGGAGCTGGCGGAGGCGTTGTCCGAGTGGGGCCAGGTCGATGGCGATGGCGGCGACGGTCATGGAGACCGGCTCGTCAAGAGCAGGACGGCACTTGACCGCGCGCGGTTCGCCGCCGCTGATGTGGAGCGACGCCTCGGCGAGATCGACCGGGTGTTGCGGGAGACACTGGATTAGGTGGGTGGGACGTCGTCGGCGGTGAACGTGGAGTGGTCGGTGGCGGTGGGGTCCGCCAGGAGGCGGCCGGCGAGGCGGGACTCCATGGCGGCGAGGAGGCCGCGCACTTCGCGGGCGCTGCCGAAACCGGTGGAATCGGCGCGCCGTCGGATGTCGAACCACTGCCCGGCCCGTTCCGCGGCCTGCGGCGTGAGGACATAGCCGTCGGCCACGGCGCTCCGGCGCAGCACCTCGACGAGTTCCTTGGCGCTGTACGGCGGAAACTCCACGCGCACCGTGAAGCGGGAGGCAAGACCGCTGTTGCTGCGTACGAACGTGTCCATTTCACGCGGATAGCCCGCGGCGATCACCACGAGCCGGTCGTTCCAGTTCTCCATCTCCCTGACCAGGGTGTCGACGGCCTCCTTGCCGAAGTCGGCGCCCTGGACGCCGGAGCCGGCCGTCAGGCTGTAGGCCTCGTCGATGAAGAGCACGCCGTCGAGGGCCTCGTGCACGGCCTCGCGGACCCTGGGGGCGGTCTGGCCGACGTACTCGGCGACCAGGTCGGCGCGCGTGGTCTCGACCACATGGCCATTACGCAGCACTCCGAGCTTGCGGAACATCTCGCCGACGGCCCGCGCCACGGTCGTCTTGCCGGTGCCGGGTGGCCCTACGAACAGCAGATTCGGGGGCGCAGGCAGACTCCTGCCGCGGGCCTGGCGGAGCCGGATGCGGTTGGCGAGGTCGCCGAGCACCTTGCGCACCGGGGCGAGGCCCACCATGTCGTCCAGCTCGGCCAGCAGGGTGCCGTCGTCGGGCGCGGGCCGGGGCAGGAGGGCGCGGTAGTCCTCCGGCAGGTCCTCGGCGGTGAGCGGCTGCTCGATGTCCCCGCCGACCCGGACGGCCCACTCGGTGAAGATCTTCTCGCTGAGGTTGCGCATGGTGCCGGCGTTGCCGAAGTCGGGTCGGCGCGTGGCGTGCAGTTCGGTGACGACCTGCAGCAGTTGATCGGACAGCGTTCCGTCCCAGCGCAGGCCGCGGGCCGCCAAGTACCGCAACAGGATGCGGTGCAGCACGTCCGGCGGGTAGTCGGGAAAGGCGATGCGCTCGCCGAACCGGCGGTGAAGGCCCTCGTCGGAGGCGAGGAACTCGTCGATCCTGTCGGGATAGCCGGCCGCGATCACCACGAAGCGGTCCCGGTCGTTCTCCAGCCTGGCGAGCAGGACCTTCAGGACATCCCGGTCGAAGCTGCCGTTCTCGCTGTTCAGGCCGTGCACCTCGTCGAGGAACAGCACCCCGTCCACGGCTTGGTCCAGCACGGCGTGGGCGCGGGAGGCGGTCTGTCCGACGTACCCCGCGACCAGGTCGTCGAGCCGGGTCTCCACCACGTGGCCGCGGCTCAGCACGCCGAGTTCCCGGTACATCTCGCCGACGAGCCGGGCCACCGTGGTCTTTCCGGTGCCGGGTGGACCGGCGAACAGCAGGTGGGGGGAGGCCGCTTCGGCGCTCCTGCCCAACCCCTGCTCGCCCAGCAGCGCTTCCGCCGCGACCCTGCTGCGCAGCCGTTTCAGATGTTCCTTCACCGGTTCCAGGCCCACCAGGTCTTCCAGCTGCTTCTCGGCCGGGCGCGTGTCCCGGCCGGAGCGGGGCAGCCAGCCCCGCTCGGTCAGCTCCCCGCCGCTGAGCGGGGTGTCGCCGAGGGACAGCAGGTTGCTGCGCCAGTTCTTCACGGTGAGGGGTTGGGCGGCCATCGCCCGTACGACGCTGTCCAGTTCCCGCCAGTCACCGATGCGCAAGCCGTGGCGCAGGCGCATCCGCTGGACGAGGCGGTGCAGTTCGGCCTCGTCCGGGAAGCCGACGCGGACGGAGGGCGTGGCCTGCCGGCGCAGCCGGGCGGCCAGGCCGGGGTAACCGTGCAGTGATTCGACGTACGACACACAGGCGTCGAACGTCGGGCGTGCGAAGACCAGGACGACCGGGTGGTCGTAGTCGCCGTGCCGGGCCCAGTCGCTGAAGAAGGTGTCCAGGGGGCGGGTGGCGTCGGTGTGCCGCAGAGTGCTCTCCGCCTCGGTGAACACCACGGCCGTACGGTGCGGCGGATCGGCCAGGTATCCCGCCAGGGTCATGACGGTGAAGGGGTCGGAGAGGGCACGCGGCAGGCCGGACTCGGCGGCCGAGCCGGTCCCCTCCGCGGCGGAGGAGACGTTCAGTATCCCGGCGGGCGCGGGGCTCCGTTCCTGTGCGGGCGGGCGGACCACCACCCGGCCGAGTGGGCCGCGCAGCCTGGGATGGCGCATGAGCCCGGGCCCCGCGGAGCCCACCGGTTCCGCCGGAGTGCGCGACGGTGCGTCGGCCGGGGCGCGGCCGGACGGCCGGGACCGCGCCTCGGACTCCGGGTCCAGGAAGTACAGAGGCCGGCGCTGGGAGCTGTAGGCCACGTACGCGCAGGACTGGGCGCGCAGCAGATGCCACAGCACCGCGTCCAGGTTTCTCTCCCGGTAGTCGATGCCGATGAAGGTGTCGTCCACGCCAGGCCCGTACACCACGGTGAACGGCTCGCCGGCGCTCAGCCGCAGGTCGGCGAAGCGGGAGCCAAGCCGGCCGGTCATGAGACGCCGTCGGCCGGGCGCTTGTGCAGCGGAGCCGCCTCCGGCTTCCGGAACCGGTCCAGATCGACAGCCTTCGGGTCGGGGACGCCGGGCTCGCTCTCCAGGGCCCCGGTCGGGTGCCCGTCGCCCGCGAGCGCGTGCCGTACCGCCTCGGCGCGGTCCCGGAGTTCACGTTCCGAGGCCGTGTCGTAGTCGTAGGAGAGGACCCGCAGGACCTGCCCCGTCTCACCCTCAGGCGCGGGCAGGACCTGCACGACGATCTTGTTGCCGTTCGCGTGCTCGAGGACGGCGTGGTACGAACGGCGTTCGTCCTCGTCCTCGTACTCGCCGTCCGCCACCTCGTAGGCGCCGATCCGGGAGAGTGTCCCGGCCACGGAGTCGGCGAGGTTCACGCGCAGTTGTGAGGCGAGCAGCCGCATGCCCGCCCGGTCCACGATCTCGCCGAGCCGCTGCTCCATTTCCGCCGCCTCGACGGCCAGTTCGCGCTGCTCGGCAACGGTCGTCGCGTCGTCCCTCGCCCGGGAGAGCCGCTCGGCCACCTGGTCCCGCAGCTCCTCCAGCCCGCCCTCCGACCAGTGGTCCACATCGAGCTCGGCCCCCTCCAGCGGCCGGCCGTCGGGGCCCATCACCGGCCTGACCTCGTTCTCCGTGATCAGGGTCTCGACCAGGACCAGGGCGTCGGTGGCGGCGCCCTGGGCGAGCCTCCGCTCCAGCTCCCGGTACTCGATGTCGATGCGCAGTTCGCTGAGGTCCAGGTAGGCGCGCTGCGCAAGGGGCAGCGCGGCCTCGTGATGGCCGGCGTCGATGTTCCGCCGCGCGGTGTCGAGGTCCAGGCGGAGCCGGTCGAGCCTGCCGGGAGCGTGCCGTTCGTGCGGCAGGGTGGTGGCGATGAGATCGGCCATCGTGGCGCCGTCGGCGAGCCAGTCCCGGGCGGCGGCCGCGGCACGGTCCCGGTTCCCGGCGAGCTCGTCGACGCGTCCGGTCAGGCCGGCGATGTCCCGGCGGCGCTGGTCGCGTTCGGCGGCGAGTTCGCGCTCCAGGGCCGCGCGCTGGTCCGCGAGCCTGGCACGGGTGTCGCGTTCGAGGCGATCCGCGGTGCCGCGCAGCTCCCGGTGCAGGCGCTCGGACTGCTCGCGCAGCCTGCGCCCGGTGTCACGCTCGAGCTGCCGGGTTTGGGCCGCGAGCCCGGAGAGCGCCTGTTCCGTCCGGCGGGCGCGCTCCTCCAGCTCGGCGCGCGTGCGAGCCTGGTCGGCCTCGGTCCGCCGCCGCACCTCTTCGAGGAGCCGGGGAACGTCGCGTCGGACCTGCTTGAGGTTCTGGGCCGCCCGCTGAGCCCGGTACCACTCGGTTTCGTCCACCAGGATGCGCTTCTTGCCGCTCATGGTCAGTTGTCCTCGCCTGGGTCGGTTGGCAGCGGTCCGCGCCCGGGGGTGCCGGGCGTCGCGTCGGGTGTTGCGGGAAGGTGCAGCCGCGAACGGGCCTCGTCCACGGCGGAGTCGAAGGCCGTGAGCAGCCCCGGAGGGGGGACCCCGACCAGCAGGGCGGTGGTCCCGTCGACGGTGATCTCGGCGGTACGCGGCCCGCCGGTGAAGTCGTACCCGCATCCGGCAAGCCGGGGCGTGAGGTGGTGGACGCGCTGGTTGCTGCTTCCTCGCAGCCCCTTGCCGTCGTCGAGGCCGCCGACGTACCGGCCGTCGATCAGCACGTCCAGGAGGCCGAGCAGTTCGCTGACACCCGGTACGGGCGGGCGGGCACGCAGCCGTTCCAGGCGGTAGCCGGTGAAGCAGATCACCGAGAGGTCGCGACGGCCGCGGGCCGCGCGGACCAGCGCGGCAAGCCCGTCGGCCTGGGCCATCGGCTCGCCGCCGGAGAGCGTCAGACCCGTCACGCCGGGATCGGCGAGCAACTCGTCGGCCAGCTCGGCGGGCCGCACATGGCGGGCGGCGCGGTTCGGGATCCACTCCGGTGCCAGGCAGCCTGGGCAGCGGAAGGGGCAGCCCTGCACCCACACCACCGACCGTCGCCCGGGGCCCAGGGCGTGGGTTCCGACCCGGGTGGCGGCGACATTGAGGGCGGGGCCGGTCACGGCAGGTCCCGTTCCGAAGGCGCGGGCCTCTCGCGCTGCGCGGGCGGTCGCGGCGGGGGGCTGCCCCAGGGGCCGTCCCCGTTCGGCGGGAGTGAACCGGGCCGCGGGATCGGCATGGGGCCGGGCTCCCCACCGGCTTCCGTCACGGCGGCCGCGGACGGCCCGCCGTGTTCCGGCCGGTAGACGAAGCGGATGCCGTTGATCACTACCGCGTCGCCCGGCCGGCATACGGCGTCCGCGCTCCGTGCCGGAGTGCCGTCCGGGCTGTAGCTGAGGTGCAGCACGATCTCGCGACGGCCGTCGGCCGCCCGGAGCCGGCGGCCGTGGACCCGCCCCTTGCCACCGATCTGCGGCGGCACGAACACCAACTTCCGCCCGCGCAGGGTGATGTGGTCCTGCGGACCGTCGCCGAGCGCCGGGGAGAGGGTCAGTGCGCCGTTCAGGACCGCCCGGTTGTACCGCAACCACAGCATCAGGACCGCAAGCAGGGTCACCAGCGGAACCCCGATCAGCAGGGGCAGGGTCAGCGCGGAGCCGACCTGCGCCCGCAGCCTCAGCCCCCTGGCCGGCCCCTGCACCGCCGCCGGCACCTGGAACCTCACGTCGTCCAGGGTGGCCGCCCAGGGCGTCGTGACCTTGCCGTGCACGGTCAGGCCGACCTCGTCCTCCCAGGTCTGCCGCACCGGCAGCAGCCCGGCGTCGGGCTCGCCCCGTACCTGGACGTCGAACTGCCGTGCCGCGCCGGGCTTCAGGGACACCCGGTCCGGGAGGCCGGTGACGGTGAGCGGCTGACCGTCCAGGGTCGCCCTGAGGCCGGTCACGGTCAGCGGCACCCGCTCGGTCGTGGCGGTCAGGGTCAGCGTGGCCGCCGCGCCGGCGTTGTCCAGGTCGAGTGCCCCGGTGGGCGACAACGTGGCGGTGACGCCCTTGCCCGCGTCCTGTGCGATCAGCCGGGCGGCCTTGCGCGCCCGCGCCCGCTCGGCGGCCCGCCCGAGATATCCGGCGAGGTTCTGCACCGAATCCGGCCGCAGCTCGGTGGTGTCCGGGATGACGCCGGACAACTGCGCGGTGCCGGACTCGTCGGTCGCCAACGGCAGTGAGTAGGCGGCCAGTTCGCGGTGGCCGGCCAGTTTCCCGGCCCGGTCCCGCAGGGCGTTCCAGGCCGGTCCGCCGGACGTGCGGTACCGGGAGCCCTTCGGCGGATCGTGCTTGCCGTCCGTGAACATCACCACCGAGCCGACATCGGCGGCGCCGGGCCGCTCCAGCTCGGCCAGGCCGCTGTCCAGGGCGGCGCCGATGTCGGTGTGCACACCGGAGGGCCCGGCCTGGGCGGGCAGGCGGCCGATGATGCCCTTCGGGTCGGACGGGTGGCCCAGGTAGACCGTCTCGGCCTTGTCGCCGAAGGTGAACAGGGCGACGTAGTCCCGTGGCGACAGGCCCTTCAAGAACGGCAGCAGCGCCGACCGGACCGACGAATACCGCCCCTTGCCCATCATCGAGCCCGAGACATCCACCAGGACCACGTAGTCGGCGGGCACTTGGTCCAGGCGAAGCTCGGAGTAGATCTCGCTGCGACTGGGCGACGATCCGGCCCGCGTCGGATCGGTGGCGGTGCGGGCGACCGCGGGAGTCGTCCCGGACGCCACGGCGGTCAGGGCCGTGAGCACCAGGGCGGCGAGTCCGGCGGCGGCGCGGTGGACGGCACGGGCGCGCGCTCGTCCCGGCCTCGGGCGTGGCGGCGGCTGGTTCATGGAATGAGAGCTCCTCGGGCGCGGCACTGGTCGGGGTCGATGGAGACGGATCAGGTTTCGGGCGGGACGGGCAGTGGGCCGAGCGGAAGGTGGGTCTCCGCGTCCGTGCCGTTCGCGACGGGGCGCAGCACGAGGGCCGCCGCCCCGTCCGCGCCGACGCGGACACCGACCCGGCAGAGCCCGTCCGGTGTGCCGGCGGGCAGCGTGACGTCCGGAAACGGGGCCGGGCGGCCGTCGGGGCCGACGGCCTCGATCCGCAGCGGGCGCCCGGCCGTCGCGTCGGGAAGCACCTGGGCCGGCCGGCCGTCCCCGGTGGCGAACACGGTGGCGCCGCCGGGCTCCAGGGACCCGGCGGGGGCCAGTTCCAGCTCCTCGGTGTGCAGCCGTCCGGCCGTGCGGCGATGGGTGCTGATGCGGAGGGCGTACGGATAGCGGTCGCCGGGGTCGGCGAGTCCCGCCGCCACCAAGGCGCCGCCGGCCGCCGCCGCGTGCCCGGGGTCGACATCCGCGGGCAGCGGCAGCAGCCGGTGGCGCTCCGCCAGCCGCCGGGTGAGCGGTTCGAGCCGGGCCAGGCCGCCGGCGAGCAGCAACGGCGGCTGCCGTACTGCGCCGGGCGGCGCGGCGACCTCGTCCAGGGCCCGCCGTACCGCGTCGATGAGCGGCGGAAGGGAGGTCCGTACGGTCCCTGCGGTGATGTCCCGGTCGCCCAGGCGGTGGACCGGGATCTCGTCGAACGGGTCGGGGTGGCGCATGGCCCTGGCCACGGCGAGTCCCAGTCGGCGGCCGCCCGGGTCGTCCAGGCGCGCGGCGGCGAGTCTGCGGTGTCCTTCGTCGTCGTCGGGCAGACCGGCTGCGGCAAGGAGTGCCGCATCGAGTTCCGCTCCGAGGCGGCCAGTCGGCCCGGTCGCCTCGGCGGTGGCGCGGAGGAGCACCGAAGGGCCGGTCAGCGTGCAACGGGCGGCGTCGACGGCGCGGGCCCCGGCATCACACACGAGGTACTCCCCGGTGTCGGCGGCCGCCGCGCCCGCGGTGTGCCGGACCAGGGCGAGCAGGGCGTGCGCGGAGCCGATCGCCCGGACCCGTGGACAGCCCTCCTCGGCGAGGGCTGCCGTCGCGGGGCCGGCCGACGCCTGTGCGAAGCGCCGTGGCAGGACGACCACGGCCCCGGCGGGCGGACCGTACCGGGCGAGGTAGGTGCCGTACGCCTCGCGCAATGCGGCCACGGGCCGGCCCCGCACGGCGGCGGAGAGCGGCAGTCCCTCGCCCGGCACCTCACCGGGCAGTGGTACCGGACGGGGCGGCCCGGCGCCGGGCCGTGCGACGGCGAGCCGGGCGTAACGGGTGCCGATGTCGAGGGCGAGGGCGTGCAGCGCGTTCATACGCGGTCATCACCTCTGCCCCGCCGCCAGGGCAGCCAGGAGGGCCTCGCGTCCTGGTCGGGGTCGGGGTAGGTGCTGGACAGCGGGCTTGGCGTGCCGTTGTACGGTGCTCGGCCGGGAGGCGGCGCGGGCGGCGTCTGCGGTCGCCGGGACGGCTTCTGGCGCAGGAGTTTGATCGCCTGCTCGACGCTGTCCTTCAGCTGCTCGTGGCCGTCCAGCGCCCGTTGCCGGACCACGTCGCCGAACCTCTGCTGCGAGATGGAGTAGTAGAGCAGGTAGCCGAGCGCCCGCTGCGGCGCGGCACGGTTGAGGTGCCCGGCCAGTCGATGCAGCGAGTCTCCGCTTCCCGCACTCTCGTGGAGCCAGGGCGTGATCGCCTCGAGCACGGCCGACGGGTACTCGACGACTTCCTGCACGCGCCTGACGTACCGGGAGTTGGGGCTGGCCCGCACGACAGCGTCACCCAGTTCCTCGGGAGCGGCCGTACGAGTGGCGACGAGCCGGCGGATCTCCGCGGTGTGGGCAAGCCACTGCAGGTCGGGGCGACTCCGCAGATGCTGCTCCCACTGGGCGGGCATGCCGTGGGTGATCCAGTCCCCGGTGCGTTTCAGCAGCTCGGCGATCCGGTCGAGAACCGGGCCCGCCAGGCTCCTCATTGTGTCCGCGTCCGCCGCCCCCTGAGGGTGGATCAGCTCCCACAGGACCGGATACGGGACCTGTTCGGGCCGGTCGCCGACCAGCCCGGCGGCCAGCGCGGTTTGCTCCCAGCTCAGCAGTCCCAGTTGGGGCAGCTCCCTTCTGAGGACGGCGGCGTATTCGGCAGGGGCCTTGCCGTCGGCCGCCAGGCACCGTGACCGCCGCATGTCCGAGTCGAGCAGCGGGCGCTGGAACAGATCGGCCCACGCGGCGTGCGCCCCGGTGAGACTGGGCCGCTGCGGTACGAGGGTGTCGATGGCGCGGAGCAGGAAGTCCCGGTCCGTGTCCGTGCCGTTGCGTCCCGCAGCGACGTCGTACAGCTCCGGCTTGAGCCAGGGCAGGGCATCGGGATTGCCCGCGTGGCAGGCGAGTTCCAGGCCGGTGCGCCAGGCCGTCGGGGAGACGTCGGCGAGCGCATCGATGGCCCCGTCGGTCGGGCCGTCGAGCGGTTCGCGGTGGATCAGCGCGACGCCGCGCAGCCAGTTCGGCGTCTTCCGTTCGCTGTCCCTGCCGGGCAGGCCCAGCAGTTCCCGGACCATTCGGTCGTCCAGAGTGTTCCGCTCGGCGTTGACGTCGAGCCAGGCCAGGGCCAGTTCCGGGCTCCGGAGGAGAACAGCCTGCGCGGCGGCGGCCGCATTCTCGTCCAGATCCCGCTGCAGGGCGTGCAGCAGCGCACTTCGCGACTGCAGTCCGTCCGGCGTCGTGGCCCCCGCGCCCCCGTCCAGGTAGCCGGCCAGGACCAGGGAGTGGGCCTGCCGGTCGCGGGGCGCCGCGGCGGCTGCCAGGTCGAGGACGGCACGCACCCCGTGGAGGGTCTGGCTCTCGGCGGCCCAGGAGTTGAGTTCGTCCGCGAGGGCCTCGCCGGCCCCCGGGAACCAGTGCTCCAGGAGCAGGCTCCGGGCCTGCGCGCGCTCTGCCTGGGAGCGGCCGCCGGGCAGGGTGCAGCGCGCCAGGTGTCGCACCACCGTGGCGGCCTCGGATTCGGTCAGGCTCTCCAGCGGGTGCAGGCTCAGGAGCCTGGCCACGTCGTTCAGCCGGCTCGTGCCCCGGTCGATGCCCCCCAGCACCACCGCCTTGAGATCGAGGTCGCGCAGGTGCTGCAGCGCCTGCTCGGCGTCGTGCGGGGTCAGCGGGGTGCGATGGGACAGCAGGTGGGGGAGCAAGGCGTCGATGCCCTTCTTCTGCCGCAGCCGCAGCAGTTCGGCCAGGTAGGCACGGCCCTGACTCGAACGGGGCTCCTGCGGCGGCTTCCCGCGGAGTACGGCGTGGCACTGGCTTCCCCTGGGACGCAGCGCGAAGGTCAGCCGCAGCTCGTGGTCGGCGCCGTGACCGGCCCAGGTCGCGGCGGACAGCCAGGCGCGGCTGCCGTACGGCAGCAGGGCGCAGATCCCGTCGAGCACGGCGACCCGGGTGACGGCGTTCAGACCGGCGTGCTCCGGGGACAGTGTGATGGCCACGTGCTGCCCTTCGAGGAGCAGCGCGGCGCACCGCGCGGCCCACTCGAACCCGATGTCCTGCTCGATGTACCGGGCCAGCTTCACGACCATGGTGGAGGCCGCGTCGAGGACGAGGTGCGGCGGGTGTCCGGCGCCGGAGTCGACGGCCGGCCACTCGGCGTCCAGGGCGGCGGTGTGGAGCGAGGACCAGGTGAGCCCGGCGCCGCTGACCGCCTGCCAGTCGAGGAGCAGCAGCCGGGCCGAGTAGCTGATCCGGCCGGTGGCGTCCCGCCCGCCCGACCAGGTGGTCTCCACCAGACCGGTCACGGGCCGGCCGGCCTCGGTGCCGCCGAGGAATGCCACCCAGGGCAACGCCTCGGGTCCGTGGGTGCGATCCGCGCGCGGCGTCTCCGTGGACGCGGCCCAGAAGTACTTCTGGGCGACCCGGGGCTCCACGCTGCCGGCCTGCACGTCGTAGGCCACCTGCCCCGGCGCCTTGCCCTGCAGGGACCAGGCGGCGTGCACCGGTGTCCCGTCCGATGCCCCGCTCACCTGCGCCCCCGCCAGAGCCTGCCGCCCCCGCGCGACGGTCCACGCAGCCCTTCCTCGAGGGCCATCAGCGGCTCGATGACGTTGATCGGTGTCGGCGGGGAACTGCAGATCCGTTCGCCGTCCGGCTCGACATTGACGTAACTGCGGTAGTCGAACTGATGGTTGGCGTTGAGCCGGAAACCGATGGCGGAGGTGGCGTAGTAGGACATCCGGTCGGGATGGAAGAAGTTCCCGAGGGCGTCGCGGACCAGGCGGGCGCTGCCGCTGCGGAAGCTGTTGCAGATCCAGTCGAAGAAACCCCGCGCCTGGTGATCAGGGACGCGCGGGATGGCGCCGACCTGCTCCTGGGTGACCCAGCCGGCCCGCAGCGCAGGCTCGAAGACGTCCGGGTGGTCGAATTTGGTGATGCACACCGAGACGTGGTGCGGCAGCCGGCCGTTGCGGAGGAGCCGGTTCTCGTCGCGCACCCGGGCCGCCATCTGCGTGGCCATCCCGTAGAAGTAATTGATGCTCGCGGTCTGCTGGTTGGCGTCCAGGAGCGGGTCGAACAGATAGACCAGGCCGCCGCAGCTCGACAGGTGGGTCACCGCCTGCTCGTGCAGGTCCTCGGCGACCTGGTTGGACCTGGGGTTGAACGCCTCTCCGGGGAGGTCGATCACCTCGAGCGCGAACGAGATCTGCCGACGGCGGAAGCCTCCGGTGCCCTGTGCGTCGCCGGTGAAGGACCATCTGAGGTCTCGCTGCGCCCGGGTGGCCTCCGGGAACTGCTGCTGCGACACCAGCTGGTCCACGCTGTCCAGCAGGAACTCCTGGGAGGACGGGTCCATCCCGGCGACCACCCAGTTCACCTGGGCGCGTCGCTGGTGCTGCATCGCGCCGATCGGCACGGCGCCCAGAAACGTCGTCTTGCCGGATCCGGATGCTCCCCATACACCGATCCTGACGCCGGCGGGAGCGGCGCCGCTCATCTGGGGTATGGCCGTCGGCGGCGTGATCCGGTCGGACACGCTGTGGCTGTCGGAGGCGCCGGCCTGCAGCGGATCCAGAGCCGTCAGGGGCGTCGGGCGGGGGGCCGGCCCGTCGGCGCCGGGCTTGCCGTCGAGGGCGAGCGACTGCCAGGTGCGGTCCGCATCGGGGTGCCCGTTCTGGGACTGCCTCTGCTCCAGGGAGCCGGCCTCGTCCCCGTAGCCCTCGGGCTCCGGGTCAGGCCGGCGCTGCTGTGTCGTCATGAACTGGGTCAGCTCCTAGGTGGGTCGGATTGCCCTGGGGCGAAGGGCGGTGCGGCGAACGCGAGCGGGATGCCGTCGGTGTCGTGGGACGGCTCGGCGGTGAGGGCGAGCGCCGCCTGCTCCGCCGAGTCGGTGCCGGGCCGGAGCAGGAGGCGGTCCGTGCCCGTCAGGTCGTGCCAGGTCCGGGAGAGGTAGCGGCGCAACCGGTCCCCGCTGGGTGTCCCGGGAGCGACGGGCGCGGTGAAGGGCTCGGCCCGGACACCGACCCGCACACCCCGGTGACGCAGGGTCCACAGCTGCTCCCGCCAGTCCACGGCAAGCGGGCAGCCGGGCACCAGGCCCTCCTGCGCGTACGGGGCCGGCGGCCGGTCCCCGACCACCAGGAGCACCTGGCCGGCCGGCTCGTCGCGCTGCCCTGCGGTCATCCTGGCAGCGGCCTTGAGCGCGTCCTCCAGCGAGGACGTGAGGGTTCGCCGGGGCTGCACCTCGGAAGTCAGCTCCCGCAGGTGTCGCAGGGCCCGGCCGGGTGGCCCGGGCTGCACGGACCGGACGACCTTCCGGTCGGGCTGGTGCTCGTTGCGCGGCGCGTGGTCGTAGTAGCCGATCACCGCGACCCGCAGGCCGCCGGCGCGGCCGTGGCGCATGGCGGCACGGATCAGGTCGCTCGTGAAGCCGACGCGCTCGGCGATCTCGGCCCGGTCGGTGCCGGACATCTCGACGGCGCAGATGAGCTCCACAGGCCTGGGCCGCCGAAGGCGCCGCGGCATGCGGGCGAGCACGGCGCGCAGGTCCGTTCCGGGTCCGTCCGGTGCCTCGGCCAGGATGTCGCCGGCGTCTGTGCGCACCTCGATCTCGCCCGGTCCGTGCAGGACGAAGGTGAGGTGTGCGGAGCCGCGTACGGGCAGTTCGGCACGGGGCAGGCCGAGGAGCGGGGGGCGGTGGTCCGCCGAGCGGTAGTGACCGGCGAGCAGCGGCAGTACGACGGTCACGGTCTCGGACGGCGCGGCGGTGCCGTCTCCCCGGGTCACCGTCGGGGGGCCGCTGTGCACGGTGACAGAGGCCGTCCGGGTCTCACCGGGGGCGAGCCGCAGACCGGCCTCGAACAGGACGTGGTGCGCGAGCTCCACCGGAACGTGGCCGCCCCCACCGGTTCCGGCCCGCGCCAGGAGCAGGGTGTGCGGTTCGCGCAACGGTGCGCCGCGCAGCAGCCGGCGGACCCGGGCCGTGGTGGCGGACACGGTGCCTGAACCGGGTGCGGGGGCCGGGGAGCTCTCGGTACGCGCCGCGCAGAAATCGTGCAGCACGGCGGCAGCCCGGTCGAGAAGGGTCCAGCCGATGCCACCGCGCAGCAGCACCAGCTCGGTGGTGCGGGTGCCCGTTCCCTCGTACGCGCCGGGCACGACGGCGTGCAGCCAGTCGCGCACGGCCTGGTCGAAGGCCAGACGGTCCACCGGCTCGACGGTGCCGATGCCCCCGGCGAGTTGGAAGCGGCGCAGGGCTTTTGCGGGGGCGAGCTCGGGGACCAGCTCGGTCCAGGGTGTCTCGGCGTGCGGGCGCGCCTGCGGCAGACCGGCGGCGTCGGCGTACGCCCGTACCACCGCCGCCCGTTGGGTGCCGAACTCGACGAACAGCACCTCGGGTAACTCACCGGTGGTGAGCCTGTGCAGTAGATCGGCCAGGCCGGCAGGTAGCGGGTGGCGATCTCCAGCGCCTCCTGCTCGGGCAGCGTGCGGTTCGGCGGCCACTGCGGGGGCGGGTGCTGCGACCGGGCTGGGGCGGCCGGCGGGGTGCGGGATGCCGGAGGACGCCGGGCGAAGCAGCCCGGTGATCTCCGCCTGCTCAGCCGGCTCGCTCAGCGCGCGCCGTGCCGCGTCCAGGTCCCAGGCGCGCGCGGCGGCCGCCAGCTCGGCCGCTGCGGACCGGTGGTCCTGCTCGGTCGCGGCCCCCAGGACCGGGTCCTCGAAGAGCAGGAACCCGCACGCCCGGCAGCGTCGTTCGCCCCGTCCCGGGTGGAGGCAGACAGGGCAGTGCACCACCAGGCCGGACCGCTTGTCGTCAGCTTCAGAGGAGAGCAACACGTTCGCGGCGCCTCTCAGAGCAGCCTGGAACAGTGTCCGTACCCGGCACCACCCCTGCTTGACGTCACGTCTGCCCCCTCGCCCCTGCTTCGCTGCGGATCCCCCCTCGCAGCGGCACGGGAGTGCCGCTGCGAGGGGGGATCCGGTCCGAGATGAACCCGAGGAGCTATGCGGTCACACCAGGCTCTGTAGTCAACTCCTGGACGTCGAGCACGATTTCGCCGATTCCCCCCAATGGACGGCCCATTGTGGCGAGCACGTTCCCGGGCCGCAACCGGTCTTGTGTCTTCAGGCATCCAGTGAGCGCACTTGGGGGCGCATTGGTGCGTGTACTCATACGCGATGAGCCCCCCGGCGCCGTGTCGTACAGCACCGATGGTCTGGTACGGGAGGCCGGCGAAGAGGCCGCCTACGACAGAGGCCACCGGCTTGCCCATCGGTCGGCTCGCCGTCACCCCGCCGCACGGCCTCGTCGCCACCGGGTGGAGTTGTGGGACAGTCTCCGGACAGTGCGCGCTTGTGCGGAGCGCGGATGGTCGTGGCCGGACGGCGGAACGGGGGAAGCGCAGTGGCCATATCGAAGGAAGACGCCGACGGACTCGTCGCAGCGGCGCGGAAGTTGACAGTCGAGGGCTCGCCGGAGGAATGTGTGGCCGTGGCCGAGGCCTGCAACCATGCCATGGACGCCGGCGCACCGCTGAGCATCACGCAGCCGACGGTCGAGCTGCTGGCCGCCTGCCGTGCCAGGATTCCCCGGGACGACCAGCGGCAGGCCGATCTCCTCGGCCTGGAGTCAGCGGCCTGGCACCACCGGTACCGCCGCACCGGAGTGGACGAGGATCTGCGGCGGGCGACGGTGGCGATCGACTCGGCCTGCGTCCTGACCGGCCCCGGTCATCGCTCCCACCATCGGCTCCGGGTTCAGCAGGCCCTCATTCACTCGTTGCGGCCGGGTTCGGGGGCCGTTCCCCTCGATGTGCTGAGGGAGGCGGTGCAGGCCGGCGACTCCGATCCGCGCAACCACGCGGTCAACCTGCTGAACCTGGCGGGCCAGCTGAATCTGCGCTACCTCGCCACGCGGGACTACTCCGCCCTGGACGAAGCCATCGGTCTTGCCGAGCAGGCCCTGGCTCTCGACACCCGCACGGACGACGACGACTACGCGTGGCGTCTGCTGTGGGCCGGACAGCTCTACGCCCAGAAGGGATACGACACCAGGAATCCCCCGATGCTCAAGAAGGCGGTGGACCTGCTCCAGAAGGCCGTGACACGGCTGCCGCCCGGACATTCCTTCCTGCCCGGCCTGCTCAACCAGCTCGGAGGCGCCATGCACACGCACGCCAAGCTGAGCGGTCCGGGAGACGCCACCCGGAGCGAACTCACCGTGGCCGTCCACATGATGCGGGCCGCGCTGCGCGTGACCGACACGACGGTTCCGGACTACCCCACGTTCGCCTCCAACCTGGCCATGGCCCTGGCGAGCCTTTCGAAGCTGACCGGGGACGCCTCCCTGCTGGACGAGGCGATCGACACGGCCGAGAAGGGCAGCCGGGCAGCTGCCGCCAGCCCCACGGCCCGTGACGCGGAGACCCTCACCCCGGTGGCAGGGCTCCTGCGCAGCATGCGGCAGCGGGACGACCCCGCGGCGATCCAGGCGCTCTCCCGGACGTTCGACGGATCCCACCGGCTCGACGCGGTCCTGGCCGGACAGCTCGGCGCCGGCCTGGCTGCCCGAGCCGGCGACTGGGAGACCGCCGCCCGGCTGATCCTGCGCGCGGTGGAGGTCCTTCCGCACGCCGCCTCGGAGGCGCTGAGCGTGCAGGACCGGGAGAAGGGCCTGTCCAAGATCGCCACCAGCCTGGCCCGGGACGCCTGCGCGCTCGTACTCCGCACGGGCGGTTCGGCGGACCAGTCGCTTCAGGCCCTGGAGACGGCCCGGGCGACGCTGGTCGGCCAGGCCCTCGCCCGTCGCAGCGACGCCGATCTCGATCCGGTCCGTGCGCTCGCTCCGCACCTGGCGGAACGCATGCGGGAACTCCGCGCCGACCTGGCGCAGGTGGAGGACGCGCCCTACGGCCCGGCCGCCGACCGCCGTCACCGGCTGACCAGTGCCATTCACGAGGTGACGCGGCAGATTCGTGCCGTTCCCGGTCTGGAGGACTACCTGCGCGCACCCGGCACGGACGTGCTGCGCCGGCGGGCGGGAGCGGTCCCGGTGGTCACCCTCAACGTGAGCGGTTACCGGTGCGACGCGCTCGTCCTCCGGGCCGGCGAGGAGACCGGTGTGGTTCCGCTGTCCGACCTCGTCCTGCACGACGTGACGGAGAACGTCCGGCGGTTCACCACCGCGATGACGGAGCTGACCCGGTGGCCTGCGCCGGGTCCCGCCGCGGCGAAGAAGCACCAGCAGGTGGTGCGGGAGGTTCTCGCCTGGCTCTGGGAGTCGGTCGCGGAACCCGTGCTCTCCGCGCTGGGCATCACGTCCGCTCCGCCGGACGGCCGCCTCCCGTCCCGCCTGCGCTGGTCGGCGACCGGTCCGCTGACACTGCTTCCCCTGCACGCCGCCGGGCTGCCCGACACACCCGGCGCGTGCGTGGCGGACTGTGTCGTCTCGTCGTACACGCCGACTCTGAGGCTGCTCGGCGACGCCTCTTCCCCGGCCGCGGGGACGGGTCGCCGTGAGGGGCACCTGGTCGTTCCGGTGCCCCGCTCCTCGCTCATGCCGCACCGGCCGCTGGAAGGGGCGGGGAATGAGGCCGCGCACGTGGTCTCCACCGTCCCAGGGGCTCTGGCGCTGCCGGAGGAGGCCGTGTCGGCGCTTGCCGTGAGGGCCGGTCTGCGGGGCGCCCGGGGCGTCCACTTCGCCTGTCATGGGCAGAGCGACCCGCAGCACCCGTCACGCAGCCAACTGGTCCTGCGGGACGAGACCCTCACCGTCGCCGACCTGATGACGGAGCGACTGGACGGCCTCGAGCTGGCTGTTCTCTCGGCCTGCAGCACGGCACAGGCCGGGGAGCAGCTACCTGACGAGGTCCTCCACCTGACCTCCGCCTTCCGCGTGGCGGGGGCCCGCCATGTGGTGGGCACCCTGTGGGAGACGGGCGACCGGTCCGCGGCCGAGTTCACCAAGGCGTTCTATGCCTCCCTCGGCGCACTGCCGTACGACGGCGCCCGGGACACCGCGGACGACAGAGTGGCTGCCGCCGTGCACAGGGCGGTGCGGCAGATCCGCGCGGAGCAACCGTCCCCGCGGGCCTGGGCGCCCTTCGTACACGTGGGCTGACCTGTCGCGGGCCGTCGACCCGACGCGACGACGCTTCGTCGGGGGCGTCGTGTCACGGGCCGCCGGACGCGGTGCCACGCCTGCGGACCGGCGGCCCGGACGGAGTCCGCCAGCGTCGCGGCGCGGGAGGGGCGGCAGCGGCGAGCCGCTTGTGGAGCGTGGGGGCCAGCTGCAGCCCCACCTCGGCGGGGGCGGCGGCCGACGGAAGCGTGACACCCAGCGAGCGCGCCACGGGACGCAGGCCGACGTCGACGGCGCTCTCCACGAGTGCGGCCATCTCCGTCGTGTGCTGCCGGGCGAGCACCCATCCGGCGCACAGCACCACGCCACCGATCACTGCGGCCGGCCACCACCAGCAGCCCAGGACCAGGTAGCCCAGTCCCCAGGCACCTACGATGGTGGCGGACTCGACTGCGGTGATCACGGACCGCAGTTCCTTCCGCATGTGCGGAGCCAGGACGAGCCAGAGCCGGGGCCAGAGCAGCTCCAGGTCGATCCGGTAGTAGTCCGACACCCGCTGCTCGACGTCCCGCATGTGCCGTCCCAGGGACCCCGGCCACCGGGCGAACCACAGGAGGAGCACCGCCTGCCCGGTCATCCTCGCCGTCAGGCCGGCCAGTGCCGCCAGCACGATCAGCCCGGCCGCGATCGCTCCCAGGGTGCCGGGGCGGGTGTCTTGCGCGCCGTCGTACCAGCCGGAGACGGTATCGGCCAGGTGCTTCCGGTCCGTGGCATGGCTCTGGCCCAGGGCGGAGCCCAGCCAAGCGGCGGCGACGAACAGGCAGCCGGGGAGGGTGAGCAGGGAGAGCCAGCGCTCGGCGACTTTGCCGCCGAGCCCGGCGAGGAACCCCGTCACGACGGCGATGTCCACTTCTCGGGCATCACAGCCCCGTTGACCGAGCAGCGGCGTTGCTCCTCAGGTGCGCCCGCCTCGGCGTCGCGCGAGCAGACGCCGTTCGGGCAGACGGCCCGCAGGACCGCGCCCTTGCCGCCCCGCAGTCCCGGGAGCGTGACGTAGCCCCCGCCGCGGGAGGCATCGACCTCCTGGCCCATGGACCACAGGACGGCACCGAGCCGGTCCGTACAGTCCTCACCCCGGGCCGCAGCGGCCACGCATGCCTCGAGTTCGGCCCGCTGGGCCTCCGTCTCCGCAACGTCCCGCAGTTCGTCCAGGTAGGTGCAGCACCACGCGATGAGGTCGGATCCGGCCACTGCTTCTCTCCCCGTGCCGACCGTGCAGCCACGGCCGTTCTTTTCCGTCTCCGGCAATCTCCGAGAAGCATAGGGAAGTTGAAGACCCAGCGCACCGGCCACCGAGCGAATCCGTCAGGGCACTCCGGGTACCGAGGACGGGCGACGCGGGGTCCGCAGTGGGGGGGAGCCCGGCCGGTGCCCCGTCCAGCTCCCGTCGCGGGAACTGGACGTCCTCCGGGAGTACGCAGGTCGAGAGGCGAACTCTCCGCACTCAACTTTTGCGTGTTCGTTCGTGTGTGAGCGTGACGGCTCGTCCGCCGGCGGTCCACGGAGGTTGTGATGTCGTCACTCCCTCCTCCGGCCGATCCTGCTTCGCCGGTCAGTGCTGGGGGTGCGGACGTGTGTGGAACAGGCGGCGCCGCTGGGCGGTCGTACCGGCAGCCAGATGACCGATCTCGACGCGTGTCCTGATGGCGCGGACCACCTCGGTCAGGCCGACGACGATGGCCATGACGCCCACTACCAGGGTGAGTGTCGCGATCGGGGCGAACGGCATGACGATCATCACGATGCCGGCCATGGTGCCGATGATGCCGAAGGCCACGTGCCAGCCACGCGCCGGCATGGTCTGATCGGAGGCCGCCGCGATGGTCTCCAAGGTGCCCCGCCCCTGGCAGCCAGCCGAAGCCGATCCACAGGGCAAGCAGGAAGACCGACTCGAGCGGCCCCCGGAAGCAGACCAGTCCCAGCAGAATGGAGGCCGCGCCGGTGATGAAGTGCAGTACGCGAAGGTGCCGGGGTACGGAGGTGCCGAACGCGGCCGCGAGTTGGAAGGCACCGGTGGCCAGCAGGTAGACGCCGAAGAGCACGCCGACGACGCGGAGCGTCTCACCCGGCCAGAGCAGGGCGATGACGCCCAGGGCGATGGTGGCGACGCCCAGGGTGAGCAGGATCTGCCGGCCCGCGTTCGCCAGGGCGGCCATGCCTTCGGCCAGGGGGCCCTCCTGTGGTTCGGTGCCGCGTGAGGGGAGGGGACCGGGGGAATCGGAAGGAGATGTCATGGCACCCTGCCTCCTTCTGTGAGCAGGCGGTCACTTCATTACCCGTCCATCGCCACCTGAGCCTCATGTTGCTCGGCGGGAAGGGTCGGGGGTGAGAAGCCGACGAGGCATACCGAGCACGCTCCTCCGTCCTGCGTGAGCCGGGTGCGTGTTCCCGGCCCCACCGGTGCCGGCCGCACCGGCAGAGTCGCGGAAGATCCGACCCTCCGGCCTGCTGCGGATCTCTTCGGAGGCTGCCTCCGGGCCGAGGTCCAGGGCGTCCGTGGGACGGCCGACCCTCCCGCGCCGGGCCGAACGTCACTGGTCGCCGGAACGGCGCGGTGCTGTCATGGGTGGAGAAGAACCGGTGCGTACGCGCCGGCGCGCCGCACCGTTCCGCCCGGGCGGCGCGGGACAAGCGGAGCGGAGGAGGCCATGCCATGCTGCACCGCCGCACGGTCGGTGACGTGATGACCAAGGAGGTTGTCACCCTCCGCGCCGATACACCACTGCAGCAGGTCGCCGCCCTGTTGGATGCGAACGACATCGTCGCGGCCCCGGTCGTCGACGACGACGGCGCTCCCGTCGGCATCGTGTCCGCGTCCGACGTACTGCGGCACGAGACCGGCATACCCGATCCACAGGGCCGCGACGGGAACGACGAACGTGCCTGGAGCAAGGCGCGGGCCCGGTCCGCGGGCGCCCTCATGAGCAGCCCCGCCTTCACCGCCCACGCCGACTGGACGATTCCCCGGGCCGCGCGCGAACTGCGCAGGCGGCACGTCAGGCAGCTGCCGGTGGTCGACGACGACGGGATGCTCGCCGGTATCGTCAGCCGCAGCGACCTGCTCGACGCCTTCATCCGTTCCGACGCCGAGATCCGTGGCGAGATCGAGCAGGACGTCCTCGGGCGCATCCTCGGCCTGGACGAGGGCACCGTCGCGGTCGAGGTACGAGACGGTGTCGTCGTCCTTCGCGGTCATCTCCCGGAACCGCGTCTCGTCCCGGTCGTCGTGGGCCTGTGCCAGGGCGTCGACGGTGTCGTCGCCCTGGAGGCCCACTGGGGCGGGCCTTCACTCGGGGGGAGCCGTGGCAGGGCGCTGCCAAGTCTGGACAGCCCCCTGCCCGAGTGATCGTCAGGACCTGTGGAGGTGCGTGGTCAGCTGATCGTCAGCCGCCGTCTGATCTCCTCGTCGTGTCATTGGTCGGTGGGGTGAGGCCGGCCGCAGCGGCAACGGCGGTCGATGCCTCCGGGGGCACCGCCGGTGAGGGTGTGCAGTCCGGGATCGGACAGCACCACGGCCAGCTCGTCGCGTGCTCGACCTGCAGGGGACGTAGGACCAGCCTGTCGGTGTGGACGGGTCCAGATCGCCCTGCTGGTGTACGACGCGGGATTTCTGGAGGACGGGCACTGAGCGGGCACCCCGGGCGTTGTCCCTGTACCGGGACGTGCCCGGTGAGCCTCGGGGGAGTCCGGAAGGGGAACGATGGACAGGCAACGGGTGGTCGACCTGGGGGAGTTCGGGGACGAGTTCCACCGCGATCCGCATCCGGTGTACGCCCGCCTGCGCGAGCAGGGCCCCGTGCACCGGGTCCGGCTGCCGGGAGCGGACGCGGGCTACGAGACCTGGCTGGTCGTGGGGTACGAAGAGGCGCGGGCGGCCCTCGCCGACCCCCGGCTGGCCAAGGACGGTGACAAGATCGGCGTGACCTTCCTGGACAAGGAAATGATCGGCAAGCACCTGCTGGCCACCGACCCGCCTCAGCACACCCGGCTGCGCGGCCTCGTGACCCGGGCGTTCACGATGCGCCGGGTGGAGCAGCTGCGTCCACGGATCCAGCAGATCACCGACGAACTGCTGGACGAGATGCTGCCGCGCGGCCGCGCCGACCTCATCGACTCGCTGGCCTATCCGCTGCCGATCACCGTCATCTGCGAACTCCTCGGCGTGCCGGACATGGACCGCGCGGAATTCCGGAAGATGTCCACCGAGGTGGTCGCACCCACCGACGGGGACACGGAGTACGAGGCGGTCACCCGCCTCGGTGAGTACCTCACCGGGCTGATCGAGGACAAGCGGTGCGCCGGACCGACCGACGACCTGCTCAGCGACCTGATCCGCACCACCGCCGAGGACGGCGACCGGCTCTCCCCGCAGGAACTGCGCGGCATGGCCTTCCTGCTCCTCATCGCCGGCCACGAGACCACCGTCAACCTCATCGGCAACGGCGTCCATGCCCTCCTCACCCACCCCGACCAACTGGCCGCACTGCGCGCCGACACGAGCCTGCTGGACGGTGCCGTCGAGGAGATGCTGCGCTTCGAGGGCCCGGTGCAGAGCGCCACGTTCCGTTTCGCCGCCGCGCCCCTGCGGATCGGCGGCACGGCGATCGAGCAGGGCGAGCACGTGGTGATCGGCCTCACCGCCGCCCAGCGCGACGGCGGCCGCTACAGCGACCCGCACCGGTTCGACATCCGCCGCGACACCCGCGGCCACCTCGCCTTCGGCCACGGCATCCACTACTGCCTGGGCGCACCCCTGGCCCGCCTGGAGGGCCGTATCGCCGTCGGCACCCTGCTGGAGCGCGCCCCCGGACTCGCGCTCGACGGCTCGCCGGGCGAGTGGCTGCCGGGCCTGCTGATGAGGGGGATGCGCAGCCTTCCGGTGCGCTGGTGAGCGGCACGGGTTCAGCCGTACGACGGCTGGACCGGGTCCTGGATCTCCGCCAGCCGTACCGGGCGGCGCTCGCGCCGGGACACCTCGCAGGCCTCGGCGATCCGCAGCGCCTGCAGGGCCTCACGGCCGTCGCAGGGGTTGGGCCGCTGACCGTGCAGCACGTCGACGAAGGCGCACAGCTCGGCCTCGTACGCGGGCCCGAACCGCTCAAGGAAGCCGGTCCACGGCTTGTCCGCGGCGGGTGGCCCGGTCGGCTCGGTGGATGCGACGGGCGTGCGGTCGTCCAGGCCCACGACGACGGTGTCCCGCTCCCCGGCCAGCTCCATGCGGACGTCGTAGCCCGCGCCGTTCAGCCGGGTCGCCGTAGCCGTGGCCAGCGTCCCGTCGTCCAGCGTGAGCAGGGCCGCACCGGTGTCCACGTCACCGGCCTCCCGGAACATGGCGGCTCCGGCGTCCGAGCCGGTCGCGTACACGTCCACCACCTCACGGCCGGTCACCCAGCGCAGCACGTCGAAGTCGTGGATCAGTGCGTCCCGGAACAGCCCGCCGGACAGCGGCAGCCACTCCGGCGGGGGAGGGGACTGGTCGGAGGTGGTCGCCCGTACGGTGTGCAGCCGCCCCAGCCGTCCCGAGCGCACCGCGTCCCGGGCGCCCGCGTACCCCGCGTCGAAGCGCCGCTGGAAGCCCATCTGAAGAACCGTTCCGGCTGCCTCGACCTCGGCGAGCGCCTGCAGTGTGCCCGGCAGGTCGAGGGCGATCGGCTTCTCGCAGAAGACCGGCAGGCCCGATCGTGCTGCCCGACCGATCAGTTCGGCGTGCGCCGCCGTCGCGGTGGTGATCACCACCGCGTCCACGCCCCACTTGAAGATCTCGTCCACCCCGGGCGCAGCCGTCTCGCCCAGGCGGTGCGCCAGCGCCTGGGCCCGCGACGGATCCGCGTCCGTGAGGATCAGCGATCCGACCTCACGGTGGCGGCTCAGCGTGTTCGCATGAATGGTGCCGATGCGGCCCGTACCGATGACCCCGATGCGCATGGAAACAAAGTGAGGGCGGACCCCGTACGCTGTCAATACAAATGTCCGGACAACCGGACTACACAACTTCCCGTCAACCATGCACGGGGCTACGCTCGGGCCCGTGCCGAAACCAGATGTGGACCCGACCGTGTCACTCGACCTCCGTGTGGACCGTAGTTCCCCGGTGCCGTTGTACTTCCAGCTCTCCCAGCAGCTGGAGGCCGCCATCGAGCACGGCAGTCTCACACCCGGCAGTCTGCTGGGCAACGAGATCGAGCTGGCCGCCCGGCTCGGCCTGTCCCGGCCCACCGTCCGCCAGGCCATCCAGTCCCTCGTCGACAAGGGTCTCCTCGTCCGTCGCCGGGGCGTGGGCACCCAGGTCGTGCACAGCCAGGTCAAGCGCCCCCTGGAGCTGAGCAGCCTCTACGACGACCTGGAGGCGGCCGGCCAGCGGCCCTCGACCAAGGTCCTCGTCAACACCGTCGTCCCCGCCTCCGCCGGGGCCGCCGCCGCGCTCGGCGTCCCCGAGGGCGGCGAGGTCCACCGCATCGAGCGGCTGCGCCTCGCGCACGGCGAGCCGATGGCCTACCTGATCAACCAGCTGCCGCCCGGCCTGCTCGACCTGGACACCGACCAGCTGGAGGCCACCGGCCTGTACCGGCTGATGCGCTCCGCCGGAATCACCCTGCACAGCGCCCGCCAGTCCATCGGTGCCCGCGGCGCCACGAGCGCCGAGGCGGAGCGGCTCGCCGAGGCGGAGGGCGCCCCGCTGCTCACCATGCAGCGCACCACCTTCGACGACACCGGCCGCGCGGTCGAGTTCGGCGACCACACCTACCGCCCGAGCCGCTACTCCTTCGAGTTCCAGCTGCTCGTCCGCCCCTGAGAAACCACCGGCGGTTCGTCGCAATGTCCGGACAATGCGACCGCTGTGTGCTCCCCGGTCATGTCATGGGTGTTCCCTGTGTTCGATACTGAAGCGTTCGGGGCCGGCGAGGTCGCCGCGGGGATGCACCCACGGTGAGATCGCCCGCCCCTCGCGCACGTCGGAGCACAGCACACGGCAAGAAGGGGCACGGCCTCGTGGCACGGTTTCGGACCTGGGTAGGCATCGCGGTGGCGGGGGCGCTGAGCATGTCCCTCGCCGCCTGCAGCAGCACCGGCGGCAAGCGGGCCGAGGACGCCCGCGAGGCCGCCGCCCAGGGCAGGGCGGCGGTGAACACCCCGCGCTGGACCTTCGCGATGATCACCCACTCGGGGGACGGCGACACCTTCTGGGACATCGTGCGGAGCGGCGCCAAGCAGGCCGCCGTCAAGGACAACATCAACTTCCTGTACTCGCACGACGACGAGGCCCAGCAGCAGGCTCAGCTGGTGGACGCGGCGGTCGACAAGAAGGTCGACGGGATCATCGTCACCCTCGCCAAGCCCGACGCCCTCAAGGCCGCCGTGGCCCGCGCCGAGAAGGCCGGCATCCCGGTGGTCACGGTGAATTCCGGCTCCGAGGAGTCCAAGGCCTTCGGCGCCCTCACCCACATCGGCCAGGACGAGACGATCGCGGGCGAGGCCGTCGGTGACGAGCTGAACAAGCGCGGCAGGAACAAGGCCCTGTGCATCCTGCACGAGCAGGGCAACGTCGGGCACGAGCAGCGCTGCGACGGCGTCGCGAAGACCTTCCACGGCACCGTCCAGAAGCTCTACGTCAACGGCACCGACATGCCCGATGTGCAGTCCGCGATCGAGGCCAAGCTCCAGGCGGACAAGTCCGTCGACGCCGTCGTCACCCTCGGTGCCCCCTACGCCGACACCGCCGTGAAGGCGAAGGGGGACGCGGGCAGCAAGGCCGAGGTCGACACCTTCGACCTCAACGCCAAGGTCGCCGCCGAACTCGAGGACGGCACCCTCGGCTTCGCCGTGGACCAGCAGCCGTACCTCCAGGGCTACCAGGCCGTCGATCTTCTGTGGCTGTACAAGTACAACGGCGACGTCCTCGGCGGCGGCGAGCCGGTCCTCACCGGCCCGCAGATCATCACCAAGGACCAGGCGGCCGCGCTGGCTCAGTACACCGAGCGGGGCACCCGATGAGCGCGGTCACCGACGAGAAACTGCTCGACGAAAGGATTCTGCAGAGCTCGCCGCTGCGGAAGCTGGTGTCCCGGCCCGAGCTGGGCTCGGTGGCCGGCGCGCTCGCCGTCTTCGGCTTCTTCGCCCTCGCCGCCGACGGCTTCCTGCGCGCCGCCAGCCTCAGCACGGTCCTGTACGCCTCCTCGACCATCGGCATCATGGCCGTACCGGTAGCACTGCTGATGATCGGCGGCGAGTTCGACCTCTCGGCCGGAGTCCTCGTGACGTCCTCCGCGCTGGTCTCCTCGATGTTCAGCTACCAGATGACGGCGAACACCTGGGTCGGCGTCGGCGTCTCGCTCCTGGTCACCCTCGCCGTCGGCGCCTTCAACGGCTTCGTGCTCACCCGCACCAAGCTGCCCAGCTTCATCGTCACGCTGGGCACCTTCCTGATGCTGACCGGCACGAACCTCGGCTTCACCAAGCTGATCGACGGCACGGTCTCCACCAAGACCATCGCCGACATGGAGGGCTTCCCGAGCGCCCACGACGTCTTCGCCTCCACCCTCACCCTCGGCGGCGTCGACTTCAAGGTCACCATCCTGTGGTGGCTCGGCCTCGTCGCCCTCGCCTCCTGGATCCTGCTGCGCACCCGCGCCGGCAACTGGATCTTCGCGGTCGGCGGCAACCAGGACGCGGCCCGCGCGGTCGGCGTCCCGGTCGCCGGGACCAAGATCGGCCTCTACATGGGCGTGGCGTTCGGCGCCTGGATCTCCGGCCAGCACCTGCTCTTCTCCTTCGACGCCGTCCAGTCCGGCGAGGGCGTCGGCAACGAGCTGATCTACATCATCGCGGCCGTCATCGGCGGCTGCCTGATCACCGGCGGTTACGGCAGCGCGGTCGGCTCGGCCGTCGGTGCCCTCCTGTTCGGCATGACCAGCAAGGGCATCGTCTTCGCCGAGTGGAACCCCGACTGGTTCACGTTCTTCCTCGGAGCGATGCTGCTCCTCGCGACCCTGCTCAACGCCTGGGTCCGCAAGCGCGCGGAGGCGACGACATGACCGGGACCACCGAGCGCACGCCGCTGGTCGAGCTGACCGGCGTCAACAAGCACTACGGCACCGTCCGCGCCCTGGAGGGCGTCTCGCTGGAGGTCCACGCCGGGGAGATCACCTGTGTCCTCGGCGACAACGGCGCGGGCAAGTCGACCCTGATCAAGACGATCGCCGGCCTGCACCGGCACGACGGCGGCACCCTGCGCATCGACGGCGCGGAGACCCGCCTGTCGTCCCCGCGCGAGGCCCTGGACCGCGGCATCGCCACGGTCTACCAGGACCTCGCGGTCGTCCCCCTGATGCCGGTCTGGCGCAACTTCTTCCTCGGCTCCGAGCCCCGCAAGGGCGTGGGCCCCTTCAAGCGCCTCGACATCGGCTTCATGCGCCGCACCACCCGCGAGGCCCTGCTCCGCATGGGCATCGACCTGCGGGACGTCGACCAGCCCATCGGCACCCTCTCCGGCGGCGAACGCCAGTGCGTGGCGATCGCCAGGGCGGTCCACTTCGGCGCGAAGGTCCTGATCCTGGACGAGCCGACGGCGGCGCTGGGCGTGAAGCAGTCCGGTGTGGTCCTGAAGTATGTGGCGGCGGCACGGGACGAGGGCCTGGGTGTTGTTCTGATCACCCACAACCCGCACCACGCGTATCTGGTGGGCGACCGGTTCGTGCTCCTGAGGAGGGGCGCGATGGTGGGCCAGTACACACGAGACGAGATCACGCTGGACGAGCTGACCCGGCAGATGGCCGGCGGATCCGACCTGGAGGCCCTGCGCCACGAACTGCGGCGCGGTTGAGGGGCACGGGGCCGTGCCGGTGCGCGGCTCCACCGCGCGGACGCCTCTCCCGCCCCGTACGGCACCTGAAGTCGCTGTGAGGCAGAATCGAGCCCGATGAGCACCTACCGCGACCTCACCGCCCCCATCGGCTCCCGCCGGGCCCCTGTGCTCCGTACGGTCGGGACAAGGGAACGCCGCTCCCATCTGACAGCACCCCGGGTGCCCACGGTGGGCATCGACATCGGCGGCACCAAGGTCATGGCCGGCGTGGTGGACGCGGACGGCAACATCCTGGAGAAGCTCCGCGCGGAGACCCCGGACAAGTCCAAGAGCCCCAAGGTCGTCGAGGACACCATCGCCGAACTGGTCCTGGACCTCTCCGACCGGCACGACGTGCACGCGGTCGGCATCGGCGCCGCCGGCTGGGTCGACGCCGACCGCAACCGCGTCCTGTTCGCCCCCCACCTGTCCTGGCGCAACGAACCACTGCGCGACCGCCTCGCCGGCCGCCTGTCCGTGCCGGTCCTCGTGGACAACGACGCCAACACCGCCGCCTGGGCGGAGTGGCGCTTCGGCGCCGGCCGCGGCGAGGACCACCTGGTCATGATCACGCTGGGCACCGGCATCGGCGGCGCGATCCTGGAGGACGGCCAGGTCAAACGCGGCAAGTTCGGCGTCGCGGGGGAGTTCGGCCACATGCAGGTCGTGCCCGGCGGTCACCGCTGCCCGTGCGGCAACCGCGGCTGCTGGGAGCAGTACAGCTCCGGCAACGCGCTCGTCCGTGAGGCCAAGGAGCTGGCGGCGGCGGACTCTCCGGTGGCCTACGGGATCATCGAACACGTCAAGGGCAACATCGACGACATCACCGGCCCGATGATCACCGAGCTGGCCCGCGAGGGCGACGCCATGTGCGTGGAGCTGCTCCAGGACATCGGCCAGTGGCTCGGCGTCGGCATCGCCAACCTCGCCGCGGCCCTCGACCCGTCCTGCTTCGTGATCGGCGGAGGCGTCAGCGCCGCCGACGACCTGCTCATCGGCCCGGCCCGGGACGCCTTCAAGCGGCACCTCACCGGCCGCGGCTACCGCCCCGAGGCCCGCATCACCCGCGCCCAGCTCGGCCCCGAGGCCGGCATGGTCGGCGCCGCCGACCTGGCCCGGCTGGTCGCCCGGCGGTTCCGGCGGGCCAAGCGGCGCCGGGTGGAACGCTACGAGCGCTACGAGCGGTACGCCCAGGCCCGCCGCGACCAGGACACCGCATGACCGCATCGCTGCCCCATCAGGCCGCGCCCCCGGACGAACCGCGCCGGCCGGCCGAGGACCCGCGCCACAAGGCCAAGCGCAGGGCGCTGACCCTGCTGATCATCGGGCTGCTCATCGGCGTCCCGGCGGGCTACCTGGTGATCTCCGCCAACCAGAGCCGCAACAGCGGCAAGGACAAGGAGGCGAAGTACTCGGCGACCGGCCTCACCCCGGGCTGGCCGTCCAAGGTGCAGCGCCGCCTCTACCAGGTGGCGGTCCCGCACCCCGCCGACTACATCGCCTACTACGAGACCAACAACTGGAAGACCAGCCGCCTGTACGTGCAGTTCCGCACCACCAACGCGGGCCTGGACAGCTTCCTCGGAGCCATGGGCGTGCGCCGGGACGAGCTGAGGAAGGACGACATCACCATCGGCGCCCGCGACCGGAAGGTCTCCGGCTGGAACTTCACCGGTCCGGGGCCATGGACGGGACTCACCCACAAGCAGAAGAACCCGGCGCCCACCCAGGACGTGCTCGTCAACACGTCCGACCCGAACTATCCGATGGTGTACGTCGTCTCCCGCACGGTCCCGTAACCGGGGCCCAGGCCGGTCGCCGGAGCCGAGTGTCGGACCCCGCCCGTAGAGTCGAAGACGTCCGATCCGACCGACGGGCAGGAGGTGGCAGGACGTATGAGCGGCGGCACGGCCCCGGTGGCCGGGCACACGGGAGGTTCCCGGGAGGCCGGGGACCCGGTCCCGGTGCGCCTCGCGTCCGTCTACCTGCCCGCGCCCGTCCCGCGTGAGGGCCGCGTGGCCTTCTGGGACCCCGACGGCGGCCCGCTCCCGGACGCCGACACCGACGAGCTGACCGTCGTACGACGCCATGGTGCGAACGTGCGCCGCCGGCAGGTGCCCGCACTGACCCTGCCGCTCGCCGAGGCACTGCCACTGCTGGTCCGGGCCCGCCGTGATCCGGCCGCCCACCCGGCCACGGCCTGCTGGGGTGCCGCCGCGCTGCACGCGCTGCGGCTGGTCGCCCGCGGCCGCCTGCTGCCCGGCCTGACTCCGAGCGGCCACGACGCCTGGCGGGCCGGCCCGCTGGAACCCGACGACATCGCCCATCTGCGCGCGGTGGCCGCGGCCCTGCCCCCGGAGGGCCACGCCGTGCCGCTGCCGGACCCCGGCCCGCTCCGCCTGCCCGAGCCGGAGGCCCTGGTCCGCTCCTTCCTGGACGCGGTCACCGACACCCTGCCCCGCACCCCGGCCGCACCCCTCACCTCCGGCCGTCCCTTCGCCGCACGCGAACCCCAGGCACTGCCCGCCGCCCACGACTGGGCCGCGGAGGTCGCCGCAGGCATGGACGCGGGTGTACGCGTCTCGCTGCGCCTGGACCTGTCCGCCTACGACGTCTTCGACGCCGGTGCCGCCGACGGCGCGCGCGCCGCGGGAGCGGCGATCGTCCAGGTGCACAGCCTCGCCGACCCGACCCTGATGGCCGACGCCGCCGCCCTGTGGGCCGGGGAGGCGGAGGCGGCCTTCGGGCCACGCGCGCGCGTGGACGCCGCCCTCGCCGTGCGGCGCGCGGCCCGGGTCTGGCCGCCCCTGGACCGGCTCGCCGAGCAGGAGGTCCCGGACGTCCTCGCGCTGTCCGAGGAGGAGCTGGGCGAACTGCTCGGCGTGGCGGCCGGCCGGCTCGCCGCCGCCGGGGTGGCCGTGCACTGGCCCCGGGACCTCGCCCGCGACCTCACCGCCGCCGCGGTGGTGCGGCCCGCGCCCGGCTCGGCGACCGACGGCACCGGATTCTTCGAGAGCGAGGACCTGCTCCAGTTCCGCTGGCAGCTGGCGCTCGGCGGGGAGCCGCTCAGCGAGGCCGAGATGGACGCGCTCGCCGAGGCCCACCGGCCGGTCGTACGGCTCCGGGACCGCTGGGTGCTGGTCGACCCGGCCCTGGTCCGCAAGGCCCGCAAACGGGAACTGGGCCTGCTCGACCCGGTCGACGCACTGTCCGTCGCGCTCACCGGCACCGCCGAGGTCGACGGCGAGAGCGTCGAGGCCCTCCCCGTCGGCGCGCTGGCCGCCCTGCGGGACCGCCTCACGGCCGGCCTGCGCCCGGCCGAGCCGCCCGCCGGCCTCGCCGCCACCCTCCGCGACTACCAGCTCCGCGGCCTGGCCTGGCTCGACCTGATGACCTCCCTGGGGCTCGGCGGCTGCCTCGCCGACGACATGGGCCTCGGAAAGACGATCACGCTCATCGCCCTGCACCTCAAGCGCGCCCGCACCGAGCCGACCCTCGTGGTGTGTCCCGCGTCCCTGCTGGGCAACTGGCAGCGGGAGATCACCCGGTTCGCGCCCGGTGTCGCGGTCCGCCGCTTCCACGGCCCCGACCGCACCCTGGAGGACCTGACCGGAGGCTTCGTCCTCACCACGTACGGCACGATGCGCTCCACGGCGGCCCAGCTCGCCGAGCAGCCCTGGGGCATGGTCGTCGCCGACGAGGCCCAGCACGTGAAGAACCCGTACTCCGCGACCGCCAGGGCGCTGCGCACCATCCCGGCCCCCGCGCGCGTGGCCCTCACCGGCACCCCGGTGGAGAACAACCTGTCCGAACTGTGGGCCCTGCTCGACTGGACGACCCCCGGACTCCTCGGCCCCCTGAAGTCCTTCCGAGCCCGGCACGCACGCGCGGTGGAGAACGGCGAGGACCAGCAGGCGGTGGAGCGCCTGGCCCGCCTGGTACGGCCGTTCCTGCTGCGCCGCAAGAAGTCCGACCCCGGCATCGTCCCCGAGCTGCCGCCCAAGACCGAGACGGACCACCCGGTGCCGCTCACCCGGGAACAGGCCGCGCTGTACGAGGCGGTGGTGCGCGAGTCGATACTGGCCATCGAGACCGCGGAGGGAATCGCCCGCCGGGGCCTGGTCCTGAAGCTGCTCGGCGCCCTGAAGCAGATCTGCGACCACCCGGCGCTGTACCTGAAGGAGGACCCGCGCGCCGACCGGCTCGCGGCCCGCTCCGGCAAACTCGCCCTCCTGGACGAGCTCTTGGACACCCTGCTCGCCGAGGACGGCTCCGCGCTGGTCTTCACGCAGTACGTCGGCATGGCCCGGCTGATCACCGCCCACCTGTCCGCCCGCGCGGTCCCCGTCGACCTCCTGCACGGCGGCACCCCGGTGCCGGAACGCGAGCGCATGGTCGACCGCTTCCAGAGCGGTGAGACCCCTGTCCTCGTGCTGTCCCTGAAAGCGGCCGGCACGGGCCTGAACCTCACCCGGGCCGGCCACGTCGTCCACTTCGACCGCTGGTGGAACCCGGCCGTCGAGGAACAGGCCACCGACCGCGCCTACCGCATCGGCCAGACCCAGCCCGTCCAGGTCCACCGCCTGGTCACCGAGGGCACGGTCGAGGACCGCATCGCCGAGATGCTGGCGTCCAAGCGCGCCCTGGCCGACGCCATCCTCGGCTCCGGCGAGTCGGCCCTGACCGAACTGACGGACCGCGAGCTGTCCGACCTGGTCTCGCTGCGGAGGACCTCGTGACCGCCGGCGAAGAGCGGCCCGGCGACGCCGCCCGGCGTGCCCTGCGGGCGGCGCGGGAACGGGCGGAGGCCGAGCGGGAGGAAGCCGCGGAGGCGGCCGAGCGGGTCGCGGAGGAGGCCGGCACCGTGAGGCCGAGGCCCGCGGATGCCGTGCGGGCCGCCCTCCGGTCGACGGCGCCCGCCCGGCAGGACGAGGACGGTAAGACGGGGACCGGTGACGTCGACGAGACCGGCGGCTCCCGCGCGTCCGGTGCCGGGGAGGAGACCGGTGCCACGACGGAGCCCGGCGACGCGGGTGACCCGGACTCGCCGCGGGCCGCCCGCACCGCCGGGCCTGCGGGCCGCCCGGCCGACGTGGCCAGACAAGCACTCCGGTCCGCCCGCCGGGAGGCGCTGCGGGCCGAGGCCGCGGAGGCGGCCTCCCGGCGTGGGACGCGGACACCGGCGCGGCCCGCCGTCCCTCCGCCCACCCCCGCACGCCCCGGCGAGGAAGCCCGGACCGCCCGCGTCAACGCCGCCCGCGACATGCGGCAGTTCCTCACGAACGCCTTCCGCATGCCCTCCTGGGCCGACACCCCGGAGGAGACGGACGACACCGGCACGGACACCCCCGAACGCGACACCGACCTCATCGAACACCGCTCCGCGGCTGCTCCCGCGCCGGAGCCCGGCCAGGCACCACCCCCGCGCACGCACCACCGTCCCACCGAGCTGCGCCCCCCGGACACGGCGGCTCCGCAGATCCCCGCCACCATGGCCACCCCCCACCGCGACACCGAACTGCGCCGCACCTTCCCGGCGTTCGCGCCCCGGCCGGCCTCTTGGGAGGATTCGGCGTTCGCCGAAACCTGGTGGGGCAACGCCTGGATCGACGCGCTGGAGCGGGGCGCGCTGGACATCAAGCGGCTCGCCCGCGGCCGGGGTTACGCGGACCAGGGGAATGTGGACGCGATCACCGTGACCCCGGGCACGGTGCTGGCGTACGTACGCGGGAGCCGCCCACGCCCGTACCGGGTGCAGGTGCGGCTGCGCACGCTGGAGGACGAGGACTGGGAGCGGTTCCTGGACGCCGCGGCAGACCGGCCCGGGCACATCGCGGCGCTGCTGGACAAGGAGTTGCCCCAGTCCCTCGCCGACTGCGGTGTCCCCCTGCTGCCCGGACCGGGGGACCTCGCCCCACGCTGCAGCTGCCCCGACTCCGGCCACCCCTGCAAGCACGCGGCCGCCCTCTGCTACCAGACGGCACGCCTGCTCGACGCCGACCCCTTCGTGCTGCTCCTGCTGCGCGGCCGGGGGGAGAAGGACCTGCTCGACGCGCTGTCCCGCCGCAGCGCCGCCCGCGCGGCCCGCGCCGCCCAGGAGGGACCACCGCGGGCCCTGCCCGGCGTCCGCGCCGCCGACGCCCTCGCCCCGCGTCAGCTCCCGCCGCTGCCACCGCCGTTGCCGGTGCCGCCGCACCCCGAGCAGCCACCGGTGTACCCGGCGGCGCCCGGCGGCCCGGACCCCTTCTCGCTGGACCAGCTGGCGACCGACGCCGCCGCCCGCGCCCACGCGCTGCTCGCCACCGGCCGTGACCCGGTCGGCGAACTGACCCTCTGGCAGGACGCCGTACGCCTCGCCGCCGCCCGGCCCGGATCCGGTCTGACCGCCACCACCCGCGCCCTGTACTCCACGCTCGCCGAGGCCGCCGGCCGCACCCCGGCCGACCTGGCCCGCGCGGTCGCCGCCTGGCGGCAGGGCGGGCTCGAGGGGCTGGCCGTGCTGGAGGAGCCGTGGGACCCGCCGGCCGGCCGCTTCGACCGGGCCCGCCCGCTGCTGCTCGCCGCCGACCTGCCGGCGTTCCGTCCCTGGCGCAACCGCCTCACCCACCCCCGCGGCCACGTCCAGCTCCGGCTGGGCCGCGACGGCCTGTGGTACGCCTACGAGTCGGAGCCGGGCCACGACGACTGGTGGCCCCGGGGCACGCCCGACCTGGACCCGGTCGGCTCCCTCACGGGCCTCGGCACCCCGGACGACCTGTGAGCAGCGGCGGCCGCCGGACGGTGCCATCGAGGCATCGAGGCGTCGGCCGGTCGCTGCACCGCCGGCCCGGGCTCAGAAGGTGAGCACCAGCCCGTCCCCTCATGCCGCCCGCCTCCAGCAGCCGGTGCGCTGCGTGCTGGGTCCGCCGTGCGAGAGCTGGGGGGAACTGTCATTACCTGGAACGGCATGACCTTCCCCGCCCGCGTGACCAGCGGCTTCATCGAGGGTGGCCGCAGCCTGGACCGCTGCCGCAGCGCCTGTGTGAACATCGCCCGTATCGACCATCACTCGGACCAGATGCTGGCCGCCGCGGAGAACCTGCGGATGCAGGCCCTGTCCCCGCTGGTTCCCGAGCTGATGTCCGAACGGCTCCGGTCCAAGGCCGAGCACCTGGAAGAACTTGCCGCCCAGCACCGGGCTACGCGCATCACCCTTGGGGATGGGACGACGAGTGAGTGAGGACCGCACCGCCGAACGCAAGAACATCCGGGCGGCCATCGACCGGTTGCTGGCCGGCACCCCGCTCCGGTCGGACGGGGCTTTGACCGCCGTCTCACTCGCCGCCGAGGCCGACGTCAAGCGGCACGTGCTCACCCACCGGCGCGCCGACCACAAGGACGAGTCCTACGCCCGCGTTCGGGCCCAGGGCCAGGTGCCCGGCAGCGAGCGCAAGCTGCGGCAGGAACTGAAGGAGACCAAAGAACGACTGGCCGAGGTACTAAGGCGAGCGCCGCCGCAGTCAGGCCCCTGCATGGATGTAGGGCGCCCACAGCCACGGTGTCGCGTGAATCTTCTGCTCCTCAATAAGTGTTCTGAGAGTCTGGTGCAGGGCGATCGCGGCGTCGTCGACGTTCAGGTCGCCGGCCGCGTCCCGCAGCGCGGTGTAGAACCCGGTGGCGACGTCGACGGCCATTTCGTCGTCGATGGGCCACAAGGTGCCGATCACGTGCGGGTAGCCGGCCAGCTGCATGGCCCCGGCCAGGTGGATCGCCTCGTCCAGCAGGTCGACGGCGTGGTTGGCCGAGGTGTTGCACGCCGACAGATAAGCCAGGCGTGCCGTGTGGAAGTCGACCGGAGCCAGGGCCGCGACGGTGAGCGGATGATCCCGGTGGTCGTGCAGCAGAAGACGGCTGTTCGAGGGGTTGTCGGCGTCGCTGACGCCGTGGCAGGCGAAGTGAGCGATCGTGCAGGACGACATCTCCGCGAGGACGCGTTCCCGCGTCGGCGGGGCCTGCGCCGGCGCGCCCTGCTGCGGGCCGCTGAGCGTCACAGGGCTGGGCAGCAGCTCGGCCAGGCGCGCGGCCTCCATGGGGATGTGCCGCAATTCCGCGCCGCGTAGCTCCTCCGGCAGGTCCGGGGTGGTGGGCATGGCGACGATCAGCGAGGACGCCGCCGTGACGTCCGGGCGGGGCCGGCGGGCGTGGCCCAGAGCCCGAACGGTCGGAGTGTGGGAGGACACGACACGATCGGCCACCCTCCGCCGGCCCGGGTCGGATTTGTGTTCGTAGTGTCCGGCGGCGTGCAGCGGCAGGAGTCCCAGCAGGCCGCCGGTGGCCCACCACACCCGCGGCCAGGCCGCACCGTCGAGCGGTGGGTGGCGGTGCCCCAAGTGATCCAGCACCGGTTCGGCGACCTCGTCCCACAACCAGGCCAGCGTGTTCAGCAAGGCCTGACCCGCTTCGCGGCGCACGTCTTCCAAGCCGTAGACGTCGTCCAGCCCCCGGTGGAAGGCGTCGATGTGCTCGACCAGGGCCTCCGGTGTCAGGCCGGGCAGTGGCACCGCGGTGACGCCGTCGGTGGTGAGGATCAGGGCCGCGCTGTGGTGGAAGCTGACGGTGAAGCCGACGATCGGTCCGGCCGCTGCCTGGGCTCGCAGCTGTTCCATCGATGGCGGCAGGCCGAAGGACTCGAAGCCCGGCAGCGCACGGATCCGCTCCAGGACCGCCGCCAGCTCGACCGCCCACGCGGCGCGGGTGCTGCCGGCCACCGCGCCGTCGGCCGGGTCGGCGGTGACGCGACGACCGTCGGACTCGGCGTCCAGCAAGGTGCGCAGCTCGGTGAGCCTGCGGGCCAGTTCGGGGTGTTCGGCTTGAAGGTCGGTGACGTCGCTGCGCAGGCCCATGGCCCGGCTGAGCAGCACTCCACGCCCGGCCTCCAACAGCGCCAGAGCCCGCTCGGCCCGCTGGCCTGCGGGTTTGGAGGTGTCGAGCAACGCCAATGCTGCCGCATCGGAGGACAGGCCGCTGAAACGCCTGAGCGCGAACTGGCGGTCGTCACGTCGCAGTCGGTCCGAAGCGATCTCGGGCAGCAGGCGTACGGCCTGTTCGAAAAGATCGGCGGCCCGGCCGGGGTCGGTGACCCCGATCAGCGTCCCCGCCTGAAGCACGGCGTCGATCCGGTCGGTCGGAGGCGCTGAGGGCAACGAGGCCGCCTGCTCGAGGAAGTCAGCGGCCCGCTCCGCGGCCGCGGGGTCGGCGCCACGCTCGGCCTGGATCCGCAGCCCGTTGCCAAGCAAGGTGAGCATGAGGGCACGGCTGGCGTGGTCGTCCGCGGTGGTCTCCACAGCCAGCGCCGCCACACGGATGGCCTCGTCCAGGTCGGCCGGCTCACCGGTTCGCTCGAAACGGGCCTGCAACGCAGTGCTGAGGTTGGTCAGCATGAGGGCACGATCGGCGTGGTCCTCGGCGGTGGCCGCCACGCCGAGGGCGGCCACCCGCACGGATTCGTCCAGGTCGGCCGACGCGCCGGTGTGTCCGAACCGGGTCCGCAGGGTGACGCCGAGGTTGGACAGGAACCTGGTGCGTTCCGGACGGTCGTCGGGGCAGCTCTCCACGGCCAGGGCACCCAGGCGCACGGCTTCGTCGAGGTCTGCCGGATCGCCGGTGCGCTGGAACCGGGACGTCAACGCGACGCTGAGGTTGGACATCCAGGTGCCGCGGTCGGGGTGGTCCTCGGCGAGGGTCCCCAGGACGAGCGTGCCCACGCGTACGGCTGCGTCGAGGTCCGTCAGGCTACCGGTGAGCTCGAAACGGGTGAACAGGGCCGCGCCGAGATTGGTCAGTCGCTTGATGCGGTCCGGATCGCCGTCAGGGGTGGCCGCCACGGCCAGGCCGCCCATCTCCACGGCCCTGTCCAGGTCGGCCAGTGCGCCGGTGCGCATGGCCCGCGTCCGAAGCGCGTTGCCCAGGTTGGCCATGGTGAGGGCCCGCCCGGGGTAGTCCTCGGGAAGGCTCGCCAGGACCAGGGTGCCCATGCGTACGGCTTCGTCGAGGTCCGCGAGCGCCCCGGTGCGCTCGAACCGGGCGTGCAGCGCGGCGCAGAGATTGGACAGCCATTTGGCGCGGTCGGGATGGTCGTCGGCGGTGGTTTCCACGGCCTGGGTCATCATGCGCACGGCCTCGTTCAAGTCGGTCAGCGCGCCGATACGCATGGATCTGGCGAGCAGTGCGGCACCGAGGTCGTTCAGGATGCTGGCCCGGTGGGGATGGCCGTCGGTAGCGGACTCCACGGCCAGGGTCGCCACCTCCACGGCTCGGTAGAGGTCCGGCAGCGCATCGGTGCGCAGGAACCGCGTTCGAAGCGCGCCGCTGAGATTGGTCAGGATGAAGGCCCGGTTGGGATGGTCCGGGGGCGTGGCCTCGACTGCCTGGGCCGCCACCTCCACGGCTTGGTCCAGATCGGCCAGGACGTCTGTCCGGTCGAAACGGGCTCGCAGCGCTTCCGCGAGGTTGGACAGCATGGTGACGCGGTCGGGGCTGTCGTCGCCGGCGGCCTCGGCGGCCAGGGTCTGCAGGCGTACGGACTCTGCCAGGTCGGCCTGTGAGCCGATGCGTTCGGATCGGGCCTTCAACGCGCCCGCGAGACTGACCAGCCTGGCGGGGCGGCCGGGATGGCCTACGGGGGTGCGTTCCACGGCCAGGGTCGCCATGTCCACGGCCTTGTCCAGGTCGTCCAGTGCACCGGTGCGGGCGTACCGGGTCCGTAGCGCGTTGCCCAGGCTGGACAGCCACGTGGCGCGGCCGGGGTGGCTCTCGGCAGTGGTCTCCACAGCCAGGGTGCCCACGCGGACGGCCTCGTGCAGATCGCTAAGCGCGCCGGTGCGTTCGAATCGGGCCAGCAGCGAATCCGAGAGATTTGACAGCATCATGCCGCGGCCGGGGTGGTGACCGGGGCTGTTTTCGACGGCCAGGGTACCTACGCGGATGGCTTCGTTCAGGTCTGTCAGCGCACCGGTGCGCTCGAACTGTCGGCGCAGCGCACCACCGAGGTTGGTCAGCATGATGGTGCGGCTAGGGTGACTCTCGGGGGCGGTGTTCAGAGCCAGAGTGCCCAGACGTACGGCCTCGTTCAGGTCGGCCGGATCGCCGGTCCGCCCGAACCGGGCCAGCAGCGCGATGCTGTGGTTCGCCAGCATGGCCGGGCGATCGGGATAGTTCTCCGGCGCTGTTTTCACGGCCAAAGCCCCTAGGCGCACGGCCTCGTTCAGATCGGCCGGCACGCCTGTGTGCTCGAACCGGGTCCATAACGCCTCGGCGAGGATGGAAAACAGCGCGGGGGCCTCGAAGCAGCTCTCAGGGATGATGTCCAGCGCCAGGGTGTCCATGCGGATGGCCTCATTGAGGTCTTCGAGCACACCTGTGCGCTGGAAGCGCATCAGCAAGGTCGTACCGAAGGCGCAGAGCAGAGCCGGACGGTTCGGGTGATCCTGGGCTGTGGCGTCGATGATGCGCCGCCACTGTTGGACGGCCTGTGTCACCAGCTCTGGATCCGGGGAGAACTGCGCCCGTTGGCTGAGCTCCATCGTGCTTGCCGCGGCACGCTGCACCAGGTCGGGGATCACTTCCTCCGGCAAGTCCTGGTTCCCGGCCAGAAAGCATGGATCGAACGAGGAAAGGGCCTGTTCCAGCGCATGCTGATCCGCGCCGTGGGGCAGCGCGCCATACCGGTACCAGTGCAGCCAGCCGAGCGTATGGCAGCACTCGATGTCGCCCGGTCCACCTCCGGCCTGTCGCAACTGTTCGGCAAGAGCGCCGACACCGGGATCCAGCGCCAGTGCGTAGTCCCGTGTCTGCCGGATCTTGGCCAGGAGCTCCCTGACCTGCGTAAACGCCTCAGTCCTGCGATCCATGCGGTCCCCCCACCCCGGTCCTTCTGGTATGTCGGACGCCACCGTATCGGCACTGATCGTGATCATCGGAGTACTTACTGGAATCATGGAATCGTCTCAGAAGCCACACGGCTCTGGCCTATGCTGGCCCGGACCGGCCGCGCTCGGCGGCCGACGCCGGGGGGATCGCCGTGAACCAGGCCACAGGTCGGTCCGCCGACCAAGTCGCCCGAGGGCTCGCCTATGTCTGCGAACATCGCTTGTATATAGAACGGACCATCGCCGAGAGCTCGGACGACCAACGCGCGGCGCTGACCAGGCTGACCGATCCGGCCGGCACCACGGATGTCGCCGCCGACCTGGAGAAGATCCATCGCGCTCTGCGTACCGCTCGCGACTCCCTGGGCATCTACGGCCAGGCTGGTGTTCGTAGCCTGGTTCACGCCGTCGGGGTCGAGCAGGAGCCCTTCGAGCCCGTGCTGCGCTGCCCCCGGCGCGAGTACCCCTGCACGCGCTTCGCCCAGCCCGGTCCGGGAGCCGTTCCCAGGTGTGAACTGACCGGCATGGAGTGGACCCGGGGCGAGTTGCAGCAGTGACCGGGTTTCTGGGCCAGCTCGGCCAGAAACTGGCGGAGCGCTGGCTGACCCTGTTGGTCCTGCCCGGTGCGCTGTATCTGGCCGCCGTCGCTTGCGCCCGCGCCCTGGGCCAGACCCATCCGGTCGCCGTCGGCCGCGTCAGCGGCCGGATCACCACCTGGTCCCATTCGCGGACCGCGGCGACCACTGCGGGGCAAGTGCTGCTGTTGGCCGGAATCTTGGCCGGCGCGGCGGCCGCCGGGCTGGCCGCCCAAGCTCTCGGCTCCGCCATCGAGCGCGGGGCGCTGGCCGCGGACTGGGGCCAGTGGCCCTTCCCGGCACGTAATCTCGGGGCCTGGCGCACTGCCTCGCGCCGGGCGCGATGGGAGGCCGTGCACAAGGAATACAGCGACCTGTACCGGGCTGCCGCGCGGCCCGGCGCCACGGTCACCGACGAGGACCGAGACCGCCGACTGGCCGCCTGGCATGGAAGAACCCGTATCGCCGCCGAGTGCCCGCAACGGCCGACCTGGAGCGGCGACCGCATCAACGCCGCTGCCGTACGCCTGAAACGGGACCGCCACCTGGACATGGGTACGCTGTGGCCACACCTGTGGCTCACCATGCCGGAGACGACCCGCACCCAGATCACAGACGCCCGGCAGGACCTGACCCGAGCCACCGCGCTCGGCGGCTGGGCCGTGCTGTACGCCGCGCTGACATGGTGGTGGTGGCCAGCAGCGGTCCTGGCCGCGGTACTCGCCACCGTCGCACGGCACAGAATCCGCGCCGCAACCGACACCTACGCCACCTTGTTGGAGGCCGCAGCCAGACTCCACACGGGCGAGCTCGCGGCCGCCCTCGGTGTCAGCGACGTCGATAGCACGGGCGCCGAGAGCGGCGACGTGGTCATGAGCCTGCTGAGACCCCTGCCGCCACCCCTGGTCGGGGACTGACGGAGACGGGGTCTTCTGCACGGGTCGGCTTGGCCTGGCTGGCAAGGCCGACCCGCGGGCAACCACTCGCTTGCGTACTCGCCGACACGCCGGAGTACCTCGACAGGGGCGGCCGCCTACTGTGCGCCGGAGCTGAAATCGCGCACAGTCTGTTGGTCGGAAGTGGCATAGTAGCCGCATGAGTTCGCCCAGCTCCGGCCAGATCCCTGCTCCGCACGGACGGGTGATCGTGATGACGGGTCCGCCCGGCGCAGGCAAGAGCACCGTCGCCACTATGCTGGCCGACCGCGTCATCCCGAGCGTCCATCTTCAGAGGGCATTTGATCTAGGTGAATTGCCCTTTCTGTTCTAGTAGGTCCCTCGCCAGGTTGGTGTCGTCTCGTCTGTTATGTGCTTGGCGAGGTTGTCGATCGAGGTGACGTGGATCACGGCCTCGGAGCTGGCGGGAAGGGTCTCGTAATCGCGAGAAAGACGCCGGTGCAACATAAGCCAACCCAGACTTCGCTCGACTACCCGGCGCCTTTTGACGACCTGGAAGTCACGAACTCCTGGGTTTCTGTTCGTGCTCGATGACGGCGTTCTTGAAGCCGGTGTCGACCCAACTCTCGGCGATGGTCGGGTAGGTCTTCTTGGCCTGGTCGAGGAGGCGTATTCCCACCTGGCTCGACCAGTTCGCCGTGACCGACGAGCACGGCAAACGCTTCGACCCGGCACGAGTGTTCCCCTACGCCTTCCGGCACACCTACGCCCAGCTCCGCGCCGACGCCGGCGTCCCGCTCGACATCCTGCAAGTCCTCATGGCCCACCAGGATCCCTCCACCACGCAGGTCTACTACCGGCCCTCGCACCCCCGGCGGGTGGAAGCGGTGCGCGCCATCGCCGCCGAGTACCACGACCTGCTCGCGCCCCAGCTGTCCGGCGGCAAGGACAGCGCGGTCATGATGTTTGTGTTGATGGAGGCCGCCCGGGCCGCCGGCCTGGCCGACCGGGTGATCTCCTACCTCTCCAGCCTCGGAGTGCTGGAGTAGCCGCCGGTGGTCTTTGGCGGCATCCGTTATCCCGGGGTGTCCGAGCTCGCTGCGCTGCAGTGTGCTGCCGTCGGGGTGCCGGCCGACCGGCACCTGGAGGTCACCCGCACGATGTCGGGCCCCGACGGCACCCGGATGCCGCGCAGCCTGCTGACCGAGATCGCGGCGTACGGGCGCTTTCCCGCGCATGGGCAGCCCGTACTGTCGCAAGAGCGCGAAGGAGAGCGTGGTCTCCAGCGCCTGGACGCCGATCGTCAACCGTCTGAAGCGCGAGCTCGGCCGCCCGGTGCGGATCTTGCAGGTCATGGGTCTGCGCAGCGAAGAGGGGCCCGACCGCAAGAAGCAGACGGCCTTCCGTACGGTGCAGGCCAACAGTGCGCGGGCCGCAGGGAGCGCTCAGCCCTCGGCCCGCCGGCCACCTGAACGGACCACGGACCTGGCAACCCGGCGGTGACGCGCGGTGCCGAACGGCCCAGCCACGGCCGGGACCCCGACCGCCGCGGGGAACCGACACAGTCGGAACCGCCGGACCCGCACAACACGGAAGAGGGATTTCCCGATGGAACTGCTGAAGAAGCAGCCGACGATGAAGCTGCCGGCCGAGTGGTTCACCGGCGACGCGTGGGCCGATGTCATCCACCGCGGCGAGGAACCCTCCCGCGCCCGCGCGAACTCCGTGCGCTTCGCATCCGGCGCCCGCACGGCCTGGCACTCCCACGGCCTGGGCCAGACCCTCTACATCGTCGAGGGCATCGCACTGGTCCAGTCCCGCGGCGGGGAGATCCTCGAGGCCCACCCGGGCGACGTGATCCGGACCCCGCCGGGCGAGGAGCACTGGCACGGCGCCGCTCCCGACCACTTCATGACCCACATCGCCCTGGGGGAGACCGACGAGGTCGACTGGCGGGAACACGTGACCGACAGCGAGTACGGCGGTCCCCGCCACAGCACCCGCGCCTGACCGGCCGGATGCCGCACCCCGCGAGCCACGGCCCCCACCGCGCGCACCGCGCATCAGTGGCGTTCGAGGCCTTCCGGGCGCGTCGGATCCGTAGCGGAGGGCGGGACCGGATCGACTGCGGGCATGTCTTTCTGCGGCCCGAACCACTCGGACAGCAGGGACGCGGTGCGGGTGGGGTCGGTGTGCAGCAAGGGGTGGATGCCGAGGGACCTGGCGGGCGGCAGGTTGACCTCGCGGTCGTCCACGAACACGCAGCGCCGCGGGGCGAGTCCCATGCGGCCGACGGTGCGGCGGTAGATCTCCGGGTCGGGTTTGCGCACGCCCTCCCGCTCCGAGAGCACGACCACGTCGAACAGGTCGAGCAGATCCAACTCCGCGTAGACGTTGAAGGGTTCGAGTCCGAAGGAGTTGGAGAGCAGGGCGGTCACCGCGCCGCTCGCACCGGCGGCCGCCACCGCGTCCACCACCTGGTCCTCCAGGCGCAGCGGGCCGAGCACTCGCCCCATCAGGTTCTCCGTCTCGATGCCGAGCAGACCGCCGATCACCTCGTTCCAGTCCCGCTGGGCGGCCCGGCCGGTCTCCAGGTCGGCGTAGACCCGGGCACCGGCCGGGTGCGCGAGCGCGGCGCGATAGGCGCCGGGCGCGAGGCCCGCGGAGCGCTCGAACTCCTCGGCGTTGGTGCGCAGCGAGGTGGTGAGCACACCGCCGAAGTCGACGATGAGGCCGCGTGGACGGCACTGCGGTCTCTCCGGTTTTCTCAGTCGTTCTGGTCTCTCCCGTTGATCCGGTCTCTCCGGTCTCTTCGGTCGCTCGGTGGTGACGGCCATACGGGGTCCTGCCTTCCGGGTGGGACGGTGGTTCGGTGGGAGTGTGCGGGCGGGCGAGGGGCGGCCCGCCCCGCCCGCACGGAGGCCTCGGCCGCGGTGCGGGCGCGGCCGGGGTGGTGACCGCGGATACGGCCGGTCGGTGGGTGGCGGGCGCCGCGGGGTCAGCAGCCGCGCAGGCCGGTACCCGGCTTGCGTCCCGTCAGGCCCGCCCGCACCAGATGGGCGAGGAGCGGCGAGGGCTCCTGGTGGGTGCCCGGCGCGGCCTCGTGCAGATGGCCCAGAATGCGCAGCGAGACGTCCAGGCCGATGGAGTCGAGGAGTTCGAACGGCCCGGTCGGGAAGCCGCAGCCGGTCCGCATCACCGTGTCGATCACATCCGTGTCGGCGTAGTGCGAACCCAGGAGCTCCAGCGCCTGGTTGAGGTACGGGAACAGCAGCGCGTTGACGACGAAGCCGGCGCGGTCCTCGCACAGCACCGGCTGTTTGCCGAGCGCCGTGGCGAAGGCCTGCGCGGTCTCCACGGTGGCCGGTGCCGACTTCGGCGTGGCCACCACCTCCACCAGCCGCATCCGGGGGGCCGGATGGAAGAAGTGCAGCCCGACCACGTCCTCGGGTCGCCGTGAGGCGGTGGCGCAGTCCGCGACCGGCAGACTGGAGGTGCCGGTGGCCAGCACGACACCCGGGCGGCAGATCCGGCCCAGTTCCTGGAAGACGGTCTCCTTGACCGCGGTGTCCTCGGCCACCGCCTCGATCACCAGGTCGGCGCCGGCGGCCCCGGCGAGCGAGCCCCGTGCCGACAGCAGCCCGAGCGCGGCCCGGCCCTCGCCGGTGCCGATGTGACCGCGTGCGGTGGCCCGCATCAGGGAGGCGGCGACCCGGCTGCGGGTCGTCTCGGCCTTGGCCTCGCTGCGGGCGGTGATCACGGTGGCGAAGCCGGCGCGCACGCAGACTTCGGCGATCCCGGCGGCCATGGTGCCGGACCCCACCACCGCGACCCGGCCGATCCCGGTCGGCCGCAAGGCCGGCGTGCGGGGCTCATCGGCGGTGCCGACGCCGGCGTACCGGTGGAACCCTGCGCCGCTTTTGCGCCCCAGCCGTCCCTCGCGGACCAACTGGCGCAGCACGGGGGCGGGTTCGAGTCGGCGGTCGCCGGTGGCGGCGGCCAGCGCGGTGAGCGCGTCGCAGACGGTGTCCACGCCCAGCTCGTCGATGCGGGCGAGGGGGCCGGTGGGCAGCCCGCAGCCGAGCCGCAGCGCCGTGTCGATCTGGTCGGCCGAGGCGTACCCCTCCTCGTACATCCGGGCGGCGCGGCCGAGAAAAGCGAAGTACAGCAGGCCCGCTACACGGCCGGGCCGGTCGCCGACCTGCACCGGCGTGAGGCCGAGGTCACGCACCAGCAGGCGTACGGCGGTGAGCGCGGTCGGCGCGGTGTGCGCGGTGGGGACCACTTCGGCGGCCGCGCCCGGTGCGAGCGGCGGCAGGACGTGCAGCCCGGCGACCCGGTCGGGCCGGCCGGTGCCCTCGGCCAGCTCGGTCACCGACAGGGCCGCGCTGGTGGTGGCGAAGACGGTGTGCGGCGGGCAGACCGTGTGCGCGGTGGCGAGCGCGGCGAGTTTGGCGGACAGATCCTCCTGGACGGCCTCGACGACGAGGTCGGCCGTGGCGAGGGCGGCCGGGTCGGCGGTGCAGACCAGGTGCGGGCGGGCCGCGGGGGGCAGTGCGGCCTCGATCGCGGTGCGGGCCGCGGCGGCCCCCGCCTCGTCGCGGGCGAGTGCGGTCACCCTCAGGCCGGCCTGGGCGGCGGCGGTGGCGAGCGCGCGGCCCACGGTACCCGGACCGATCACGCCCAGTGCGTTCCCGTGCTGTGTCGTACGTGTCATGTGTTTGTCGTCCTTACGGCTCGAATGCGGGGCCCCGCCGGGCCGCGGGTCGCGCGGCCCGGCGGGCGCTCCGGGGACTGGGTGGTGCCCTGGGTTCAGGCGGGAACGGCGTCGGTGCCGTCGGCTCCCGACTCCCAGCCGGCGAGCACGAGTTCGGCGAGCCGGGAGACCGAGGCGCCGTCGAGCAGGGCGGCCAGGGGCACCTGCACGCCGAGTTCGGCAGTGATCCCGGTGCGTACCTCCAACGACATCATCGAGTCGAGCCCCAGGCTCGGCAGAGGGTCGTGCCGGTCCACGTCCTCGGGCCGGCCGCCCAGTGTGCGGGCCACGATCGCGGCGATCACACCGGCCACCAGGTCCGGGCGCGACTCCTCGGACGCCGACTCGACGGTTGCCCGGACCCCGCCCGCGGACACCGCCTCCGGTTCCTCGACGGCGGCCGGCTCCACCGGCGGGGCCGTGACGGTGGCCCGGGCGCCGGGCGCAGGAACCGTCAGCCAGTAACGGGTGCGCTGGAAGGGGTAGGTGGGCACCGGCGAGGCCGTCGGGGCGCCCGGCTGCGGGCCGTCCCAGGCGGTCAGGCCGACCGTGGCGCCGTGGACGTGCAGGGTGCCGAGCGTGTCCAGCAGTACCCGCCAGTCGTCCTGGCCCGGCCGCAACGAGGGCAGGAACAGCGGCGGCTCCTCCTGGCCCCGCAGGGCGTCCTCCGGGACGAAACGCCGGGCCATGCCGCCCAGGTGCGGGGCCGGGCCGACCTCCAGGAAGGTGCGGTGGCCCCTGGCCCACAGGGCGTTCACACCACCGTGGAAGTCGACCGCCTCCCGGACGTGCCGGCGCAGGTAGGCGGCGGTGAAGGTGGCGCCGTCGGTGAAGAAGTCCCCGGTGACGTTGGAGATCAGCCCGATCCGCGGCGGCGCGAAGGAGATCCGGGCGGCTTCCCGCTCAAAGGCGTCCAGCATCGGTTCCATCTGCGGCGAGTGGAACGCCCGCCGCACGGCGAGGGGCTTGCTGCGCACCCCGCGCTCGGCGAGCACCTCCCGTACCCGGGCCACCGCCTCTTCGGCGCCGGAGATCACCAGGCTCTGCGGCCCGTTGATCCCGGCCACCGCGACCTGGCCGGTGAACTCGCCCAGAACCTCGTCGAGTCGCTCCGGCGCGGCGAACACCGCCGCCATCGCGCCCGGCCCGCACTGCTCGTGCATCAGCCGTCCGCGCACCGCCGCCAGCCGCAGCGCGTCCTCCAGCGACATCACCCCGGCCACACAGCCGGCCACCAGTTCGCCGACACTGTGACCGAGCACCGCGGCGGGCCGGACCCCCCATGACCGCCACAACTCGGCGAGCGCGTACTCCACCGCGAACAGGGCGGGCTGGGTGTACCGGGTCTCGTGCACCGCCGCGTCCGCGGCACCGGTGGGTGCCGGCTCGCCGAGCAGGCCGATCACCTCGGTGAGCGGACGGTCCAGCTCACCGCTGAGCACCTCCTCGCACCGGTCGAGCACCGCGCGGAACGCCGGCTCGGTCGCATACAGGGTGCGCGCCATCCCCGGGTACTGCGCGCCCTGACCGGTGAACAGGAACACCACGTCACGGGTGACACCCGGACGGGCGTGACCGCGCCGGGCGCCCATCCCCTCCGGCTGCCCGGCGACGAGGTCGGCGAGCCGGTCCCGCATCTCGTCCGCGCTCGCCGCCACCGCGGCAACGCGGTACGGCAGCACGGCCCGGCCGGTATGGGCGGCGCGGCAGAACTCCGCAAGGCCCGTGTCCCCGTTCCGTCCGAGCGTGGCGAGGCTGCGTGCCATGAGCGAGGTCAGCGCGGCGGGCGTGCGCGCCGACAGGGCGAGCAGGCGCGCCGTCGGCCGGGGCGCCTCGGACGCGTCCACGGGCGCGGGTGCCGCGGGGGCCTCCTCGATCAGCACGTGCGCGTTGGTGCCGCTGATGCCGAAACTGCTGACGCCGGCCCGCAGCGGGCCCGCGCCCTGCCACGGCCGCTCCTCGGTGAGCAGGCTCAGGCCGCTGCCGTCCCAGTCCACGTGGGGGCTCGGGGCGTCGATGTGCAGGGTGCGCGGCAGGGTGCGGTGCCGCATCGCCTCCACCATCTTGATGATGCCGGCGACACCCGCGGCGGCCTGGGCATGGCCGATGTTGGACTTCAGGCTGCCCACGTGCAGGGGGGCGTCCGCACTGCGCCCCGCCCCGTACGCGGCGCGCAGCGCGCCGGCCTCGATGGGGTCGCCGAGCCGGGTACCGGTGCCGTGTGCCTCGACGGCCTGTACCGTGTCGGGGCTCCAGCCGGCGTCGGCGAGCGCGGCGTTGATGACGCGCTCCTGGCTCGGGCCGTGCGGGGCGGTCAGGCCGTTGCTGGCCCCGTCCTGGTTGACGGCGGTGCCCCGGATCACCGCGAGCACCGGATGCCCGTTGCGCCGGGCGTCCGACAGGCGCTCCACCACGAGCACACCGGCGCCCTCGGCCCACGACGTGCCGTCAGCGGCGGCCGCGAACGGCTTGCAGCGGCCGTCGGGAGCGAGCCCGCGCTGGCGGCTGAACTCGACGAAGGTGGCCGGTGAGGACATCACGGCCACGCCGCCGGCCAGCGCCATGACGCACTCGCCGCGGCGCAGCGACTGCACCGCCAGGTGCAGCGCGACCAGTGAGGAGGAGCAGGCGGTGTCGACGGTGAGCGCCGGCCCCTGCATGCCCAGCAGGTACGAGATCCGGCCGGAGGCCACGCTGCCCGTGGTGCCGGTGAGGAAGTGTCCCTCCACCTCGCTCGGAATCCGCGTGGTCGAGCCGTAGTCGTGGTACATCATCCCGGTGAACACGCCGGTGTCGCTGCCGCGCAGCGAGTCGGGTGCGATCCCGGCACGCTCCAGTGCCTCCCAGGAGACCTCCAGGAGCAGCCGCTGCTGCGGGTCCATGGCCAGTGCCTCGCGCGGCGAGATGCCGAAGAACTGCGGGTCGAACTCGCCCGCGTCGTACAGGAACCCGCCCTCGCGGACGTAGCTGGTGCCGTAGTGCTCCGGGTCCGGGTGGAAGAGGTCGTCCAGGTCCCAGCCGCGGTTGTCGGGGAAGGCCCCGATGGCGTCCCGGCCCTCGGCGACCAGCCGCCACAGCTCCTCGGGCGAGGTGACCCCGCCGGGCAGCCGGCAGCCCATGCCGACGATGGCGATCGGCTCGTCCGCGCCGGCCTGCCGCTCGGTTTGTTCGGCGACGGCAGCGGCCGCGCGTTCAGCCGGCCGCTCGCTCGGGGCCAGCCGCTGCAGTACGAGGCCGGTGACCTCCTCCGGGGTCGGGTGGTCGAAGGCGAGGGTGGCCGGGAGGACCAGACCGGTGGCCGAGTTGAGCCGGTTGCGCAGCTGGAGTGCGGTGAGCGAGTCGAAGCCGAGCTGTTTGAAGGACTGGCCGGCGGTGAGGGCGTCGGCCGAGTCGTGACCCAGCACCTGCGCGGCCTGCGCGCGCACGAGGTCGAGCACCACGGCCCGCCGGTCGGCCTCGGCCACCTGGGCCAGCCGGGCCGCGAACCCCTGCGGCGCAGACGCGGTGGCCGGGCCCGGGCGCGGGGTGCGGACCAGGCCGCGCAGGACCGGCGGCAGCCCGTCGCCGGCCGCCCGGGCCCGCAGCGTGGCATGCGCGAACTGGACCGGGGCCAGCAGCGCCGGGGTCTGCTCGCCGGCCGCCTGGCTCGCGGCGAGCGCCGAGTCGAACAGGGCCAGTCCGTCCTCGGCGGCCAGCGGTGCCACTCCGAAGCCGGCCAGGCGGGCCACGTCACCCTCGTCCAGGTGCCCGGTCATACCGCCCCGTTCGGCCCAGAAGCCCCAGGCGAGCGAGACCGCGGGCAGGCCCAGCGAGCGGCGGTGCGCGGCCAGGGCGTCCAGGAAGGTGTTGGCGGCCGCGTAGTTGGCCTGGCCCGGATTGCCCAGCAGACCGGCCACCGAGGAGAACAGCGCGAACACGGACAACGGCTGATTGCGCGTCAGCTCGTGCAGGTTGACGGCCGCATCCACCTTCGGCGCCAGCACCGCGGCCAGCCGCTCTTCGGTGAGCGCGGTGAGCACGCCGTCGTCCAGCACCCCGGCCGTGTGCACCACGCCGGTGAGCGGGTGCGCCTCGGGGATGCCGGCCAGTACATCGGCGAGCGCCTCCCGGTCGGTCAGGTCGCAGCCGACCATGCTCACCTCGGCGCCGGCCGCGGACAGTTCGGAGTGCAGATCGGCCGCGCCCGGAGTGTGCGCCCCGCGCCGGCCCACCAGCAGCAGCCGCCGCACGCCGTGCGCCCGCACCAGATGCCGGGCGACCAGCGAGCCCAGGCCGCCGAGCCCGCCGGTGACCAGCACCGTGCCCTCGGCATCGAACACCGGCCCGTCCGCGCCGGTCGGCGCCGGGGCGGTGCGGGTCAGGCGCGGTACCAGAACCCGGCCCGCGCGCAGGGCCAGCTGCGGTTCGTCCAGGGCCAGTACGCCCGGCAGCGCGTCCAGCGACGCATCGCCGGCGTCGATGTCGACCACGGTGAACCGGCCGGGCGCCTCCGACTGGGCGGAACGCACCAGACCCCACACCGTGGACTGGGCCAGCCTTGCCGCGGTGGCCGTCTCGTCGGTGGCGTCGACGGCGAGCGCGCCGTGGGTCAGCAGCACCAGTCGGCTGCCCGTGAAGCGGTCGTCCGACTGCCACTGCTGCAGCAGTGCGAGCGCCCAGCGCGCGGCCGCGTGCGCGCCGCTCGCCATGCCCTCCGCGGGCAGCGGGCAGGGCGCCAGCACCAACGGCGGTACTGCGACGCCGAGTTCGGCGAGTGAGCCGGCCCTGAGCGCACCCGGCAGGTCCAGGTCGCCGAGGACCGCCCAGGAAGCGGGCGGCGCGGCGGGCGCCGGCTGCCGCGGCACCCAGTCGATGCGGTGCAGCGCGCCGGTGCCCGCCGCGAGGGCGGGCGAGGCGGCCTGGAAGGCGACCGTGTCGGCGGTCAGCACCGGCGTGCCGTTCTCGTCGGCCGCCTCCAGGCGCAGGCCGCCGTCGTCGGCGCGGCTCAGCCGGACCCGGAGCACCGCGGCGTGCGCGCCGTACAGGCGCACCCCGCTCCAGGCGAACGGCAGAGGGGTGGCACCGCCCCGGTGGTCGACGAGTTCGGCGGCGAGCGCGGTGTGCAGTGCCGCGTCCAGTGCGGCCGGATGCACCTCGAAGGAGCCGCTGGGCGCGGCCTCGGGCAGCCGCACCTCGCCGAACGCCTCGTCGCCCCGCCGCCACAGCCCCGCCAGCCCCTGGAAGGCCGGCCCGTACTCGTACCCGGCGGCCGCGAACCGCTCGTAGTCCACCCGCGGTGCGATGTCCTCGGCACCGGGCGGGGGCCACTCGCCCCGCGTGAGCGCGGGCGCCAGACGCGGGGTGTCGTCGGCGGCCGGGGCCAGCCGGGCCGTTGCGTGCCCGCGCCATGGCTCGTCCGGGTCCGCCTGCTCGGGGCGCGAATGAACGGTCAGGGCGCGCGTCCCGTCCGGTTCGGGCGGTCCCGCGGTCAGCCGCAGATGCACGCCACCGTTCTCCGGCAGCACCAGCGGCGCGGTCAGCACCAGGTCGGCGATGACCGGCGCGCCGCACCGGGCGCCCACGGCGAGCGCGAGGTCGACGTAGGCGGTGCCGGGCAGCAGGACCGTGCCGTGCACCGCGTGGTCGGCACACCACGGCTGGGTGTCCACGCCCAGCCGCGCGCTGTGCACCACGGTGCCGTCCGGCAGGTCGACCACGGCATCGAGCAGCGGGTGCTGGGCCGTGCCCAGGCCCAGGGCACGCGCGTCGGAGGGTGCCTTGCCGGGGGCGAGCCAGTACCGCTCGCGCTCGAACGGGGAGGTCGGCAGGTCGGTGCGCACGGGGGCGTACGGGGCGAGCGCGGTCGCCCAGTCGACCGTGGCACCGGCGCACCAGCCCTCGGCGAGCGAGTGCAGGAAGCGTTCAAGACCGCCCTCGCCGCGCTGCAACGAGCCGACCGCGACGGCCTGTTCGCCCACCGTCTCCTGCACCGCGAAGGACAGCACCGGATGCGGGCTGACCTCCACGAAGAGGGTGGCGCCCCGCTCGGCGAGCGCGCGCACCGCGGCCTCGAAGCGGACCGGTTCGCGCAGGTTGCGGTACCAGTAGGCGGCGTCCAGGGTCGCCGTGTCCCGGTCGTCGAGGGTGACCGAGGAACGGAAGGGGATCGTGCCGCTGCGCGGCACGATCCCGTCCAGCTCGGCCAGCAACTGCTCGCGCAGTGCCTCCACCTGGGGCGAGTGCGAGGCGTAGTCGACGGGGATGACACGGGCCCGGTGGCCGCGCTCCTTGGTGGCGGCGACCAGTTCCTCCAGGGCAGCCGGCTCGCCCGCGACGACGGTGGCGGAGGGACCGTTCACCGCTGCGACACAGACCCGGTCCGCCCAGGGGGCCAGCAGCTCCTCGGCCACCGCGGCGGAGACCGCCAGGGAGGCCATGCCGCCGGAGCCGGACAGCGCCCGGATGGCGCGGCTGCGCAGGGCGATCAGCCGGGCGCCGTCCTCCAGCGAGAGCCCGCCGGCGACGACCGCGGCCGCGATCTCGCCCTGCGAGTGGCCCACCACGGCGGCCGGTTCGACCCCGCACGACCGCCACAGCGCGGCCAGGGCGACCATCACCGCCCACACCGCGGGCTGCACCACGTCCACCCGCTCCAGCGGAGGTGCCGAGGGCTCGCCGCGCAGCACGTCGAGCAGCGACCAGTCGGTGTGAGGGGCCAGGGCCTCCGCGCAGGCGGTCACGGCCTTCGCGAACTCGGCGGATCGGTCGAGGAGTTCGGCGGCCATGCCGACCCAGTGCGACCCCTGCCCCGGGAAGACGAAGACCACCTGGGCCGGCCCGTCGGCGGCCGTCCCGGTGACCGCCTCCGACAGGTCCCCGGCGGCGATCCGCTCCAGCGCGGCGAGCAGCGCGTCGTGGTCCCGGCCCGGCACGGCGAGCCGGTGCTCCAGCGCGCTGCGGCTCACGGCGAGCGAGTACCCGAGGTCGGCCCGCCGCACCTCGGGGTGCTCCCGCAGATGTGCGGCGAGGCGGCGGGCCGCGAGCGGCAGCGCCTGCGGGGAGCGCGCGGACAGCAGCACCGGCACCGCTCCGTCGGCCGGGCGGGGTTCGGCGCTGTCCCCGGCCGCCGGCTCGACCGGCTCCGGTGCCTCCTCCACCAGGACGTGCGCGTTGGTGCCGGAGATGCCGAAGGCGCTCACGCCGGCCCGCCGCGGACCCTGCGCACGCCAGGGCAACTGCTCGGTCAGCAGCTCGATGTGGCCGCTGTCCCAGGGCACGTGCGGGGTGGGGGCGTCGATGTGGAGTGTCTTCGGCAGCGTGCGGTGGCGCAGTGCCTGCACCGTCTTGATCAGCCCGGCGATGCCCGCGGCGGCCTGCGTGTGGCCGATGTTGGACTTCAGGCTGCCCAGGTGCAGCGGGTTGTCCGCGTCGCGGCCGGAAGCGTACGTGTTGAGCAGCGCGCCGGCCTCGATGGGGTCGCCGAGCCGGGTACCGGTGCCGTGTGCCTCGACGGCCTGTACCGTGTCGGGGCTCCAGCCGGCGTCGGCGAGCGCGGCGTTGATGACGCGCTCCTGGCTCGGGCCGTGCGGGGCGGTCAGGCCGTTGCTGGCCCCGTCCTGGTTGACGGCGGTGCCGTGGATGACCGCGAGGACGGGGTGCCCGTTGCGCTGCGCGTCCGCCAGCCGCTCCACGACCACGACGCCCGCGCCCTCGCCCCAGGCGGTGCCGTCGGCGCCGGCCGCGAACGGCTTGACCCGCGCGTCGGGCGCCAGCCCGCGCTGCCGGCTGAACTCCACGAAGTTGTTCGGGCCGCCCATGACCGTGACCCCGCCGGCCAGCGCGAGCGAGCACTCACCGCGGCGCAGCGACTGCACCGCCAGATGCACCGCCACCAGCGAGGAGGAGCAGGCGGTGTCCACGGTGAGCGCCGGCCCCTCCATGCCCAGCAGGTAGGAGATCCGGCCGGAGGCCACGCTCCCGGTGGTGCCGGTGAGGAAGTAGCCCTCGGCCTCCTGCGGGATCGCGCCATCACGCTGGGCGGCCAGGTAGTCGTGGTACATCAGGCCGGTGAACACCCCCGTTCGGCTGCCGCGCAGCGAGTCCGGGGCGATCCCGGCACGCTCCAGCGCCTCCCAGGACACCTCCAGCAGGATCCGCTGCTGCGGGTCCATGGCCAGCGCCTCGCGCGGCGAGATGCCGAAGAACCGCGGGTCGAACTCGCCCGCGTCGTACAGGAACCCGCCCTCGCGGACGTAGCTGGTGCCCGGGTGCTCGGGGTCCGGGTCGAACAGGTTCTCCAGGTCCCAGCCGCGGTCGACCGGGAACGCGCCGATCGCGTCCCGGCCCTCGGCGACCAGCTGCCACAGCTGCTCCGGGGAGCTGACCCCGCCCGGGAAACGGCAGCCCATGCCGACCACGGCGACGGGCTCGGACCCGCCCTCCTCCAGTTCCCGCACCCGCCGCCTGGACTGGTGCAGTTCCAGCGTGAGTTTCTTCAGGTAGTCGACCATCTTCCGATCGGCCGTCATCGCCGTACCCCCATGGTGACGCCCGGCCGCACGGCGCGGGCTGACCTACGAAACGTGTGCAGCAGCCGGTTCCGACCGGCCAAGAAAAAAAGGCACAAAGCAGTGCCAAGCGGTGCAATGCGTCGGGCGCGCGGGCGCGCCGAGGACCGGTGCCGACCGCGGCGCCGGCGAGCCGGTCGCCGCGGTCGGGTGTTCCGGTACCGGTCGGTCAGCTCAGCGAGCTGTCGATCAGTTCGAACAGCTCCTCCACACCGGCTGCCTCCACCGCCGCCTCCAGCGCGGCAACCTCGTCGGTCCCGTCGCCGCCCGCTCCGCTCCCGGGACCCGGTGCCGCGACGCCCGGCGACACCGCGACCGGTGTGCCCAGCGTCGCCAGCAGTGCGGTGAGCCGCTCCGCGGCCTCCTCGCGGGGGCCGGATTCCGGCGGGAGTGCGCCGAGCGCCGCGGACAGCCGCTCGATCAGCACCGCCGGCGGCTCCTGCGGCGTGCGCTGCCCGGCGCGCAGCTCACGGCACAGGTACTCTGCGAGCCGGGTCGGCGTCGGATGGTCGTACAGGGCACTGACCGGCGGGGTCCAGCCCGCCGCACGGCCGAGCCGGCCGCGCAGCGCCACCGTCATCGCCGAGTCGAAACCGAGGTCCTTGAAGGTGTGCCGGGGACGGACCTCGTCCCCGCCGGCGTACCCGAGGACGGCCGCCGTGTGGTCCCGTACCAGCGTCAGCATCCACTGGAGCGCGGCCTGCGGGGACAGCGCGGCCAGCCGGGCCGCGAGACCGTCCGCGGAGTCGGCCGACTCGGCCGTCCGCGTATCGGGCACGGTGACCCCCGCACCGTCCGGCGCCGCGGTCACCCGGGTCCAGTGCCGACGGCGCTGGAACGGATACGTCGGCAGGGCGGCCGGCAGCGCGGGTGCGACGAGACCGGCGGCGGGCCGCACGGCGGACCAGTCGACGGCGATCCCGTGCGCATGCGCCTCGCCGAAGGCGGTGAGCAGGCGGCGCACCTCGTCGTCGTCCCGGCGCAGTGTCGAGACGACCGCGGCCTCCCGGGCCCGCGCCTCCGCGGTCTGCAGCACCCCGGTGGTGAGCACCGGGTGCGGGCTGATCTCGACGAACGCCTCGAACCCGGCCTCCAGCAGCGAGGCCACAGCGGGCGCGAACCGCACCTCGTGCCGCAGGTTGCGGTACCAGTAGTCGGTGTCCAGGGCAGCCGTGTCGAGCACGTCTCCGGTCACCGTGGACCAGAACGGCACCGTCGAGGAGCGGGGTGTGATCTCGCCGAGGCCCGCGTACAGGTCGTCCTTGAAGACGTCCACCACCGCGCAGTGCGACACCGTGTCGACCCGCACTTTGCGGATGCGGACCTCGGGCCCGTAGGTGGCGGTGAACCTCTCCAGCACGTCGGGCGGGCCCGCGACCACGGTCTGCTGCGGACCGTTGACGGCGGCGATGCTCAACTCCGGCTCCCACGGGGCGATGTCACGGCGCACCCGCTCGTCCGGCAGCGGCACCGAGACCATCCCGCCGAGGCCGGCGATCTTCAACAGCCCCTTGCTGCGCACCGTCACGATGCGGGCGGCATCCGCCAGGGACAGTGCCCCGGTCACGGTGGCCGCGGCGACCTCGCCCTGCGAGTGGCCGACCACCGCGGCCGGCTCGACGCCGGCGGCCCGCCACACCTCGGCCAGCGAGACCATGACCGCCCACAGCATCGGCTGCACCACGTCGACCCGGGCCAGCTCCGCCGCGCCGGGCCGGTCGCGCAGCACATCCTCCGGGGACCAGTCCAGATGGGGGGCGAGCGCGGCGGCGCACTCGGCGAACCGGCGCGCGAAGACGGGGGAGTGGTCGAGCAGCCCCGCCGCCATCCCGGCCCACTGCGAGCCCTGCCCCGGGAAGACGAACACCGCCCGGCGCGGCGCCCCCGCGTGGGTCCCCTCCACCGTGCCGCCCGAGGGGCGGCCCTCGGCGAGCAGCGCGAGCTCGGCGAGGAGTTCGTCGCGGCCGCGGGCCACTGTCACGCTGCGGTGTTCGAAGAGGGTACGGCGGGTCGCGTACAGCTGGGCGAGGGCGAGCAGTTCGGCGTCCGGGTGCTCGGTCAGGTACGCGTGCAGGCGGCCCGCCTGCTCCCGCAGCGCCTGCTCGTCACGCCCGGACAGCGGCCAGGCGAGCGGCGCCCCGGGGGACAGCACCTCGCCCGGCGGGACGGCAGCGGCAGCGGTCGGGGCCGTGAACTCCTCCAGGACGAGATGGCAGTTGGTGCCGCCCATCCCGAACGAGCTGACCCCGGCCACCAGCGGCACCTCGGGCCACGGCCACGGCTGTGCCGCCACGCCCACCCGCAGCCGCAGGGCCGCCAGGTCGATGTCCGGGTTCGGCGTCCGGTGGTTCAGCGTCGGTACCAGGCGTCGGCCCGCGATGCTCAGCACCGTCTTCACCAGCCCGGCGATCCCGCTGGCACCCTCCAGATGCCCGATGTTGGTCTTCACGGAGCCGACCACCAGCGGGGCGTCCTCCGCGCGCCCCGCTGCAAAGACCGCTCCGAGGGCCGCCGCCTCGATCGGGTCGCCGAGCCGGGTGCCCGGCCCGTGCAGTTCCACGTACTGCACCTGCTCCGGCGCGAGTTCCGCGTCGGCCAGCGCGGCCCGCACCGCCCGCTCCTGCCCTGCCACCGTCGGGGTGGGCAGCGTGGCGCTGGCCCCGTCGTTGGTGACCGCGGCGCCACGGATCACGCAGTGCACCCGGTCGCCGTCGCGCACCGCGTCCCGCAGCAGCTTGAGCAGGAGCACCGCGCCGCCCTCGCCGCGCACATAGCCGTTGGCGCGGGCGTCGAAGGTGAAGCAGCGGCCGTCCGGCGACAGACCGCCGAACCGGGCGACCGCTGTGGTGCTGTCCGGTGCCAGGTTCAGGTTCACCCCGCCGGCCAGGGCGAGTTCGCTCTCTCCGCGGCGCAGGCTCTCCACGGCCAGCTGCACCGCCACCAGAGCGCTCGCCTGCGCGGCGTCGACCACCATGCTCGGTCCGGTCAGACCGAGCGCGTACGAGAGGCGGCCGGCGATGATGCCGCGCGCCAGACCGGTCAGGGTGTGGCCGTTGACCGTGTCCGGGCCGCCGCGGCGCAGCAGGGTCGCGTAGTCGTCGGCGAGCGCACCCACGAAGACGCCGGTGCGGCTGCCGCGCAGTGCGTCCGGGGCGTTCCCGGCGCCCTCCACGGCCTCCCAGGCAAGTTCGAGGACCAGCCGCTGCTGCGGGTCCATGGCCGCCGCCTCCCGGGGGGAGATCCCGAAGAACTCGGCGTCGAACCGGTCCACCTCGTCGAGGTAGCCGCCGACGGGCGGCGCCTCGCCGGTCAGCGGCGGACCGTCCACGGCCCCGGGCCGGCCGGCCGGCGGGGCGCCGATGGCAGCGGATCCGGACTCCAGCAGCCGCCAGAACTCGGCCGGTGTGGCGCCGCCGGGGAACCGGCAGGCCAGGCCGACCACCGCGACCGCCCGGTCCGGGTCCGGCGGGGTGGGTCGGCGCGGGGCGGGGCCGGGTGGCGTGGAGGCCGATGCCGCGGCCGAAGCGCGGGTGGATCCGGAGGTGGATTCGGAGCTGGAAGGTCCGGGCAGTCCGGTGAACCCGGAGGATGTGGAACGTGGCATGTTTCCCTCACCGTTCGATTGCGGAGTGTGTGGGGTGTCGCCTTCGCCGTGTTCTCTCGGACGCGGCGCGGCGCGGTCAGCGCAGCTGCGGCAGGACATCGTCGGCCAGCAGCTCCAGGTGGCTCAGGTCCTCCATGTCGAGCATCCGCAGATACAGCCGGCTCACGCCGGCCTCGGCGTACTGCCCGAAGAGGTCCACCAGCCGACCGGGCGTGCCGCGGAAGCTCTCCGCCTTCAGCGGCTCGCCGAGCACGTCGGCCCGCGCGCTGATGTGAGCATCGTCCTTGCCGCAGCACACCGTGTTGAGCACCGAGACCCGCGGCGCGGTCTCCCGGCCGGCCGCCTCGGCGTCCTCGGCGAGCCGGGCACGCAGGTCGGCGGCCTCCTGCGGGGCGATGAACGGCGCGTTGTACTCGGCGGCGTGCCGTACGGCCAGCGCGAGCGAACGGGCGCCGCCGGAACCGCCCACGATCAGCGGCGGGCCGGGCCGCTGCACGGTCTCGGCGGCCGCCTGGGCCCCCTTGACCTGGTAGCGGCGGCCCTCGTAACCGAACGTCTCGCCCGGCTCGGTGCCCCAGATACCGGCGATGATGTCGGCCGCCTCCTCCAGGCGGGCCATCCGGTCGGTGGCCGGGAACGGCACCGCCGCCGCCTCGAACTCGGCCTGGTACCAACCACCGCCGATGCCGAGCTCGATCCGGCCGCCGGACATCTGGTCCACCTGGGCCACGTGCACGGCGAGCTGCACCGGCGAACGGAAGGTCACCGGCGTGACCAGGGTGCCGAGCCGGACCCGTTCGGTGTCCCGGGCCAGGCCGGCCAACGAGATCCAGGCGTCCGAGGCGGCGGCCGGCCGCACCGGGGTGCCGAACTGCAGATAGTGGTCGGAGCGGAAGAAGCCGTCGAAGCCGGCCTCTTCGGTGGCCTGGGCCAGCGCCCGCAGGGTGTTGTAGTCGGCGCCGCGCTGGGTGGGTTCGGTGTGGATGCAGATTTCCATGACGGGCTGTTCCTTCGTGGTTCCGTGGTGTGCGGTGGGTCGGCGCCCCGTTGCCGCGCCGGTCCTCGGCGGCTGACCGGCGGGGGCGCGTGTCGGAAAGGACGCGCCCGGCCGTCTTCGGCGGCCGTCAGGTCCCCGGCCGGCCGTCCTGCCGGTGCGCGACGGTGCCGGCGTCTGTGGCGGTCGGGTGTCACCGCTCCCTGGCCGTCCTGGTGACCTCGGGGTACGGCGGTGTCGGTGCGGGTGTCGGTGCGGGTGTCGGTGCGGGTGTCGGTGCGGGTGTCGGTCCGGGCGGCTCGTCACCGCACGGAGAGTGGCGTCGCGCTCGAGTCGGCCGGGTGCCGGCGTCGCGCCTGAGTCGGCCCGGGTGCCGGTGGAGGGCTCGACTCGGCCGGGCGCCGGCGTCGGGCCTCGCGGCGGGATACGGCACCCGCGCGGGGTCAGGGAGCATCGGCCGGGGAGCGGTGGCTGTCGCGTACCGCGGCGAGCAGGACGGCCTCGTTGCCCTCCGAGCACAGATGCCCCCCGGGCAGCCGCAGCGAGGTGAACGGGCCGGTGGTGTGGGCACCCCAGCGCTCCAGTTCCCCGGGGCCGATCGTGTCGTCGGCCTCGCCCGCGAAGGCGGCGACGGCGGCCGAGAGCGGTGGGGCTTCGGCGTAGGCGTACCGCTCGGCCAGTCGCAGGTCGGCGCGGAGCGGCCGGGCGAAGTAGGCGATGAGTTCGGGCTCGGCGCGCAGGGCGTCCGGGATGCCGCCGTAGCGCGCCGCGACATGGTCCACCAGTGCGCGGTCGTCCGCGGGCAGCCGCACCCGGGAGAGGACATCGGGTGCGGCCCGGCCGGCGACCACCAGCCGGGCGGGTTCCCGTCCGGCGGCGCGCAGGAGCCGGGCCACCTCGAAGGCGAGCACCGCGCCGAGGCTCTGTCCGAACAGCACCGTTCGGGCCGCCGCATCGGCCCCGTCGCCTGCTGCCTGTTCCACCGCCTCGGCGAACTCGGCGACAAGCGCCCGCCAGTCGGTTGCCGGCGGTTCGCCCGCGCGCTCCCCGCGCCCCGGCAGCACCGCGGTGTGCACCTCGACGTCCTCGCCGGCCAACCGGGGCCAGGTCCGGAACGCGGTCGGGCCGGCGCCCGAGTGCGGGAAGCAGAACAGCCGCAGCGGCGCGTCCGGTCGAGGCAGTGGGCAACTGAATCGGCCCGCCGGGGCCGCCCCCGTGGAGTGCGACATGGTGACCTTTCCGCCGGGCGACCCGGCAGCGCGGTGGCGCGGTGCGCCTGGACAGGACGGATGGGAGGAGTGGTGGGTGACAAGAGGGCGCGGGCAGAGCGCCGGGAGGGCGACGTGAGGGCGATCCTGCCCGAAGGGCCGGCCCGGGAGGGGAACGGGCCGGATCCGCGGGCCGCTGTCAGGTGCGGGCCGTCTCCTCCTGTCCGGCGGCCTGCCCGGCGGGGGCGCCCGGGTCCGGGTCGGGTCCCGAGGCGTCCGCGGTCTTCCCGCCGGCGGGCCTCGCGGGTTCCTCGGTACGGCGGTGAGCCGGGCCGGGCAGCCAGATCAGGGCGACCACGGCGCCGGCGAGACCGATACCGCCGGCTGTCCACATCGCGGCCCGCTGGGCGGTGAGGAAGGCGTCGCCGACCGCGTCGCTCAGGCCCGAGACGTTCGATGTGTCGGTGAGCCGGCGGGCCCGCTCGGCGACCGTGCCGTGCTGCCGCAGGGCGTCCTTGATCGCGGCGGCGGTGGCGCCCAGGGAGCCCCCGGCGTCGTGCCGGGTGCTCGCCGGCAGGTCCTGCAGGGACGGGGAGATCTGGCCCTGGTAGACCGAGCCCAGCACCGCGCCGGTCACCGCGATGCCGACAGCGGCGCCGACCTGGCGCATCACGTTCGGTACGGCCGCACCGGCACCTGCCTTCGCGGGCGGTACCACCGACATGCACACGGCCGGGGCGGTCGCCATCACCAGGCCCATGCCGAAGCCGAAGACGAGCTGGGCGAAGGCGATCAGGCCGACCCAGGAGTCCGCGTCGAGGGTGGCGTAGTAGACCAGCGGCAGCGAGGTGAGCAGCAGCCCCGTGGAGATCACCCGGGCCGGCCCGAACCTCTGGGCCCAGGAGGCGCTGTTGGCGGCCGCGTACATCAGACCCAGCGCCACCGGCACCATCAGCAGGCCGGCCTCGAAGGCCGAGTAGCCGCGCAGCACCTGGTTGTAGAAGGAGAGTACGTAACCGCCGCCCATCACCGCGAACATGGCGAGCGACAGCGCGATCGAACCGACCAGGAACAGCGGCCGCCGGAACAGGTCCAGGTCCAGGGCCGGGGTCTGCACCCGGCGCTCGACCAGCGCGAGCACCGCGATCACCAGCACCCCGCCCACGATCGGGCCGAGCACCCCGCCGGCCACCCAGTCGTTGTCCTCGCCGCCGCGGATGATGCCGTACACCAGCAGGCCCATGCCGACGATCGACAGCAGCAGCCCGGCGAGGTCAAGGCGGCCCGGGTCGGGGCTCTTGTTCTCGGGGACGTACATCCCGATGAGCGGGATCACGACGATGCACAAGGGGACGTTGATCAGCAGGGCCGAACCCCACCAGAACCACTGCAGCAGCGCGCCGCCGAGCAGCGGCCCGAGGGCCATCGCCAGACCGCCGGCCACCGACCAGCGGCCGATCGCCTTCGCCCGCTCCTCGGCCGGGAAGACGTTGAGCAGGATGGACAGGGTGCCGCCCGGGACCACCGCGACGCCGATGCCCATCAGGGCGCGACCGACGATCAGTTCGGTCGGCGAGGACGCGTAGGCCGCGTACAGCGAGGCCGCACCGAAGACGGCGAGGCCGAGCACGAGGACCTTCTTGCGGCCGTAGCGGTCGCCCAGCAGGCCCGCCGTGAACAGGAGGGCCGCGAAGACCACGGTGTAGGAGTCCATCCCCCACTGGAGCTGTGAGTTGGAGGCCCCGAGCTGCTGCTGGATCTGGGCCAGTGCCACCGTCAGGATGGTGTTGTCCATGGTGCCGATGACGACGCACACCGCCATCAGCACCAGGATCAGCCATCGTCGGCCGTGTACCTGTTCGGGCGTCATGAGCCCTTCCTGCCTTCCGTCTTGGGGTCCTGCTCCGGGAAACCGCCCTCGCCGAGGGCGTGGGCGTAGGCGTCGGCCAGCGCGTCGGGACGCGCCGGGTCGACGAGCGCTGCGAGATGTCCGTCGGGACGGATCAGCGCCAGTACGGGGGTGTCGCCGAGGGCCTTCGCAAGCTGCGGCGCGTCGGCCGCGCGGGTGGCGACCCGGTGGAGTCCGGCCGGCACCGCCTCCTCGGCGGGCGGTGCGTCGGACTCCCAGGCCAGCACGGTGAAGCGGGCGACGTCGAGTTCGGCCCAGCCGGGCAGGTCGCGGCCCGGCAGCGCGGGCACCCGGTCGCCGGGGGCGATCCGGCCGGCGGCGGAGGAGACGCCGAGGGGGCTGTAACTGACGTTCAGCTGGCCGAGGGTGGGGGCGACCTCGCGGCGCAGTCGGCCGGTGAGCGAGCCCAGGCGGATGTTCAGGTCGCGGCGGAGCACGTCGCCCCGCCGGGTCAGGTTGCCGAGCGCCGCCTGCCGCGCGGTGCCCTGGGCGACGCTGGTGGCGGCCCGCCGGCGCTCCGATTCGTAACTGTCGAGAAGGGCGTCGGGGAAGCGGCCGGTCATCACACCGGCCAGCTTCCAGGCCAGGTTGACGCCGTCCTGGATGCCGGTGTTCATGCCCTGGCCGCCCGCGGGGCTCATCACGTGCGCGGCGTCCCCCGCGAGAAAACAGCGGCCGACGCGATAGCGGGCGGCGGAACGGATGGCCGCCGTGAAGGTGGTGCTGAAGCGGACGTCGCTGACCGTGAACGAGCCGCGTGGGCCCCTCTCGTGCAGTACCCGCTCGAAGTACTCGGTGCCGTAGCGCTGCTGCCGTTCCTGCTCGGTGATCCGGACGGCGACCCTGAAGGCGCGCTCGCCGAGGGCGGCGAGCGCCAGGTTGCCGGCCGGGCTCCAGCAGTAGCCGACCATGTGCTCGGGGGTACGGCCGTCGATGGTGGCGTCGCCGATCGCGAAGTCCAGGCGCAGCGACGGCCCGTCGAAGGCGATGCCGAGCAGGTCGCGCACCGCGCTGTGCGAGCCGTCCGCGCCCACCACCCAGGCCGCCTCGATGTCCTCGGTGCAACCGTCCGGCAGGGTCACCCGCGCCTGGACGGTGTCGCCGTCCTGCAGCAGCCCGGTCAGCCGCAGGCCACGTTCCACCTTGCCGCCGAGCTCGGTCAGCCGCCGCTCCAGCACGTCCTCGGTGACGCTCTGGGGCAGCGCCAGGCCGAACGGGTACGGGGTGTTCTCCAGCCGGTCGAGGCGGGCCGCGCCCAGATGACGGCCGGCGGAGTAGTAGTGCACCCGGTCGACTCGGTGACCGAGGCAGATCAGCTCGTCGCTGACCCCGGTGCGGCCCAGGATCTCCAGGATCCGCGGCCACAGGCTGGTGGCCCGCGAATGGTTGGAGTGTGCGCGGTCGGCGTCGATGATCCGGACCGGGACCTGCTGTTGGAGCAGTTCGGACGCGACGACCATGCCGACGGGACCTGCCCCGACGACCAGTACGGGCAGCCGGCTTGCCACTTCGGTACCTCCTTGTACGTGGTGGCGGTCAGGCGCCGGGGACTTCGAGGACGAGGGCGCTCCAGGTGTAGCCGCCGCCGGCGTTGACGACCACGCCGATGTCGCCGGGCGCGGTCAGGGGGCCGCCGGCCGGCTCGGACATGTCGGCGATGTTGGCGAGGATGTCGCTGCAGGAGAGGTGGCCGGTGTGCCGGGCCAGGCCCAGCGGCGGTGCCGGGGTGACCTCGGCGATGACCGGGAAGTACGTGCCGCGCACGATCTTCCGGCTCATCCGCGGCATGGTCACGGCCTTCACTCGCGGATCGGCGGGATCGACGTCCGCGTCCGCGAAGGCGCCCTCGAGCGCGCTGACGATGGCACCCTTGGCCAGCTTCTCGAAGGTCTCGAAGCCGTGCTTTTGCAGGTACGCCTTCTTGGTGCCACGCAGGTCCAGGTTCTCCATGTTCCAGCGCGGTGCCGGGGTCAGCTCGAGACCGGCCCGGTTCATCTCCTCCAGCTCCGGCACCGCCACGCTGCGTACCGAACGCAGCAGCAGGCCCTGGCCGGGGTGCGCCCCCCGCTTGATGACCGTCGCGGTGGCTGCGTCCCCGTGGGCGCAGGCGTAGCTGCCGGTCCAGCGGTCGAAGCCGGGCAGGACGAACCGGTCCGCTGCGGTGATCATCGCGGCCTCGAGGGAGTCGTCGGCGAGCAGCCGGGAGGCGGCGAGTTCGAGCGCCGGCATCACCGCGTTGCAGCCCTGGGACATGGTCGCCGGCAGTACCGACCGGGCGCCGATCTCGTTGGCGATGAAGTGCGGGGCGCTCCACATGTCGTAGCCCTGGTGCCAGATGCAGCAGTGCAGCAGCAGCCCGATGTCCCCTCCCGGGGTGCCGGACAGGCTCAGGGCCCGGCGGGCGGCGCGTACCGCCATGTCGGCGGGGGAAAGGTCCGCGGGGGCGACCGGCACGTACTCCAGGTCGAGTTCGTCGACGGCCTCCTGGGTGAGCCGGCCGTCGGCGAGGGCGACTGCGGGGCGCTCGACGGTGTCGGGTGCCCACACGGTCGTCCCGCAGAGGGAGAGTTCGGCGGTGAAGCGCAAGGTCTCGGCCTTCCTGGTGGGAGCGGGCGGGGTCAGACCGCGGTCGGGCGGCCGAGCAGGGCGTCGAGCTGAGCGATGACCTCGGCGGTCTCGGTGAACTGCACCGCGCGCCAGCCGGCCGCCGAGGCGCCGGTGCCGTTCTCGGCGAGGTCGTCCACCATCACGCAGCGCTCGGGGGAGACGCCGAGACGTTCGGCGGTCAGGTCGAAGATCCTGACGTCGGGCTTGACGAAGCCGACTTCACAGCTGTTGGTCACGATCTCGAACAGCTCGTCGGTCTCCGGGATCATCGCCCGCCAACTGGGCTCCCACTCCTTGACGTTGTTGGTGATCATCGCCAGCCGCACACCCTCCTCGCGAAGGGTGGCGAGATAGGCGAGGAACTCGTCGTTGCGGGCCCGGCCCGGGAACCACCAGTCGGCACCGAAGGCCGAAAGGTCGAGTCTGTGGCCGGTGCGGCGCTCCAGCGCGTCGGCGAGGTGACCGCCCCAGCGGGCCTCGGTCCAGTGGCCGAGGCTGATGACGTCGTGGCCGGGCAGCCCGGAGAGCTCGGTGACCTCCCGCATGGCGTCGACGAACTGCGGCACGGTGATGCCGGCGCGGTCCGCGAACCGTTTGAAGGTCTCCGGCAGGGGTTCGGTCAGCACGCCCGCGAAATCGCAGGCGACCAGATCGACGACGGCAGCACTCATGGAGCCGTCTCCTTTCGTGAGGGCAGGCTGAGGAGGCCCGTGGGCGCACCTGGTCGGGTGGGCGCGGGCGGGGAGAGAGCGGCGTCGGGGCCGCGGCGGTCTCGGCGGTGGAGAGGGGTGTCGGGGCCGCAGGGTGGTCTTGGCGGTGGAGAGGGGCGTCAGGGCCGCAGGGCGGTCTCGGCGGTGGCGATGACGGTGCCGAACTGGGCGATCTCCTGGGCGAGGAGCACCTCGCCGTTCGCCTCGGTGCCGCGCAGCCGAGTGGTGTACTCCAGGGGGCCCTCGAACTCGGCGAAGTCCCGGAAGGAGGCGTCGAGCCGGACGACCGAGGCCACCGGGGAGGAAAGTGCGCCCTCCTGATGGGCCGTCACCAGGGCCGCCTGGCGCAGGGCCTCGTTCATCAGCGGGCCCGGTACGTGGTCGTAGGAGTGGTCGAAGAACGCGGGGTGGGAGAAGTCGACGACGAGTCGGTGCCGGGCCGAACCGGACTCGGCGGCCGGCTCAGGGGCCGGGCCGATGACCACATTCCGGCGGTCCGAGCGGCCCACGGCCTCGGCGGCGTACGGGGTGACCCGCGGGGCATCCGGCTGCAGGGGTTTGCGGCCGCGCTGGTAGGCGCGCAGCGCCTCGTAGTCGGCGCGGGCGGTGAACACGACGTCGGAGGCGACCGTGACGGCGGTGGCGCCGTCGACGTCGAGCGCGCCCTCGATGGTCAGGCTGCCCAGTGCCCCGTTCATACGCCTGCGGGTGATCCGGTAGGTGAGCACGCCCTCCAGCGGGGCACGTTCGTTGTCCCGCAGCCGCTCCAGGTCGGTGACGCGCAGATCCCAGCGCTGCATGCTGAACGGCACACCGACCGGCACGTCCAAGTGCTCGTGGAACAACACGAACGCGGCCTGCCGGGCGGCCTCCCCGACCCCGAACGGGTCGTGGTACGGCAGCAGTCGGTCGCCCCACAGGCTGTGCGCGCGAGGCACCTGGAAGGCGAACGCCGCGGTGTCCTCGGCCAACCGCGCCGAGTCGGTCACGAACACCTCGGCCACTGCCCGCCGGTGCGCCACCGAGCACGGCACCGTCTGCGACAGACTCAGGCGCCTGTCTCCCACGGTGAGCGTCTTCACGCGCGATCTCCCACGGTCAGCACGGCCTTGCCGCGCACCCGCCGCTCGCGCACGTCCTGCACGACCTGCCCGGTCGCCTTCCAGTCCTCCTGCCGCCCGATCTCCGGGTGCAGCCGTCCCTCGGCCACCAGGCGCACCAGGGTGGCCAGGTCCTGTCCGTCCGGGACGTCCGAGTCCGTGTACGAGAAGTGCTGGATGGAACCGGACTCGGGGCCGTTGAAGAAGTCGAAGAAGGCCAGCGTCAGCGGCTCGCGGGAGGCACCGCCGAACCAGATGAGCCGACCCCGCCTGCGCAACTTGCCGAGCGCCGTACGGGTGGAGGCACCGCCCACCGACTCCAGCGCCAGATCGAACCGCCCCTCGGCGTCGGCCACGTCCTGGACCACCGCGTGCGCACCGAGCGCCCGCAGCCGTTCGCCCCGTTCCGGGGTGGCGGTCACGGCGGTGATCTCGGCGCCGGCGGCCGTGAACAGCTCGGTGGCGTAGTGGCCGACGCCACCGGATGCGCCGGTGAGCAGCACCCGCAGGCCGGCGACCGAGCCCGCGGTGCGCAGCAGCCGCAGTGCGCTCAGACCTGCCAGCGGGAGGGCGGCGGCCTGCGTGGCCGGAAGGCCCGCGGGCAGTTCGACGAGGGAGGCGGTGCGTACCGCGACCCGCTCGGCCCAGCCGCTGTGCGGGGGATGGCCGACGACGCGGGCACCTTCGGCGGGTCCGGAGCCGTCGGACGCGGCGCGCACGACGACACCGGCGATGTCCTTGCCCGGCCGCCAGCCGGGCTTGGGCCGGTGCAGCCGCATGATCTCGCCGCGGTTGACCCCGTACGCCTCGACCTCGACCACCGCCTCGTCGGCGGCCGGCGCCGGCTCGTCGACGTCTGCGAAGGCGACCGGGTCCGTGGCGGAACCGGTGGGAATGAAGGCACGCATCGGCAGTTCTCCTCTCAACACCCCGTAGCGCGGACGGATCCGCGGCGGACCGGGGACTGCGTGCGCCCCACGGCCCTGCGTCCTCAACGGTGCCGGGACCCGCGGGCCGGAACAAGGCGTGATCGGGAATGGCGGCAATCAGGATCAGTGATCGGTGCACGGAGTGTGGTGCGTGCCACTCAACACTGTCCGAATTGGACGACTTGAGTGACGGTACGGGTCGGTCACATTACAGAAGGTTGGTCAAGGCTTTACGGAACGGAAGCTACCGCGTGAGACCATTCCAGGTGAGCGCCATTGCCGCATCGCTCGTGATGGGCGTGTCCGGAATGACCGCAAGGTAGTCGATGCGGCCAACGACACGGGGGAAAAAGAATTGTGGAATTGCGACAGCTACAGTATTTCGTGGCAGTTGCCGAAGAAGAACACTTCGGTCGCGCGGCGCGCCGCCTGTTCGTCGGCCAGCCCGCAGTCAGCCAGCAGATAAGAAGGCTCGAACGGGCCTTACACGTCGAACTGTTCGACCGCTCGCCCAGGCGTGTCCGGCTGACCAAGGCCGGCGAACGTTTCCTGCCCGAGGCCCGGGCCGTACTCGCCGCCGCCGACCAGGCTCGCCAAGTCGCCCTGGGCGAAGGGGCGAAACAGCGTCCCGCGCTGCGCCTGGGCACCTGTTCCGGCCTCGGTGACAATCTGCACCGGGTCCTCAACAACCTCGCCACACGTCTGCCCGAAGCCGTCGTCGACCTCATCGCCACCTCGGCCGACGCCCGCGTGGAGAGCGTCGCAAGCGGTCGCCTGGATGCCGCGTTCACCCACGACCCGGAACCGGGTCATCCCGCGGTGCGTTGCATCGACCTGTGGCGCGAGCCCCTGGTGGTGGCCCTGCCGGCGAGTCACCCGCTGGCCGCTCGGAAGGAGATCGCCCTGCGCGACCTGGAACATGTGCCGCTGCGCCTGCTCCCGCGCCGCAGCAACCCGGTGCTCGTCGACCTCGTCGTCGGGGCCTGCGCCGCCACCGGGTTCACCCCGGTGCCCGGCCCGCCCTCGTCCACCACCCTGGACGAGACGCTGGCCTCCATCGGCGCCTCGGCGCCGAGTTGGACCGTTCTGTACGCCTCCCACGCGCGACTCCTGAACAGCAAGTACGTGGCCTTCCGGCCCTTCGCCGAACAAGGCATGGAGATCAACACGATGCTCCTCGTACGCCGTGAGGAAACCAGCCCTGAGATCGAGGGACTGCTCGACGCCTGCCGTATCCAAAGCTGAACTCCGACAATCCATCCCATTCGGCCCGATCCCGTTCGGTCCCCGGCTCGAAAATACCCGAGTGCGGCTTCGGTATTCATTGGACAATTACCGGTGATACCTCGGACTCGAGTACGAAGATATTTCCGAATCGGTCTCTGCGGACCTGTTGTGCGATTCCAATATGTGGACGGCCGTGACGGTCCGGCATCAGGCCGCACGGCGTTCTTCCCTACGGAACTCGTTCACCTGGCCGCAGGGACAGGTCCGGCAGTGCCGGACCTGTCCCTGCGAAAGGGGGATGAGCTGCCCGTCCGCGTCGGCGGGCACGTCACGCACGGTCTCGGTGTGCGGCGGGATCGTTTCCTGTGGTGACGCGGTGTGGGGGCGTGTAGCGTCTGTGTCAGATGTCGTGGTTCGGATTTCCCCCTTGCCCGCGCCTTCGGTGTGGGCGTTTTGCTGTGCTGTGCCGCAGGGACCAGGGCGATCACCTCCGCCTGCCACATGGAGTGGGAGGCGTTCATCGACTGGAAGGCATGAGACATGGCAACGGGAACTGTGAAGTGGTTCAACGCGGAGAAGGGCTTCGGTTTCATCGCCCAGGACGGCGGCGGCCCGGATGTCTTCGCGCACTACTCTGCGATCAACTCCTCGGGATTTCGTGAGCTCCAGGAGGGCCAGATCGTGACGTTCGACGTCACCCAGGGCCAGAAGGGCCCGCAGGCCGAGAACATCAACCCGGCCTGACCGCGCAGCCCGCCCCAGGGATCGGACACCGCGTCCGGTGACCGCCGCCCATGCGGGCTGAGTCACCCACCCGGACGATGGCGCCTGTTCTCGTGCCGGGCGTGCACAGGATCAGGGGCCGCGCTGTCACCACTGCGCGGCCCCTGATCTGTCGAGGGACGGGGTCGGTTGCGGCCTCGGCCCGGAAGTTCCTGACCTCGGTCGCTTCAAGCGCCGTCGGCTCGGGCGCCGCATGCCCTGCGCGTCTGTTCGCGCAGCTCGGAGCAGCAGGCGCTCAGGCGCCCGTCCAGGCGTCGACGAAAGCCTGCTGTCCGACCGGATCGTCCCATCTGCGGTCCGCATGCAGAACGCGCCAGGCGGTGAGCTCCAGATCCCGGAGCCACAACTCTCCGATGACCTGTGTCTTTAGGTCGGGAAAATGGTCGGACTCGGCGAGGGCTTGACCGATCACCTCCCCGGCCGCGACGCGCTGGGGCGGAGTCATCTCATCGACGGCCGAGAGGATCTGCCTGGCCAGGGCGGTTCCCTCCCCTGCCAGGGAACGCAGCACCAGCGCCTTGATGTTGACGGGTAGCAGGTACGCGGTGCCCGAAGACCTCCACAGGTCCGACCAGAAGCGTTCTCCTGCCTCGGTAGGGGCGGGCAGCGCGGCCAGCAGCCCGAGGAGATGGCCGGTGGCCGCATAGCCATCGGAGTGGGCGGCTGCGACGACTGCGATGCCGGCGACGCCCTCCACATCGAGACGGGCAGCTTCGAGACGCGAAGCCAGACCCAACTGATGTTCCAACTGGTGTGCCAGGGCGGGGGATACGTATGGGCGGACCTCAGGAAGCATCGGCGATCCTTGCGCGTAGGCGAGCGGAGATGCCCGTTCGTAAGCTCTGATCGTTCCCCTCACCAGCCGATCTACTCGGCCTGGGCACGCCCCATCGGCGGCAGCGTCAACGGGGCTGGAGTTCACACGGTGGCGAACCAGCCGATGCCCGGCGACGTGGCCCTGGGGTTCTCGAACGACCTCCCAAGATGCTGTCGGAGTGAGGTCCTTTTAGCATGGCCGCATTGCTGCCCGTGACGCCCAGTTGCCCGAGGGAGGACGAGAAGCAGTGTCCCGTGATGCCGCTGAAGTCGAATACGGTCACGTCGCCGCAGCGCGTGGAGAGCGCCGTGAAGACGGGCCACCCGACGGATCACAAGGCGGCCATGCGGGGGAGAAGGCTCACTCGGTTGCCGCTCTGGTGGAGCGGGCGGCCGACCTGGCCGAACCGATCAAGCCGAGGCTGCGTGGCTGGCTCCATGCCGGAATGGTCCCCGCCGCACTGATCGCGGGCGTCGTACTCGTCTGCCTGGCCCGTACTCCGCAGGCAGTCCTGGCCTGCGCCGTGTACTCGGTCACCGCCTGGCTGCTGTTCGCAACGAGCGCCGTCTACCACCGTGGCACCTGGGGACCACTGGGCGAGGCTCTTCTACGACGACTCGACCACGCCAACATCTTCCTGATCATCGCCGGCACCTGCACCCCCCTGGCCGTGCTCCTCCTCCCGCCGGCACAGCGGTCCATGCTGCTGTGGATCGTATGGACTGGGGCATTGGCCGGCATCGTGTTCCGGGTCCTGTGGGTCGGAGCTCCGCGCTGGCTGTACACCCCGTGTTACCTGGCGTTGGGGTGGGCACCGGTGCGCTACCTGCCGGACTTCCTGCACACCGGCGGAGCAGCCGTAGCCGTCCTGATCGTTGTCGGCGGACTCCTCTACAGCGCGGGCGCGGTCGTCTACGCCCTACAGCGGCCCGACCCCTCACCCCGCTGGTTCGGCTACCACGAGGTCTTCCACGCCCTGACCGTGGCAGCCTTCACCGCGCATTACATCGCCATCTCCGTGGCCACCTACTGACCGCGACACCGTTCGGGCTTGCGCCGCTCCTCACCCATGTTTGCGGTGGGCAACCGGCCGACGTTACGGACGATCCCATAAGTCGACCACGTCAAGAGGATCTCCGAAGGCGGACGCGACCATCTGCCTGAAGGGGCCGGTGTCCGGTGCCCTGTGACAGCGAAGTTTGACCGTTCGACACTCAAGTGGGACCGGCGATCTCCTTAATTGAGCAGGAGCCCCAGGGCGGATCACATGCTTGTATTCTGGGCCGTATGGCTGAAGCGAGTAGCGGGGGGCAGCCTGTGCCGGACGGCGACGACTCCACTCCTGCGCCTCTTTCCGACGGTGCCGCTCCTGCGAATACGGCATCTCAAAATCAGGCAAGCGCCACCCATGACGACGACGCTCCCGCTGACCCCACGGTGCCGGCGCCCACATGGGCGGAGATCGGGAGGGGAGTGGGTGCGACGATCACCGTCATTGCGGCACTCGGGGGGCTGATTCTGGGCGTCAGGGCAGAGCAGCGAGCCGACAGGGAGGAGCAACGCGGCGATCAGCAGGACCAGCGAGCGGCTGAACTGACCCAGAAAGCCTTCGCTGAGCAGGTTGACTTCTACCGAACTACGTCCGCGGTGGTAGTGATGAACGGCAACCCGCACCCGATGCGAATGCGCCTGGTCTTGCCGAAAAAGAATATGTGGTGGGATCTGTATGTACTGCAGCCGTGCAAACAGATCAAGATCCTCAATGACGTTTTGCGCGCCAGCATGCGCAAGGCGCTCCCATCTGTGCAGGTCACCGATGGAGAGCTTTCATCACTGTGGTTGGAGTTCCGAGACCCGAAGGGCAGGAGCTGGGTCCGCAGTAGCAGCGGGGGAGCACTGGTCTCCTCCGCGTGGAAAGCACGGCGCGGAGCGAACTGGGTCGACCTTGGGGAGACCTGGAACAAGGCCCCGGAGGACTCACCCATGTGCGGTGCGCCTTGAGAGCGTGCTTTTGGACCGTATGAAAGCCGGGCGCTACATACAGCCGCGTCCTCATGCTTACCGAGGTGCCACCCCTCAACTTCCATCTGCCGTCGGCCACCCCCTCAGATCCCCCTCCTTGACCGGCCGGAACTTGCACCTTCCCCGGTCAAACTTCCCTGCGGTGCCCTGCGGGACGCGGTGAGCCCTTCTTATTCCCAGCTCAGAGACTCCGGCTCGCCCACCGCGCCGAGCTTGTCCCCCGACAGACGGGCCCCGCGGCCGGCGGAAGGTGCAGAGCAGCTGTGGGGCGGCCCGGACTCAGGCCTCGAAGCCGGTGTCTTCGGGGGGTGCCTCTATGTCTTTCGTCCATGTCACAAGGCCAAGGCATGCCGGGGATCGTGCCTCGCGGATGGTTCGCCTCGGACTTTGAGCAATGCTCGGAAGCGGGTGCGCTGGACCACCGTCGGCGCGGCGGCAGGGATCAGTCGTTCCACTTCCTTAGAAGTGGAACGACCACCAAGAGATCTTGCGGGCAACGCACGTCACGGCTTGGCCGGGGCCGAGCCGTGACGTGCGTTGCCACCCCGGCCTCCTCAGGTGGCTGCTGACGCCTGTGCCCGGCCTGGATGCTCGCGGGGCCGTGACCGGAGCCGGCGGCCGTGCTGCGGGGCTGTGGCTCAGGCGTCGATGATGACGGGGATGATGAGGGGCTTGCGGCGGTAGGTGCGGAAAGCCCAGTTCGCCACGGCGCGGGCGAGGAGTTGTTCGAGTTGGTGCGCGTCTCCGACGCCTTCTTCGGCCGCGGTGGCCAGGGTCTTCTCGATGAC